>SXJR01000272.1 GCA_005779305.1 Myxococcales bacterium
CTCATGATCCTCGCGTTGCCCGCGCCCGACGGGCCCGAGCCGGTGGGGCCGGCGACCAGCAGGTGCGGCATGCGCGCGAGAGCGACAACCGACGGGCCGCCCTCGATGTCCTTGCCCAGCGCCATGGGCAGGCGCGACTTCGATTTGCGGAACAGGTCGTCGGCGATGATCTCCTTGAGGAAGACCTTCTCGCGGGCCTTGTTGGGGACCTCGATGCCGACCGCGGCCTTGCCGGGGATGGGCGCGACGATGCGTACGCGCAGCGCCTCGAGCGACATCGCGAGGTCGTCGGCGAGGTTGGCGATCTTGGCCACGCGCGTGCCCGGCGCCGGCGCGAACTCGTACATGGTGACCACGGGGCCGGGCCGGATGGCGACCACGTCGCCCTTCACGCCGTAGTTCTCGAGCGTGCGGGTCAGCCGCGCCGACAGCTCGAGCATGTAGGTCTTGTCGATCTGGTTCTGGGTGGCCGCGTCGTAGTTGAGCAGCGCGATGCCGGGGAGCTGGTAGGCGCCGTCGCCGAGCTTGATGAAGCCGCGCTCGGCCTCGGCCTGCTTCTCCTTGGCCGCCATCTCGGCCTTGTCGGCGTGCTTGAACCGGCTCTCGACGATGAGCGGCGCCGCGCCGGCGGCGACGGCGGTGCCGGCGGGCGGCGTCTCGAGCATCGGCTCGATGGCCGCGACCTGTTCCTCGACCAGCACCGCCGCCGGCTTCTTCTTCTTGGCCTTGGCGTCGGCGAGCGACACGATCTCGGCCGCCGGGGGCAGCGGCGTCTCGGCCGTCGTCGCCTCCTTCTTCTTGCGCGGCTTCTTCTCGTCCTTGGCCTCCTCGACCGGGGCCTCGTTCTTCTCGGTGTCGCCGATGAAGTCGGCGGTGGGCGCGGCGCGATCGACGATCAGCGGATGCTCGAGCTCGTCCTCGTCGACGGTGAGCGGGTCCTCGTCCTCCTCCTCGGCGTACTCGCGGCGCTCGGGCATGATGGCGCGGACCACGTCGACGACGAAGCGCGCCGTCGCCCGCGCCGCGTCGGCGATCGCGCGACCGGCCACCGCCAGCCCTGCGCCCATCCATCCCAGCACCTGCCGCATGGTCAGCGGCGTGGCGATGATCACCGCCACCGCCAGCGTCACCGTCGCGAGCAGCCCGGTGCCCGCGGTCGAGATCAGCGCGCGCAGGACCTCGCCGAGGTTCTCGCCGATCGCGCCGCCCGGGCCGAACCCCGCGACGCGGTAGTTGGCCGCGATCAGGTGGAGCAGCACGCTCACCGACAGCACGCCCAGGCCGACCCCGGCCCCGATCTCCCACGGCATCACCGGGTCCTTCTGCATGAGCGATCGCACCGCCGCCACCGTGGCCATGATCACCAGCGCGTAGCTGCCGAACCCCGCCACCCCGTACACCATCCCCGCGATCGTCCTGCCGAACGGCCCCATGATCAGCGCGCCTGCCTGCAGCGACACCATCGCCATCAGCACGAACAAGCTCGCGCCCAGGGCGATCACCCCGAACACCTCGCGCCCTCTGTGCGCGTCGTCGTCTTCGTTCCTGCGGTTGGCAGTGAGAGGAGCAGCAGCCTTCTTCGGGACGGACTTGGCCATGGAAACTCCGGCCATCCATCCTACATGTACCCCTTATGTGGGCAACTTTCTCCTGGCCCCGGTTCCGGGGCAAGTCACCACAGAAAACCCCTGTGAATACAATGTCTTATTTGAACAAGGTCGCGGCGATGAGCCTGCCTGCTTGTCGTACGTCGGCCAGCCCGACCAGCGCCGCCGCCGCCGCCCGCGTACTGGATGCTCGCCGGGCGGTCGCCTGCGCCGATCGGTCAAGCTCTCGTTGAGCGTCGTGACGATCGTCGCGCGGTGACGCCTGGCGAGTGAATGTCGCGATCGCGCTCTTCGGCGCGTCCATGGTGCGCCGCCGTCGGGCGAGTCGGTGGGCATGAGCGCGAACGAAAGAGCGAATCGATCCGGTCGGAACATGGGGCCTCCAGGGTTTGTGGACCTGCTCCATCGCGGCGAATCGATCACGAGAATCGGCATGGCTCGGCTACCATGGCGGAGAAGGAGCGTGTCCATGCGCCTGCTCGTCGTTCTCATCCTCTTCGGCGCTGCGTGCGGCTCCACCAATCAGGGCGTGTGCGATGGAGGCAACCCATCGCCCGAGTGCGTGATCGAATGCGATCCCGCCGGCGCGAACACGTGCCCGGCCGGCTTCTACTGCGGGGTCGACGGGACGTGCGCTCAGGACTGTGCCCCGGGCGGCCAGGCCTGCATCACCGGCTACGTGTGTACGCCCGACGGTCGCTGCGAACGCGAGGAGCAGTGCATCGGCCTCGAGTGCTTCCAGGTCGACTGCCCCGGCGGCGGAACCACGTCGGTGAGCGGCACGGTGTTCGCGCCCAACGGCACGCTGCCGCTCTCGGGGATCACCGTGTACGTCCCCAACGGGCCGGTCGACGCGTTCCCGAACCAGCTCGCCTGCGACCGCTGCAGCACGGTCCTGTCGTCGCCGCTGGTGCAGACCACGACCGACACGGCAGGCCGCTTCGTCCTGCCCGACATGCCGGCCTCGATCAACGTGCCGCTGATCATCCAGGTCGGGCGCTGGCGCAAGCAGATCACGCTGCCCTCGGTCCCGCAGTGCACCGACACGGCCGTGGGCGCGCCGGAGACCCGTCTGCCCCGCAACCAGGCCGAAGGCGACATCCCCCGCATGGCCGTGACCACCGGCAGCGCGGACGCGCTCGAGTGCCTGCTGCGCAAGATCGGGCTCGACGACGCCGAGTTCACCCTGCCCGGCGGAGCCGGTCGCGTGCATCTGTTCACCGGCAACGGCACCGATCAGTTCGACGCCGCGCATGGCAACCAGCCGTTCCCCGACGCGCAGACCCTGTGGGACGACGTCCCCAGCCTGTCGCAGTACGACATCACGTTCCTCTCCTGCGAGGGTTCGCAGCGGCCGGCGACCAAGCCGGCCACGTCGCTGGCGGCGATGAAGTCCTACGCTGACATGGGCGGCCGCGTGTTCGCGTCGCACTGGCACAACATCTGGCTAGACGCGACGCCGCAGCCGTGGCCGATGACCATCACCCGCGTCGCCTTCGGCGATCTCGGCAACGTCAACGCCGAGGTCGACATGTCGTTCATGCGCGGCGCCGAGCTCGCGCAGTGGCTCCTCAACGTCAACGCGTCGACCACGCTCGGCATCATCCCGCTGTCGATGGCGAAGCACACCATCAGCATGATCAGCCCGGCGCTCGCCGATCGCTGGATCCACGTGCCGACCAGCACCAACGGTCCGTCGGTCCAGTATCTGTCATTCACCACACCGCTCGAGAACGACGCCGACGAGCGCTGCGGCCGAGTCGTGTTCTCGGACATCCACGTCGCCGCCGACGACTCGGCCTCGACGCTGGCTTACCCCTCGGGCGGATGCACGACGCCGGTCACCCAGCTCACGCCGCAGGAGAAGGTCCTGATGTTCATGATCTTCGACATCGCCTCCTGCATCCCCGACATCATCCCGTAGGACGCCGTCCGACGTCTCGAGGTCACTCGGAGCACTGGCGGTACGTGGTGCCGCTCCAGAGGTAGTTCGCGCACGAGAGCGCCGGACCACGCGCCGCGGCGGTCGACTCGATCCACGACATCTTCGGCCGGATGAGCGTTCCGAACTCCTGGCCGCCTTCCTCTGGCGTCGGGCCGCTGCCGCTGTGGATCGCGAACGAGTACCAGCCGCTGCGGTTGAGCAGATACGGCGCGCCCGAGTCCCCATTGCAGATGTCCTGATCGTACGGAGTTTCCGCCTTGGCGGTGTACGAGCTGCTGAAGTGCGAGATGGACGGGTCGAGCTCGAACCTGCCGAGTCGCTTCACCTGGCCGTCCTGCTCGTCGTCGCACGTGCTCGCGTCCCCGGCCGGTCCACCGAAGCCATAGCCGGCCACGTGGAAGTCACGGTCGGTGCCGTTGTAGTTCGATTTCCACGGCTCGCTGCTGCTCCAGTAGATGCGCGCCGAGAACGGGTCGATCGTGTCACCGTCGGTCATGCCACGGCCGTAGAGCTTGATGAGCGCGACGTCGTCCTGCCGGTCGTTCGAGTTGGGCGTGAAGTTGGGGTGGCGGATGATCATGGCGTCGGAGGGGTTGCCACCCAGACCGTAGATCTGGACCTGGTCGTAGCTGTTGTTCGTCGACCAGACCTCGACGGCGCCCGCGATGCGCACGTTCTGAGCGAAGTGGTCGACGCAGTGCGCGGCGGTCAGCACCCAGTGCGGTGTGATGGCGAGCCCGGTGCACCAGCTGCCGGGGTTGAAGTCGAGGAACACGGTCTCCTCGTGGACTCTCGTCTCGGCAGCGTTGGTGATGTCGAGCTGGTCGCTCGCGAGGTCGGGATCATCGACGACGCACGCGGCGATCGCAGGGAGGAGGAGGAAGGTGATGGGGAGGGCGTTGAGCTTCATGCCGCGCCCTGTTGCACCGTCCGGGCCAGGTGACGTCGCGACGCAACTCCGCAGACGAAAGCGGCGCCTGATCTCCACAGGCACCGCCTCGTGCAGTCGATCAGGCAATTCGCCTGGCCAGTGCGCTCAGGGGCAGCCGATGCCTCGGTCGTCGCAGCGGCACGGCACGCAGGCCGAGCCCGCGGCCTCGAGCAGGCAGCCGGCGCCCTCGCCGCAGTTGGTGGTCGCGTCGCAGCCGATGCGGGTGCAGAACCACTGCTGCTGGCCGACGGTGGCCAGGCAGAGCGGGGCGAGATCGAAGGGCGCACACTCGCCGCCCTCGGGCGTGCAGTACTGGCCGACGCCGAGGTTGTTGCCGACGTCGCCGGGACGGACGCAGGACTCGGCGGGCGTGCGATCGGCGTCGATGGGCACGTCGGCGTCGCCGCCGCCGCAGGCGGCGATGGCGAGCGCCAGGAGCGCGAGGGTTGCGAGCGTGCGCACTACTGAGCCGTCATGTCGCAGACGATGTCGTCGCCGTCGCCCGGGAAGTAGTACATGAACGACAGGCACATCTCGCGCGGGAAGATCACCGTGCGCGACGTGGTGTTGTCCCAGTCGCAGGTCTGGCGCAGGCGAGTGCCGCGCGGGATGTGCAGCGGCGCGTCGGCCGGGTAGTAGGTCACCGGCGGGTGCGACGTGAACGACGGCTGCCACACGTTGTCGTGCAGCGTCCGCATCGAGGCGCCGGCGCTGTCGACGATCTCGAGCTGGAACTGGCGACCGTCCTCGTGCATGTGGCCGAGGGTGAGCACCACATCGAGATCGCGGCTCACCGTGCAGTACGTCGTGTGCTGGTACGCCGCCGACGGCGGGATCTCGAAGCTGTCGTCGTTGGTGACGAAGTAGTTGACGTAGGCGCGCACGTCCTCCGGCTTCATCAGGTTGAGGGTCACCCAGTCATCGACTTCCTGAGCCTCGTCGGTTGTGTTGATGTAGTGGGCCTGCAGCACGAACTGCTTGCCGGCCGGGACCTTCAGCGCGAGGTTGTCGCGCAGCGACAGCGGACCGGTGCCCGGTTCACCGGCCGAGCCGGCGATCTGGTTCAGGTTGGTCATCTCCTCGTCGGTGCACTCGTGATACCCGACCGGCCGAGGCTCGTCGGCGTAGTAGGCGATGATGTGGTGACCGCCGGCGCCCTGGCCGCCGCTGGCGCCGCTCACGCTCAGCTCGCGCGGGCTGTACTCGTCGGTGTAGAAACAGGTGAAGCTGTCGCCGACCGGGACGGTGAAGCGACCGGTGCCGAACGTCAGCTCGGTGTCGCTGTCACCGTCGCCATCGCCGTCGCCGGTGCAGGCGGCGGGCATCAGGGCGGCAAGGCAGGCCAGGAACAGGGTCGCTCGCGTCATCGGTCCCTCCGTCGGTGACTCGTGGCTCGAGGACCGTAGACCAGGCGCAACCTGGGTGCGCCATGCAAACGGCGAACATCGACTGACATGCCCCGCTGATGTCGCCGTGATGTCGGTGGGTTGGAAGTGTTTCAGAGCGTACTTCGCGGGGCGTTCTGGGCCCGGTCGCCGGGCGGCGGGGGCGGCGCTGCGAAGCGTTCGGGGTCCTCGAGGTCGGCGCGCAGGATCTCCAGCGATTGCGCCGCGTAGAAGCCGTCGCAGACCCGCTCGTCCAGGGAGAAACGCAGGCGCAGCGTCGGTCGGACCATGGGCTGGCCGTCGTCACCGGTCACCAGCCGCGGCCGCAGCGCGCCGATCACGCAGAAGAGGCTGACCGTGCCGTGCTCGTACAGGTGGTGCCACGCCCGGTCGATGCCGAGACTGCCCAGGTTGGCCACGAAGACGCTCGAGAACAGCGGATCGTCCTTCATGAGCGCGCGCGGCAGCATGTTCCAGCGGTCGAGGAAGCGCGCGCTGCGCACGACGGGCGAGAGCAGGAAGTCGGGGAGCTTGCCGAGCAAGGACATCTCCTTGTCGACCGGTCGATCGTCGCGGGTGCGGCTGCCGCCGACCTCCTCGCGGATGCGGCCGAGCGTGTCGCCCAGCGCCTCGCCCTCGACGACCGGCAGCTTCACCGTCTTGAGCGGAGCGTGATCGGCGAACTCCTTCTTGGCCGCGAACGAGATCGAGGTCACCTTGCGCTGCCACAGTCGCCGTCCGGCCACGAAGCGATCGAGCTGCGGCCGCGCCTTGAGTACGCGGCCGAGCGAGGCCACGACCAGGTGGAGCGGCGTCAGCTTGGCGCCGTCGCCTCGGTTCCACCGCTGGATGTACGCCGTCATCGCCGTCGCGTCGACGATCTGCTCGTAGTAGACGATCGCCTCGTTGCGGGTGGGCATGAGCATGGGCAGCATCCGCCGCATCGGATCGAGCCCACGGAGCCGGGTGCCGTCGGAGCGCCAGAACAACATGGGCGCAGCATCGCCCGTGAGCCCCACGCGAGCGACCGCGAGGGTTACAAAAGCATTCCAGGCTCGAGTAGGCCGTGCTCGGTGGCGAACAGCGCCGCGCCGGCGCGGCTGCCCACGCCGATCTTGGCGTACAGGTGCGCGACGTGGTGCTGCACCGTTCGCGCCGAGATGCCCAGGTGCATGCCGATCTCCTTGTTGGAGCCGCCGCGCGCGACCAGGCGCAGCACCTCGATCTCGCGGTCGGTCAACCCACACGGCCAGCCCGGCATGCGTGGCGCTCGCGCACCGGCGGCATCGAGCACGGCGCGGGCCGCGTCGCGATCGAGACGGCCACTGGCGACATCGTCGAGCAGCGCGCGGGTGGCGGCGTTCTCGTCGAGCGCCGCCCGATACGGCCGATCCTCCCGCATGGCGCGGAAGCTGTCGGCAGCGGCCAGCACGCGGGCAGCACGACCGAGCGCGACCCCTGGCAGCGAGCGGTGGTAGCCGCCGCCGTCGACGCGCTCGTGGGCGCCACCGGCGAGCTGGGCCAGCGGGCGCAAGGGCCGCGCCTGCCACAGCGCACGCTCGGTCCAGTAGCTGTGCATCCGTACGCGCTCCCACTCGCTCACGGTGAGCTTGCCGGGCTTGTCCCAGACGCCGTTGGCGACGCTGACCCGGCCCAGGTCGTGGAGCCACGCCGCGCGCCGCAGCGCCGTGCGCTCCTCGGCCGGCAGGCCCATTGCCTGGGCCGCCCGATCGGCGAGCTCGGCGACACCCATGGAGTGGCCGAGCGTCCACGTCGACTTCAGATCGGCGAAGCACGCGAAGGCGCGGGCCACATCGTCGATGCGCGTCGGCCCCGCGGTCAGGTGCGGCGTCGGCTCGACGGCCAGGTAACGATCCCAGCACGACGGCCCGTCGACCATCGCCAGGAGCTCGTCGGCGTGATCGAGGAAGGTCCGGGTCAGGTGTGGATCGAGCTGCCCGCCCGATCGGCGGTGGGCGAGGCGGATCGCGCTGGCGCGGCCACCGCGCTGCAACGCCAGCTCGATCAGATCGGCGAGGTGGTGCAGCCTCATCGCCACCGGGATGGCGTCGCCGGCGACGTGGGCAGGATGGCCCTTGCCGTCCCAGCGCTCGCACACGAAGCGCAAGGCGGCGCCGATGCGGGGCCCCATGCCGGCCATATCGGAGAGCCGCTGCGAGGCGTCGCACTGCGCGTAGCTGTGCAATCCGACCACCTCTCGGTCACCGAGCATGTTGGCCACGGCGCGCACGCGGCCGGCGACCGTGCCGCCCCGGCCGATGCGGGTCACGATGCGACGGACGGTGCCGAGCGGATCGGCGGCGTCGGCCATGCCCATCACCTCGCGCGTGCCGATGTCGTCGCCGTCGCCGTAGACGTGGGCCTCCTCGTGGGCGAAGCCGACGCAGCCGACGTAGCGCAACAGGTTCACGTAGTACGCGTCGCGCAGATCGGGTTCGGCGACCCCGTGGCGGCGGCCGATCTCGACGGCGAGCACCACGGTCCGCAGCGCCTTTTCCGGCGCGTTGGCGTTGGCGACGTCGCAGGCCAGGGTAAGTCCGCCCAGGAGCTCGGCGAGCCGGAACGAACCCTCCACTCCCGGAGCATAGGCCATCTGGCCGATGCGGCGCCCGGGGCCGGCGCGCGAAGGTGGCTTCGAAAGGAAGACACCCATGACCAAGCTGAGCGAGAAGGTGGAGGCGATCTACGCAGCGTTCGGACGCGGCGACGTGCCCGCGATCCTCGAGGTGCTCGCCGACGACGTGGACTGGGAGTACGCCGGTGCCTCGACCGACGTGCCCTGGTTGCAACAGCGCAAGGGCCGCGCCGCGGTCGGCGGCTTCTTCGAGTCCGCGGCCGCCAACCTCGAGTTCCATCGCTTCACCGTCAACGACGTGCTCGAGGGGCCGAACCTCGTCGTCGCCCTGGTCAGCCTCGAGGCGACGGTGAAGGGCACGGGGCGGCTCCTGCGCGAGATCGACGAGGCCCACATCTGGCGCTTCGACGAGCGCGGCCGGGTGGCGAAGTTCCGCCACGCCGCCGACACGCACGCCCAGGTGCGGGCCTGGCAACGTTGATCCGTTGATACAATGACTCGATGCGCTCGCCTCGCCCGCTGCTGGCTGGCCTCGTCACGCTGATCACCCTGGGGCTGGGGGCCGGCGCCGCCCGCGACGCGCACGCGCAGTTCATCTGCGCCAACTTCTTCCCGACCGCGACCGGCACCTACGCCGACCGCCTGATGGCGACGGTCACCGGCGTGACCACCACCGCGTCCGCGCACGGCATCACCGGCCTGGCCCTGGGTGGTCCATCCGGCACGACCTGCACGACCTACGCGCTCGATCAGGTGGTGGCGCGCTTCGACTTCCAGATCGTCGGCGTCGATCCCGGCGAGGAGCTCTGGTTCGACGTCAACGGCGTCGAGGTCACGCTCACCAGCGGCAACCTGATCCGCAACCCCGAGCCGACCGCGCAGCCGCTCTCGATCACCGCCGGCCGGCTGCGCTCGACCGCCGCCGACGGCTCGGCCTACGTCGAGGTCGGCGGGCCGAACATGACCCAGCTGCGCACCTGCGGCTCGGGCGGCAACGGCGTGATCGTGCGCGTCACCATCAACTCGTACTGCCAGTGCGGGAACAACAACAAACACTTCAACGAGGACTGCGACGACGGCGACCTCATGAGCGGCGACGGCTGCTCGATGGCCTGCGCCGTCGAGCCGGGCTACTCGTGCACCGGCAACCCCAGCGTGTGCATCATGGGCTGCGGCAACGGCGTCCGCTCTGGCAGCGAGGGTTGTGACGACGCCGATCAGATGAGCGGTGACGGCTGCTCGGCCGGCTGCACCGTCGAGACCGGGTACACCTGCGCCGGCATGACGCCCGACGTGTGCACGCCGTTCTGCGGCGACGGCATCCGCCGCGGCGGCGAGCCGTGTGACGACGGCGGGATGGCCGCCGGCGACGGCTGCTCGCCCACCTGCACGGTCGAGGCGGGCTGGTCGTGCGTCGGCGAGGGGCCGGGCTCGTGCACGACCACCGTCGACACCGACGGCGACGGCACGCCCGACGCGACCGACAACTGTCCAGCCCTGGCCAACGTCGGACAGGCCGACGGCGACGGCGACGGCGACGGCGACGTCTGCGACAACTGCGCGAGCGTCGCCAACGCCAGCCAGGCCAACGGCGACGCGGATCCGCTCGGCGATGCCTGCGACAACTGTCCGGCGGCGACCAACCCCGGCCAGGAGAACACCGGCGGCAGCGCGCTCGGCGACGCCTGCGACGATCGCGACGGCGACGGCGACCTCGACGCCGTCGACAACTGCGTGAGTCTCGCCAACGCCAGCCAGGCCAACTCCGACTCCGACGTCCTCGGGGACGCCTGCGACAACTGCCTCGCCGTCGCCAACCCGGGCCAGGGGGATCTCGACGGCGACGGTGCCGGCGACGCCTGCGATCTGTGCCCGGCGATCGCCGGCGGCGACCAGACCGACGGGGACGGCGACGGCCGCGGCGACGCCTGCGACAACTGTCCCGAGTGGCTCAACCCGCTGCAGGAGGACTTCGACGCCGACGGTCTCGGCGACTGGTGCGACGTGTGTCCGCAGATCGCCGACCCGGCCCAGGTCGACAGCGACGACGACACCGTCGGTGATGCCTGCGATCTCTGCCCCGGCCGCGCCGGCAGCGGCGACGATCCCGACGCCGACGGCCTCGGCGACTTCTGCGACAACTGCCCCGATGTCCGCAACAGCGGCCAGGAAGATCGCGACGGCGACGACCTCGGCGACGCCTGCGACGAGGCCCCCGACGACCCGGCCGACGCCGGCTGCTGCGATGCCGGTGGTGGGCCCGGGTTGGGCTGGCTGCTGGTGCTGCTCGTAACTGGATTGCGTTCGGCGACACGCCGTCCGGCAGGCAACCGGCAACAGCCTGTTGCCTGCGCGCTTCCTGCTCGCCGCCTCAGTCGATCGGGTTGATGATCTTCACGTCGGCGCCGCCGGCGAAGGCGTAGGAGCCGACGCTGTAGTAGCCGTAGACCGTGAGGCCGAAGGGCTCGCTGCCCTCGACGGTGTGTTTGCCCTCGGAGACGCGACAGGTGACCTGCTCGTAGTTGATGCCCTGGACCACGCCGATGGGGGCGCGGACGCAGTTGGCGAACTCGCCCAGGCCCACGCCGTCGACGGTGAAGGTGCCAGTGACGGGCTTGGCGAGGACGAAGTAGTTCACCGCGAACGTGGTCGGCACCAGGAAGACGTAGTCCTTGCGATGCTGCTCGGCGGCCGGGAAGATGAGCAGCGAAGGATCGCCGGTGCCGCCCTGCGGGATGCGCTGCTGGCTGATCAGCACCTGGCCCAGCGTGACCGCGCCGCTGGCGTGCAAGGTGAATCCACGATCGGACCACAGCGCCTTGAACTCGCCGGCGTTCAACGTGAACGAGTCCATCGGCGGCGGCAGGTTGGTGGTGACCTGGACCCCGTTCTCCGACGCCAGCACGCGGTAGACGTCGGGCTCCTTCCAGCTCGGGTCGGTCGAGCGCACCGGGCTGCGGCTGACCGCGAACTCGCGGCCCAGCGCCGTGGTCGGGAACAGCTGCTCCTCGAGGTGGTCGGTGCAGCAGGTGTCACCCATCTCCCAGCCTGGTGCCGGCTGCGGCTCGGCCCCGCCCATGCCGATGCCGCGCTCGAGGCCGGTGAACACGGCGATGTTCTTGGTCGCCGTCACCAGCGAGCCGGTGAAGTCACCGTCGCGGTCGGTGTGGCTCAGGCACTCGGCGATCGGCACGATCGGCTGGTCCGACTCGAGGTTGACCACGTCGTACTTGTTGACGGTGAAGCTGAAGGGCTGGCCGGCGGGCGTGGCCGGGATGGTGAAGCCCGAGTCGCCGCCCGAGGCGTGGATCGGGTGGGTGGCGTTGACCGTGACCGTGGTGTTGTCCTCGACGCCGATGATCGCGATCTGGGTGTGGTCGGGGATGCTCTCGAAGTGCCCGAACTGGCCGGCCGGCGGCCCGCACGGGTTGGCGGTCGGCCAGCCGAACACGTAGTAGTGACGGCCCAGGGCCTGGACCGGGATCAGGATCGACGCGTCGTTGGAGAACTGCTGGATGATCGGGTTGAACTGGTACGCGACCACCGGGCCCGAGGTGATCACGTGCCACGCGTGCGGCGACACGAACGTGTGCGAGCCGCTGTTGATCACGTAGGGGCCGTTCTGGCCCATGGTACCGTCGGTCTCGCGCATGGGCAGATCGACCTGCTTGATGCCGTGGGCGGCGACGGTGGTGTTGACCACCACCTGCTCCTGCAGCGGCGCGCCGACCCGGCCGGCGTTCTTGAGCACCTGGATCTGGACCTCGTAGTCCTGGTTGTTGGCGATCACGATCGAGAACTGCTGGGCGGCGGCGTCGTTCATCACCGGCGTGGTGACCGCCTCGTTGTCGAGGTCGACGCCCCAGAAGTCGCAGCCGACGTTGGACGGCTCCTGCAGCGCGCGCTGGCACGGCGTGGTGCACATGCCGTTCGAGCACACCTCGCCGGCCGCGCACTGCATCACCAACGTGCCGCCGGTGCCGGCGCCGTTGCACTGCCACACCTCGTTGTCGGCGCCGCAGTAGGCCAGGTCGGGCAGACAAACCGTGCAGCCCAGATCGACGTCGCAGATCTGCCCGTCCTCGCAGCGCTCGGGCACCTCGTAGACGCCGGGCGACACGCAATGCTCCCAGCCGAAGGCGGTGCAGCGATTCGGACAGTTGTCGTTGCCGTCGTCGTCACCGCCGCCGCTGGGTCCACACCCGGCGACGACAGCCAGCGACACGAGGCCGATCAGGACGAGGCTGTGCTTCCCGCTCATGCGGGGACCTTCCGCCCGCAGCGCCTGAACACCAATCGGACATCGTCTGTCGGAGGTCTGTCGCGGCCTCGGCGCGGCGGTGATGTCGACGTGATGTCGCCCGAGCGGCGACCGCGTCACTGCCCCTTGGTCTGCTTGATCATGCGCACGTACGCGCCCGAGGCCCGCACCGCCAGCTCCGACAGCTCGTCGACGGCGCCGTCGCTGAACCCGCGCCCGGCCAGGGGATGGGCGTAGACCAGGTTCACCGGCCGCTGCTTGACCACCACCGGAGCCACGAACACGTCGCTCGACGGCTCGACGCCGACCGACGCCCACAGCAGCGTCTCGGTCGGGTGCCCCGGCGACGGCGAACGTCCCCGGAAGGGCCGGAGGTCGTCGGCGGCGGCCTGCAGCGACGAGGCGCCGCCGATGGGCAAGCTCAGATCGGCGATGGGACGGGTCAGGGCCGCGGTCGTGTAGGCCCGCCAGCCCAGCGCGTTGCCGTCGCGGACCAGGAACACCACCAGCGCGGCGAACCGGCCATGTGCGAAGTCGACCAGGGCCTGGCCGATCTCGTCGCGGTGGCGGGCGGCGTCGATGCGATCGCAGGCCGCGCCGTAGGTCAGCGGCGGCGACGCCTCGGCGGCGGTGGGCGGGACCGTCAGCTCGCGGCTCTTGCGCCGCGGCTCGAGGCGGATGGTCGGCGGCGTGACTAGGCCGCCGACCGGCTGGGCCCGGCGCCGCTCGCCGGCGGTGGAGAGGACGCGCCGCGTGCCCGGCCGCACATAGCGGGCCTTGCGCGGCAGGCCGTACAGCTTTTCGAGGTAGTAGAGGGCGCGCAGCTCGGAGACCACGTGCGGCGTGATCTGGCTGCCGGTCTGCTCTCCGAGCTGCTCGAGCGCGGTCTCGTCGCGGGGATCGATCATCGCGACCGCGAGCGCGTCGGGGAACGGATCGAGGAAGCCGAGCGGGATGGCGCCGAGCTGCTCGGCGGTGCGGGCGCCGATGCGCGACAGCACGTCGGCGGGCACGGCCTCGAGCTGGATGGGCGACGCCGTCGGCAGCTGGTACAGCTCGCCGAGGTGAGCGGTCAGCGCGTCGACATCGAGGAAGCCGAGCTCGACCAGGTTGGTGCCCAGACGTCCGCCGTACAGCACCTGCGTGCGCAGTCCGGCCTCGAGCTGCGACAGCGAGATCGCGGCGTTGCGCAGGAGCAGCGTCCCCAGCTTCATCAGCGTTCCCGCTCAGAGCATATCCGAATCACACGTAGCGCGTCGGATCGGCCACGCCGGCTTCGATGAAGCCCTTGCGGCGGAGGTGGCAGGCGTCGCACCGCCCGCAGGCGGCGCCGTCGGCGGCGGGGTCGTAGCAGGAGTGGGTGAGGCCGTAGTCGACGCCGAGCGCGACGCCGGCGCGGATGATCTCCGCCTTGGTCATCTGGATGAGCGGCGCGTGCACGTGGAAGCCGCCGGCGCGGGTCGCGACCTGGGCCAGGGCCTCGAAGGCGCGCACGAACTCGGGCCGGCAGTCGGGATAGCCGCTGGCGTCGAGGACGTTGACGCCCACGAACAGGTCGCGCGCGCCCAGGGTCTCGGCCCAGGCCAGGGCCAGGGCGAGCAAGACGGTGTTGCGCGCCGGCACGTAGGTCACCGGCACGTCGCCGGGCGCGCCGATCTCGGCGGCGGGGCGATCCTTGGGCACGGCGATGTCGGCGCTGGTCAGCGCCGAGCGGGCGAGCGGCCGCAGGTCGAGCTCGAGCACGCGATGCTCGACGGCGCCCAGCGCCGTGGCCACCCGGCGCGAGGCGTCGATCTCGACGGTGTGGAGCTGGCCGTAGCGCACGGTCAGGGCGTGGCAGGCGAAGCCGTCGCGGCGGGCCATGGCCAGCGCGGTGGTGGAGTCGAGGCCACCGGAGAGGAGGACGACTGCCAGCTTGCGCCCTTCGTCCGCCATCACGTCGAGCCGGCGGTCGACGGCGCGGCCACGGCGGCGGCGCGCGCGGCCTTGTCGCGGATGCGCTTGTCCAGGTAGTAGTCGCGGCCGCGCCAGAACTCCCAGGCGACGCCGCCGGTGGAGACCGCGGCGGCGCCGATGGCCAGCCAGGTCGCGGCGTCACCGCCGACCAGCACGGCCAGGCCGAGCAGCGCCGAGGCGCCGAGCGTACGGGTTCCCCACCATGCCGCGCCCGAGGCCTGCTTGTGGTGCGAGAGCAGGTTGTCGAGGCCCCCCATGGCCAGCTCGACGGCCAGCACGGTGATCACCGGCCAGGCCGGCGCCGGGCTCTCGACCAGAGTCGCGAACACCGCCGCCGGCAGCACGAACGAGCTGATCAGGCGCACCGCGTCGGCGCGGTTGAAATCGCCGCGGCCGCGCAGGTGCTTCCACCCCCCGGCGATGTAGTCGAAGGCGCTGATCCAGGTGATGGCCACGATCACGCCCATGCAGAACTTCATCGTGAACGCGTGATCGCCGCGCTTGTAGACCACCATGACCGCCACGAACGCCGCGCTCATGAAGAAGGCGCCGCGCCACAGCTTGCGGCGGATCACCCAAAGCGCCGCGGCCGCCACCAGCGGGCCGACGATGCCGGTCCAGAACAGCCAGTTCATCACCTGGCCACCTTCGGTGAGCGGGAACAGCACGATCACGCCGATGCCCTGCATCTGGGTCCAGGTCTTGGCCTTGGCGATGTAGCTGGTCTTGAGCGAGAGGTCACGCTGCTCGTAGGCCGAGCGCAGCCCGGTGATGAAGAACTCGCGCACGAACATGAGCGCGACCGCCCACGCCGGCACCAGGCCGGTGTCGGCGAACGGCATGTACGCGAACGCGATGAAGACCTTGTCCGCGATCGGATCGAGCAGGCCGCCCAGCACGGTCGGCCCCTGCCGGCGCGCCAGGTAGCCGTCGACGAAGTCGGTGCAGCCGATCAGCGTGCCGACGATCAGCGCCAGCCACAGGCTGTCCTTGTCGCCCTTGCCCTGATAGACCCACCACGACACCAGCGGCATCGGGATCAGCCGCGCGAACGTCACCATGTTGGCGGTGATGAACGGACGCTTGGCGGCGGTGCCCGGGGGCGGGGTCACCCGCGGAAGCTAGCGCAAGTAGCGCTGTGCGTCACTGCACCACGCACTGCACGTGCAAGATGCCGTTGGCCGGGTTCGCCGTGCCGCCGCGGTCGACGATCACGCGCTGGGCGTGCTCGCTGGCGCAGTTCACCGGGTCCTGGACGATGCGCCAGCACGGACCCGCCGCCACGTCGCACGACGGGATGACCGTGACGGTGCCGGCCACGGCCTCGACCACCGAGCACTCGGTCTGCACGCCATCGCGGCCGGGGTTGCGGTCCTGGACCGGGCGCGACAGGCAGCCGCCGACCAGCTCGTCAACGATCTGATCGGCCACGCCTTGCAGCGCCGCCGACAGGTCGCCGGCGCACAGGCTCGAGCGCGAGCTGTTGGTGAACCGTGACAGCAGCGCGTCGAAGCGGATGCCCGGCTCCGACGCGCCCAGGCCGCCGCTCGGACAGGTGGCCAGCACCGAGGGCCGGCCGTTGGCGTCGGGGCCGACCTGGACGCGGTCGGGGTCGCCGATGATGCCGGCGACGATCACGTCGTCCTCCCGACCGCCTTTCAGATCGACCAGGAAGTCGTAGTAGTCGTCGAGCTCGGCGAGGTACGCCGAGTCGGGGTTCGGCTCGCAGCCGGTCTTGGCTCCAGGCGCTGCCGGATCCGGATCGCCCTCGCAGATGATGCCCTGGGAGTGGCAGCGGAAGTCGGTCAGTGGACCCAGCGCGGTGTTGCTGCCGTCGAACAGCCCGCCGTCGCTCACCGAGCAGTCATCCTCGTCGGCGAGGAACACCACGGCCAGGATTGCGTCCTCGCGCACGAAGCCGGGGTTGGTGCCGGGCGACAGCGCTTGCTTCATCGACGCCAGGTGCTGCTCGAAGCCGCAGCCGTCGACGCCGACGTCGGCTGCGCACCCGAACGCGGCCTCGAGCGTGCCGGTGTAGTTCCGACGGCGGGTCCCATCGGCCGGGTCGAGCACGTCCTCGATGAAGCTTGCGCCGCCCAGCGCCGCGCAGGTGGCGCCCTGCATGAGGCCGCGATCGCCGCCGTCGGCCCGGCACTGGCTGTTGACGTTGAAGGGCGCGGTGCCCATGTCCGACGACACCACGCCGATGTGGACGTCGGGCAGGCCGCCGGGCACGTCATCGAGGCGGGCGAGCAGGGTGTCGAAGTCGTCGAGGAGCGCGGCGTGCTCCTCGGCCATCGACGGCGAGCTGTCGATCACGAAGAGGATGTCGACGTCGCGCTCGGGTTCGGTGGGGATGTCCAGGGCCTCGACGTGATCGGCGATCGGATCGACCCGCGAGACCGTGCGATCGACGCAGGCCGCGAGCAGGAGCGTGAGGAAGAGCGGGGAGAGGTGGCGCATGTCGATGAGTGTTCGCTGCGCGCCGCTTCCGTCATCGCCGCGCCCGAACGCGCAAAAAAAAGACGGCCTGGCAGGACCAGGCCGTCTCGGGCATCCCCCCACGGGAAGCGCCGGATTCGTCAGCGCGGCATCAGCCGCCGATCATCCACCTTCCGTCACGCACTGCACCTCGAGTACGGTTCCGAGCGGCGGCGTGGCGCCACCGCGGTTGACCTCGATCGAGTAGCTCTGCGGGTTTTCGGCATCGGCCGGGCACTGGGCCACGTCCGGGTGGATGCACCAGCACGGCGTTCCCGCCGAGCCGGGGTCGCACATCATGCCGGCCTGGATGACCTCGCTGCAGGCCTTGATGACGGTCTCGGCGCGGCTGGTGCTGTCGGGGTTGAGCACGTCGACGACCGAGCACTCCGGCTGCAGGCCGGGGATGCCGGGGTTGCGGTCGGCGAGCGGCCTGTCGATGCACGGGTTGCCGATGGCGGTCTTGAGAAGCTCGGCGATCTGGATGAGCGCGTCGGCCAGGTTGTCGTTGCAGATCGTCGTGAAGGTATTGCGCTCGGGGAAGGCGGTGAGGAACGCCTGGAGGCGCACCGGCGGCGCCGCGCCGTCATCGGGGTCGTTGGGATCGCGGGTGAAGCACGAGCGCGAGACCTCGGGCAGGTTGGGATCGTTGGTGCGGCGGTCGGGACCGACGGTCAGGTCGCCCGCGACCGAGTCGAAGTTGCCGATGATGCCGGCGACGATCACCAGCTTGGGGTCGTCCTTGAGGTTGCGCATGAAGTCGATGTAGCGCTGGACCTCGTACTGGTAGACCGAGTTGGTGTCGGGCTCGCAGCCGGTCTTGGGGCCGAGCGCGCGCGGGTTGGAGTCGTTGTCGCAGCGGACGCCGAACTCGTGGCAGCGGAACGAGGTGCGCGGGCCGAGCTGCGAGGAGATGCCGGCGTTGGGATCGCCGAACATCGCGCCCATCTCGGTCGAGCAGTCGTCCTCGTCGGCCACGAAGATGACGGCGAGGTAGGCCTCGGCCCGGTAGAACATGGGGTTCTTGCCCGGCTGCAGCGCACGGTACGCCGACTCGAGGTGCATCTCGAAGCCGCAGCCGCTGGTGCCGAGCGAGCCCATACACGTGAACAGCCCATCGAGCGCCCCGGTGTAGTTCTTCGTGCGGGTGCCGTTGGGCTGGGCGATGTCCGAGATGAACGAACCCGTGAGCCCGAACTGGGTGGCGCAGGTGTTACCGGGAGCACCGGTGAGCAGGTTGCCGTCGTCGCCCGAAGCCGGGCAGCCCGGCACCGACTGCGCGCCGGCGGCGCCCACGTTCGACGAGATGACGCCGAGGTGGATGTCGGGCAGACCGCCTTCGATCTGCTGGAGGACGTTGATGAACCCGGGGAAGTTCGCGGTCAGCTGCTGCTGCTCGGCGAGCATCGAGCCCGAGTTGTCGATGACGAAGAGGATGTCGAGGTTGCGGTTGATGTTGACCGGGATGCTCTTGTCGAGCACCGGGTCCTGGATCGGGTCGACGCGCGAGACCTCGCGGTCGGGACAGCCGGTGAGGGCGCCGATCGAGATGATCGAGGTCGCGAGCAGGCCTAGGGAAGAGAGCGAACGCATGGGGCCTCCAAGACGAAGAGCAACATCACCCGAGACTGCAAGGCGGCGGCCAGGAGGAAGAGTCTAGAACAGGTGCAGTGTCGACAGGTTAGGAAACGAGTGGTTCAACGCTGCTGCCAACACGGTTGGCACTGCCAACACGGTTGCGCCTGATCCGCCGGTCGCGCGGCATCCTAGATCGAGGCGCGTTTGCCGCGCAAGCCGCTAACCCAGGGCAACCTCGCCGCACGAGGCGAATTCGTGCCCTCCCAGATCGTGCGTGGTAGCTTGGTTTTGTTGTCATCGCTCGCGACCTCGTCGAGCCCGGAGTGGGTCGGGCGTGTCGTGCGATCGGCCCTCCGGGTGCTCATCGCGGACCCTGAAGAGTCCGCGCCGCGAGAGATCCACCTCGTGTTCGACAGCCTCGACGAAGTCCGCGCCCACGACCCCGAGCTGGCCAGCGTGATCGAGCGGGTGCTCGCGGCTCAGGCCGCCGGCCCGGTGGCCGGCGAGGCGATCTCCCGCCTGGTCGGCGACTCGCCGCCGATGGCCGAGCTGCGCGCCACCATCGCCCGGGTCGCGCCCCACCGCTCGACCGTGCTCATCTGCGGCGAGAGCGTTACCGGCAAGGCGCTGGTGGCGCGCGCGATCCACGACGGCTCGGGTCGCGCCGGTCGCGTCGTTGCCGTCAACTGCGGTGCGATCCCGGCGCCGCTGCTTGAGAGTGAGCTGTTCGGCCACGCCAAGGGCGC
>SXJR01000273.1 GCA_005779305.1 Myxococcales bacterium
GAGGATCCGGTCCTCAAGTTCTTCGTCGTCGCCATCACCTTCTACGGCATGTCGACCATAGAG
This sequence comes from Myxococcales bacterium, assembly GCA_005779305.1. Taxonomy (GTDB): domain Bacteria; phylum Myxococcota_A; class Polyangia; order Haliangiales; family Haliangiaceae; genus UBA2376. Next base: position 64 of record SXJR01000273.1, read on the forward strand.
GGACCGATGCTGTCGGTGAAGAGCGTCAACGCGCTCTCCCACTACACCAACTGGAACATCGCCCACGTCCACGGCGGCGCCCTGGGCTGGGTCGGCTTCATGGTCTTCGGGATGGTGTACTGGCTGGTGCCGCGCCTGTACCAGACCAAGCTCTACTCGCTGCGACTGGCCAGCACGCACTTCTGGATCTCGACCGTCGGCATCGTCCTCTACGTCGTGTCGATGTGGGCGGCCGGCATCACCGAGGGCCTGATGTGGCGTGCCTTCGACGACACCGGGCGCCTGCAGTTCCCCGACTTCGTCGAGACCAGCGCGCGCATCGCGCCCATGTACTGGGTGCGCATGCTCGGGGGCACCCTCTACATCGCCGGCACCGCGTGCGGGATCTACAACGTCTACAAGACCTGGCAGACGCGGCCGGCGACCTACGCCGAGAGCGAGGCCGAGGTGCCGGTGCCGACCTGGCGCAAGCCGGCCGAGCCGCGGGCCGGCGAAGACGGCGCGCTCAAGCCCGCGGCCGAGGCCCCGATGTACTGGCACCGCCGCTGGGAGGGCATGCCCATGGTCTTCACCGTGCTGGTGGCGCTGGCCGTGATCGTCGCCTCGCTGTTCGAGATCCTGCCGACCTTCCTCATCGGCGACAACGTGCCGCGCATCGCCTCGGTGCGGCCGTACACGCCGCTCGAGCAGTACGGCCGCGACATCTACACCCGCGCGGGTTGTTACACCTGCCACTCGCAGATGGTGCGGCCATTCGTCGACGAGACGGTCCGCTATGGCGAGTACTCCAAGCCCGGCGAGTTCATCTACGACCGCCCCTTCCAGTGGGGCAGCCGACGCATCGGCCCCGATCTCCACCGCGAGGGCGGCATGCGCAACCACGTCTGGCACTGGCACCACCTGCGCGATCCACGGGCCACGTCCAAGGGGTCGGTGATGCCGGCTTACCCCCACCTGTTCAGCGACCGCATCGATTGGGGGGAGATCCAGGATCGGATCGACGCCCTGGCCATGCTGGGCACGCCGTACAGCAAGCGCGCCCTCGACGACGCGCCTGGGCTGGCCCGGGCCCAGGCCGAACTCGTCGCCAGCGAGCTCGCCGCGCAGGGCGGTCCTGCCGGCATGGCCGACCGGGAGGCGATCGCGTTGATCGCCTACCTGCAGCGGCTCGGCACCGACATCAAGCCCGCCGCCACTGCGGCGGAGGCTCCCACAGGAGGCCACTGACCATGCGTCTGTCCGAGCTCATGTCGGCGATGAGCCCCACCCAGCTCACCGAGGCCGCGCTCCTCATCTTCCTGGGCGTGTTCATCGCCGTCGGCGTGCGGGCCTGGCGCACGGTGCCCGCCGAGCGCGAACACGCCGCCCGCTTGCCGCTCGACGACGATCACGGCGGAGGTCAGCGATGAGCGACGACGACCGCCTGATGCATCACGAGTACGACGGCATCCGCGAGTACGACAACCCGTTGCCGTTCTGGTGGAAGGGCATCTTCGTCCTCTGCATCGCCCACTCCGCGGCCTACTTCTACTGGTACCACCTGGGCGGACCAGGCCTCACCGAGGAGGCGCGCTACGCCGCCGAGGTGAAGGAGCTGGAGGCCATCCGCGCCGCCGCGCCCAAGCAGGAGGTCGTCGTCGACGAGGCCGCGCTGGCCGCGCTCGCCAAGGACGCGGCCGCGATCGGCCGCGGCCAGGGCGTGTTCCTCAAGAACTGCGCGAGCTGCCACACCGAGAACGGGCGTGGCCTGGTCGGCCCCAACCTGACCGATCAGTTCCAGATCCATGGTCAGAGCCGCCTCGACATCTACAAGACCATCCACGACGGCGTGCCCGACAAGGGGATGCTGTCGTGGGCGCCGTTGCTGCCGCCGGCCGAGCTGGCCGAGGTCTCGGCCTTCGTGGCGACGCTGCGCGGCACCGACGCGCCGGGCGGCAAGGCGGCCGAAGGCCGCGCCGTCGATCGGCTCCGGTGACGGGGTCGTCGATGTCGCTCGCGCCGCCTCCCGAGCGAGTGCTCTCGACCCTCAACGAGGACGGCTCGCGCTTCAAGATCTACCCCAAGGTCGCGGTGGGCCGCTTCCACGGCGCTCGCCGCCTGGTCGGCTATGCCCTGATCGCACTGTTCGTGGCGTTGCCCTACGTCGACATCGGCGGCAAGCCGGCGATCCTCCTCGATCTCGCCCGTCGCCAGTTCACCTTCTTCGGCGCCACCTTCCGGCCGGCCGACGGCTTCATCCTGATGCTGTTCGGCCTCACGGTGGTGCTCACCGTGTTCCTGGTGACGGCGCTGGCCGGGCGGGTGTGGTGCGGCTGGGGTTGTCCGCAGACCGTCTACCTCGAGTGGGTGTTCCGCCCCATCGAACGGCTCTTCGAGGGCGGGCCCAGTGAGTCGCGCAAGCTCGACGAGCGCGGCGGCCTGTCGTGGCGCCGCACCGCCAAGTGGGCGGTCTACGCCGTCCTGGCCTTCGTCCTCGCCAACGTCTTCCTGGCCTACTTCGTCAGCGCCACGACCGTGGGCAACTGGGTCCGCTCGTCGCCGGCGGTGCACCCGGTGGGCTTCGGCGTGGTGGTCTGCGTGACCGCGCTCATGTTCTTCGACTTCGCGTACTTTCGCGAGCAGACCTGCGTGCTGGCCTGTCCGTACGGCCGGCTGCAGAGCGTGCTCCTCGACCAGCACTCGCTGATCATCGGCTACGACGAGCGGCGCGGCGAGCCGCGCGGGAAGGCGCCGGGCGGTAAGCGCGGCAAGGCCCTGCCGGTCGTGCGTGAGGGCGCGCCAGCGGTCGGCGATTGCGTCGACTGCCGGGCCTGCGTGAACACGTGCCCGACCGGCATCGACATCCGCCGCGGCCTGCAGATGGAGTGCATCGGCTGCGCCCAGTGCATCGACGCATGTGACGTCATCATGGATCGGCTCGAGCGGCCGCGCGGCCTCATCCGCTACACCTCGAAGGCCGAGCTGGCCGGCAAGGCCCGGCGGTTCCTGCGCCCGCGCGTGCTGGTGTACCCGGCGGCGCTGGCGGTGGTCGCGGTGCTGTTCCTGGTCCAGGTCGAGGCCCGGACCCGGGCTGACGTCTGGATCCTGCGTCAGGAAGGTGCCCCCTTCACCCAGCTCGGAGACGGCACGGTCTCGACGCCGGTCCGCATCAAGATCGAGAACCGGTCGGCGGCGCGGCGCACGTACCGGGTCGCGCTCGACGACGTGGCCGCCGTGCGCGTCATCGATCCCCGGCCCGATTATCCCCTGGAGCCTGGGACCTCGACGATCGTGCCGCTGTTCGTGATCTCGCCCCGTGACACCTTCGTCCGGGGCGAGCGCGCGGCCCGGGTGACGGTCTTTGACGACGCCGGCTGGCACACCACGCTCGCGGTCACCATCCTCGGGCCGGAGGGCGAGCGATGAGCGCGGCCACGCGCTGGGTGGGCGGCGTGATCGCGCTGCTGGTCGGCAACGCGCTTGCCGTCGCGGCGCTGATCGGTGCCGCTGGAGGCGACACCGGCCGCCGGGTCGTGCCCGACTACTACCAGAAGGCGGCGGCGTGGGACGACGTCATGGCGGCATCGGCGCGCACGGCGCGGCTGGGCTGGCGTTGCCAGGTGACGGCCCGCGGCCGCACCGTCGCGGTCGCCTGTCGCGACGACGCCGATCGGCCGGTGGGCGCGAGCGCCACCATCACTGCGTTACCCCGCGGTCGCGCCGACGAGGCGGTGGCGGTGACGATGGAGCCGGCCGACGGCGGCTTCCGCGGGGTGGTGTCCGGCGGCCGCCACGGGCTCCACGATCTGACCGTTGTCGTGCTACGCGGCGACGACCGCTGGTCGGGCAGCGCGCTGGTCGAGCTGTCGTCGCCGGTGCCGCCGACCGGAGCGCCGCCATGAGCACGCTGCACGCCGCGGTGCTCGGTTCGAGCATCGTCGGGAGTCTGCATTGCGCGGCCATGTGTGGCCCGCTGCAGGGGCTGTACCTCGATCCGTCGCCGAGCGGGGCCGCCGGTGGTGCTCGCTGGCGGGCGCCGGTGGCGCACGCCCTGGGTCGGCTCGGCGCCTACGCGAGCCTCGGCGCGCTGGCCGGCGGCATCGGCGCCGCCGTCGATCTGGCCGGGGCGCTCGCCGACGTGCAGCGGGCCGCGATGATCATCGCCGGCGTCGCGCTGGTGGCGTGGGGCGCGGTCGCGCTCGCGTCGGCGCTGGGCGTGCCGGTGCCGTCTCTGCGGCCGCGGCGCTGGAGCCGCGAAGTCGTGCGGATCCGCCGTCGCCGGCGGCCGGAGGTGCGCGCGGTGCTGCTCGGGCTCCTGAGCGCGGCCTTGCCGTGCGGCTGGTTGTGGGCGTTCGTGGTGGTCGCCGCCGGCAGCGGCTCGATCGCGGGCGGGGCGCTCCTGATGACGACGTTCTGGCTCGGGACGGTGCCAATGATGGTCGGGCTGGGCGGCCTGGCCGGGCCGATGGTGAAGCGGATCGGCGGTCGGCTTCCGTTCGTCACCGCGGCGGTGCTGGTGGCGGTGGGCGTGATCGCGCTGCAGGCCCGGGTGCCGATGCTCCACGCCGGGACGGCCGTCGCCCCCGCCGCCGCTGTCCCCGACGGCCCGTCGTGCCACGGAGACGCGCGATGAGCGCCGCCGCGGTCGCGGCGCGGGGCTGCCGGCACTGCGGCCTGCCGGCGCCGGCCGGCGCCGAGTTCTGCTGCGCCGGCTGCGAGGTCGTGTTCGACGCGCTGTCCGAGCACGGCCTCGAGGCCTACTACCGGATCGCCGCCGGCGAGGTCGTGCCCGCGCGCACGACCGCCAAGAGCTACGCCGAGCTCGACGATCCCGCGTTTCGCCGGCTGCACGTGAGGCCGCGGACCGACGGGCTGGCCGAGACCGCCTTCTTCCTCGAGGACGTGCGCTGCGCCGCGTGTCTGTGGCTGGTCGAGCGCGTGCCCACCCGCTGCGCCGGGGTCGTCGAGATCCGGCTCGATCTCGGCCGCAGCCGCGCCGACGTCGTGTTCGACCCCGCGCGGGCCTCGCTGGCCGAGGTGGCGCGCCTCCTCGATCGCCTCGGCCATCCGGTGCATCCCTACCGCGGCGCCGACCGCGAGCTCCTGCGGCGCACCGAGGATCGGGCGCTGCTCCTGCGCATCGGCGTCGCCGGCGCCGCCGCCGGCAACGTGATGCTCGTGGCCATCGCGCTCTACGCCGGTCTGTTCGGCGGGATGGGCGCGGCCGAGACCACGTTCTTCCGCTGGATCTCGATGCTGGTCGCCGTGCCGGCGCTCTCGTTCGCGGCCACGCCCTTCTTCCGCGGCGCCCTGGGCGCGCTCACCACCCGCCGGCTCCACCTCGATCTGCCGATCGCCATCGGCATCGTCGTCGGCCTGGTCTGGGGGGCGCTCAACACCGTGCGCGGCACCGGCGAGATCTACTTCGACTCGCTGGCCATGCTGGTCTTCTTGCTGCTGGTGTCGCGCTGGGTGCAGAGCAAGCAGCACCGCCGCGCCGCCAGTGCCGCGGAGCTCCTGCACGCGCTGACGCCGCGCACCGCCCATCGCCTCGACGGCGACGTCCCACTCGACGTCCCGCTCGAGGCCGTGGTCGCCGGCGATCACGTGATGGTCCGCACCGGCGAGACCATCCCGGTCGACGGCGTCGTGCTGGCGGGGCGCTCGGCGATCGATGCCGGGTTGCTCACCGGCGAGTCGCGCCCGGCCGACGTGATGGTCGGCGACGCCGTGCACGCCGGGACCGTCAACCTGGCCGGCGCGCTGACCGTGCGCGCCACCGCCGCCGGCGAGGAGACCCGCATCGGTCAGCTGGCGGCGCGCATCGAGGACGAGAGCCGGCGCCGGGCGCCGATCCAGCGCTTCGTCGACGGTGTGGCCGGCCGCTTCGTCGCCGTGATCCTGACCGTCGCCGCGCTCACCGCGATCGGGTGGTCGCTGACCGCGGCCGGCTGGCGGGGAGGGCTCGAGCACGCGATGGCGTTGCTCATCGTCACCTGTCCGTGCGCGCTGGCCCTGGCCACGCCGCTCGCGGTGTCGATCGCGCTGGGCCGGGCGGCCCGGCGCGGCCTCCTGGTCAAGGGTGGCGAGGCGCTGGAGCGCCTCAGCTCGCCCGGGCTGGTGATCCTCGACAAGACCGGCACCCTCACCGAGGGCCGCATCCGCCTCACCGACTGGATCGGCGACGCCGGCGCGCGGCCGCTGGCGGCGGCGGTCGAGCACAACAGCGCTCATCCGCTGGCCCGGGCGCTGGTCGAGGCCACGGTCGGCGGGCCCGCGCTCATCGCCTCCGACGCGCGCGAGGTGCTCGGCGGTGACCTCGACGGCACCGTCGGCGGCCACCGCGTCGCCGTGGGCGCGCCGGCGTGGATCGCCGCCCGC
>SXJR01000274.1 GCA_005779305.1 Myxococcales bacterium
GGCGCCGCCGTGCTGCTCGCCCGCGGCGATGGCGGCGGCGGGCGGACGGCGCCCGACGCCGCGGTGGTGGCCGCGATCACCGACGCCGCGCTCCCCGCCGACGCCGAGCCCGACGCGGCCGTGCTCTACGATCGCGTCTACCTCGAGCTCGGCGAGCTCCGCGGCGAGACAGCGGCCGCCGATCGCCTCCTCCCCGGCGTGCGCGAGGCGATCAACGAGGTGCTGCGCTCCGACCCGTACATCGTCACCGCGTGGCCGGGCGGCGTCCCCGACGCCGAGGCGCTGAGGGCGGCCGGCGCGCACGGGTTTGCCCTCGACGCGACCCTGATCATGGTGACCATCCGCGACCCCCAGAAGCCGGGCGTGCGCTGCGAGGTACGCGGCGTCGTGGCCAGGTTCCCGAGCAGGGAGATCCTCGGCACGGCCACCGGCGCGGCCTCGGTCGAGATCACGACGCTCGACGAGGCCACGGTCCAGGATGCGGGCCAGGAGTGCTTCGCCGCAGCCATCGCGACAGTGGTGACGCGCCACGTCCTCCCGCTGGTGCGCCAGCGCGCGCTGACCGCCGGCCACGCCGACGAGGTCTCGTACCTCATGAAGGTCGCGGACGGGGCCGCCAGGCAAGGCGACTGGCCCGAAGCCGCGCGGCTGGCCCGCGCCGTGCTCGCCGTCGATCCCGACCACACCGCGGCCCGAGCACTGAAGCATCTCGCCGAAGGCGAGCTCGACGCCGGACCGCGGTAAGATCGGGGCGTGTCGAGCTCGTTCATCGTGCGGCGGGGTCCGCCCGACGACACCAGCGCCGTGCTCGCCGCGCTCGATCGCCCGGGCCTGCGCTGGGCCGACGGCGAGCTCGACGAGCTCGCCGGCCCCTGGCCCGACGGCGTGATCCTGCTCTGGATCCCGGGCGCCTCGACCCGTGGCGTGGAGGTCACGACCGCCGACGGCGCGATGACGGTGCGCATCCTGGCCATGTCGTCGCGCGAAGACTACGACCTCGCCTTTCGCCTGATCGAGGTCCTGGGCCAAGGCACGGTCGTCGAACCCGAGGAGGGCGAGCCGTTCGCCGCCGCCGAGGTGCGCGCCCGCTGTGACGAGGCGTGGATCACCCGGACCATGGCGGCGGGCGCGGCCGGCATCGGCGCGGCGCTAGCCCGCGGCAAGCGCGTCACCGTGTCGGGGCCGGGCACCAGCGTGCGAATCGACCCGGTCGTGCCCTTCGATGCGCCCGCTTTCCTCGAGACCATGCGCAACGCCCAGGCTGCGGCCGCGGCCGCCGACACCGAGCACACCGTGCGCGACGGCAAGATCGTCGAGGAAGAGGAGCGCACGCCGTGGGAGGAGATCGAGGACGGCGACCTGCTCGCCGGCGAGCAGGAGCACCAGGCCGAGCTGCAGAAGCGCGACGGCAAGCTCTCGACCGGGTCGCGGACGCCGCCGCGTCGCCGCGGCCGTGACCCCCTGTTCTTCGTGATCGTCGCCCTCGTGCTCGTCCCTGCGATCATCGTGCGCATCGTGACCTGGCCGTTCCGGATCTCGATACGCGAGCGTCGCGCCGAGCGCCGTGACGAGCGGTTCCTGCGCGAGCGGCAGACCTGCCGCGACGAGGTGGTGCGCGAGACCGCCCACCTGGCCGACCAACCCGCTGATCTCGAGGCTCGACGCCGGCGCGCCGATCGCCTGCGCCGCCTCGGTCATCGCGCGGCCGCCGAGCGCGATCTCGCCGCGGTGCTCGACGCGATGCCCGACCGCGATCCCGCGCGCGGCGCCGTCCTGGCCGAGCATGCGGTGGTCCTCGACCAGCTCGGCTGCCCCAGCCTTGCCGCCGCTGCCCGGGCCGCCGCCGTCAAGCTCGGCGTCGAGGTCGACCCGGCCCGGTCCAAGGCCGCCGCCGGCGATCTGTTCCGGATCATCGCCGGCCTCGGCCACGACTGACGAGCACCGGTGGCCCGAGCTGGACCAAGCGCGAGCGAGGTCCGAGTCGAAGGGTCAGTTCACGACCACATCGAGGCTCAGACGTTCGTCGCCGGCGCGGAGCTCGAGCGACTGGGTGCCGCTGGCGCCGCCCTTCTCGGCGCGCAGCTCGACCAGGCCGGTGGGCACGTCGCGCAGGCGGAACTCGCCGAGCGCGTCGGTGCGGACGCCGAGCTCGACGTCGCCGCGCCGGACCACGACCCTGGCGCCGGCGACTCGATCGCCGCGCCGGTCGCGCACGATGCCAGCGATCACCGCCCCGCGCTCGAGCTCGAGGCGCTGGTCGCGCGCCGTGATCTGGGCCGGCCGATCGCCGGCCGGGACCTCGATCACCAGCGAGCGCTTCACGTAGCCGGGCACCGCGGCGACCACGGTCCATTTCCCCGGCGCCAGCGGCACCGCGAAGGTGCGGCCCTTGGCGCTGGTGTCGAGCTGACGCTTCTCGCCGCCGGGGCCGGTGGCGTCGAGGGTCACGCCCAGGACGGGATCGCCGGTGTGGTGATCGAGCACCATCAGCTCCAGGCCGCCGCCGTAAGCCAGGCGGATCCGCACGCCGTCGCCGGTGCGCTCGGTGAAGCGCTGCGGCGGATAGTCGGAGTGCTCGACGCGCACGGCGAGCTCGCCCTCGGTGAGCAGGGTCAGGCGAAAGCGACCGCCGTCGGCGGTGGTGGCGGTGCGGCCGCCAGCGGGCCCGCCATCGACGACGACGCGGGCGCCGATCACCGGCAGCCCGGCCGGATCCTCGACCAGTCCCTCGAGCGCGGCGTCGGCGACCACCAGCGTCACGTCGAGCGGGCGATCGGCCGTCGGATCGGCGCCGGGCCGCGGCGCGGTGTCGAGCTCGACGGTGGTCTCGCCGTGGCCGTGGGCGGTGGCGTGCACCACCACCACGCCGGTGACTGGCCCGGCGCGGTAGCGGCCGTCGCCGTCGGCCACGCTCTCGATCACGCCGAGGCGCTCGGGGCCGTCCTTGGGCGAGAACGACAACAGCGCGCCCACCACCGGCTCGCCGCGCTGGTTGGTCACCCGTCCACCGACGTACACGCCGTCGGAGAGACGCAGCTCGACGCCGGTGAGCACCTGACCGAGGGTGAGGGTCACGCGGGCGCGGGCGGGCGGATGCCCCAGCGCGTTGCCGACGATCCAGAAGGCGCCCGCGGGCACGCCGGTCAGGCGAAACGTCCCGTCGGCGCCGGTGGTCCAGATCGGCTGGTACGCGGGATCGACGGTGAGCGGCGCGATCACCGCGCCGGCGCCGACGTTGGGCACGCCAGCGTCGGCGGTTGTCACCGTCGCGGCACCGGACGACGGCTGCGGAGCGTCGACGATGCGGGCCTGCCAGGTGCGGGCCGTGCCGGCCGGCGGCGGATAGGGACTGGGCCCGAGCATCACGCCGAGCTCGCCGCGAGGCAGGAACTGGGTGTCGCCGGGCCGCGCCGCCGCGACCGCGGTGGCGGCGGGGGCGACGGTGGCGCGGGGTCCCTGACCGCTGAAGCGCCGCAGCCGATCCTCGTCAGCGGCCGCCGAGATCTCCTTGCCGCCGCCGCGCGCGTCCTCGAGCGCCGCGACGGTGACGCCGGCCATGGGCCGACCGTCAGGACCGAGCACGCGGCCCTCGACGATGCCGCCCGGCACCATCTCGATCTGGGGCGTGCCGCGGCCGGCGGCGAAGTCGACCGAGCCGATCGTGATCCAGCCCGGCGCCCACGCGTCGGCCGACCAGCGGCCGTCGGGCACGCCCTCGATGCGGAAGACGCCGTCGGACAGGGTGCGGGCGAAGCGCGGGGCCTCGTCGGGCTCCTCGCCCTCGGCGTCGGCCAGCGGCGTGATCACCACCGCCGCGGCGACGCCGCCGCCGGTCTGGCGATCGACGACCTTGCCGACGACGATCGCGCCCTGCTCGACGACCAGCTCGACCGGCGCGAACGGCCCGCGGCCCAGGCGCGGCACGCGGCGAGCACGGGCGACCAGATCGCCGCGCCAGGCCCAGGCCCGGTACGAGCCCTCGGGCAGCTCGTCGAACGCGAAGTGACCGGTGTCGTCGGTCGTGGTCGTGCGGGTTCCGGACATGGTGTCACCGTCGATGGTCACGGTGGCGCCGGCCTGAGGCGCGCCGCGGTCGACGACGGTACCGACGATGTTGACGCGGCGAGCGACCACCAGGCGCAGCTCGTCGGACGGCACCGGCACGTAGCGCAGCTCGGCGGTGAAGACCTCGTTGCCCTCGAGGACGAGGTGGTGGCGGCCGGCGTTCATCCCCTCGAGGGTGAAGCGTCCGTCGGTGGTGGTGACGGCGACCACGACGCTGGGAAGTCCGGCGCCGCCGGTGCTCGGGCTCGACGACGACTCCAGCTCGGCGGTCACCGCGACGCCGCTGACCGGCGCGCCGGCGCCGTCGACGACCACGCCAGCGAGCAACTCGGCGCCGGTGCCCTTCACGGGCGTGAGCGTGGGCCGCTCGTCGCGGGGCAGGAGCGGCCCGGGCGGCGCAGCGTCGCGGAGCACCGCCGTGGTGAGCGCCCGGCCGCGCACGCGCGGAATGACGACGATCGCCGCGATGATCACGGCGGCGAGCGCGAGCACCAGGACGACGATGCGGCGGCGCGGGTCTCGCGCGACGGCGCCTCGGACCTCGGGCCCCGGCTCTCGGCCAGAATCCGGATCCGGATCCGGATCGGAACCCGAACCCGTTCCCGACTCCGATCCCGACTCCGAACCCGATCCCGAATCCGACTCCGACGTCTCCTCTGACCGAGGCCCGCGGCCCGAGGCCCGAGGCCCGATGTCGTCGACGTCGGACATTTCCTGCCGCAATCCTTTCACAACCAACGTGCGCCGCAACCCCGCGTGGGCACTCAGTCCCCCACCTCCGGGGACCGGCCCCACCAGGTGAAGAGATCGCCGTCGCACCCCGGGCGTGAACCTGTGCGCAGCGTTACGCCGATGTGGGTGCTGGTCTCCGCCTTGCAGTCGAACGGCTCGCCGGACTGCCTGGAAAAGTCACCATGCGCCTTCTCTCTGCCCTCACCCTGCTCCTCGCACTCTCGTTCGGTGCCCCCGCCTGCACCGACTCGCGACCGGAGGTCGATTCCCACACCAATGCCCTCACCGGCGCGGCCTGCGTCCCCGACGTCGAGACGTACATGGATCGGAGACTGCGCACGCGCGTGACGCCGATCGATTGCACCGGCGAGACCACCGACATCGATCATCCGGAATGGTGCTGCAAGTTCCCCCAACCGGGATGCGACGCCAACGGGTGCTGCGATGACGACCTCGTCGAGCCGATGGGCCCCGAGATCGACTGAAGTCGACCTCACCCCGCACACCCCACACCGGCTTCGCGGTACGCTTGCCGGTGATGGGGCTCTCCTTGTTCGAGAACTCGCGGGAGATCAACACCAACTCGGCCGTGATGATGGTCGAGGACGTGCTCATCGCCCTGGGTCACTTCGTCAACGACTGCCGCGTCGACGATCCCCACGCCATGAAGGCCTGGCGGATCGCCAAGGGCTCGGCCCAGATCGCCATCCAGATCCTCGAGCGTCCCGATCACCCGCATCTGCGGGTGATCTCGGCGGTGATGCGGCTCGCCTCCAGCGCCGAGGCCGCGCTGCGCGCCGACCTGCACGCCGATCTCCTGGCCCGCAACGCCGAGCTGTGCGGCCTGGCCTTCGCGGCCCGTGGCGATCAGGTGCTCCTGGTCGCCGAACGCTCGACGCTCGACCTCGATCGCAGCGAGGTCCTCGACCTGATCAAGCGGGTCGCGGACCACGCCGACGCCGTCGACAACGCCCTGGTGGGGTCGTACGGCGGCACCCTGGGCGGGACCCCGTAGGGCCCGCCCGGCTACTTCACGTCGCGGCCGCGCGGACCTTCGTCGAGCGCGATGCCGGTGACCACGTTGGGGCACAAGGTGACGTCGGGCAGCTCGCGGACCATCTTGCCGCTCGAGCTGTACAGCTTGGCGTCGTGGAGCACGACGAACTCGACCGGCCCCGACGACGGCTGACACGACGCCAGCATCCCGACGACGCGCGCGCCGGTGTCGTACTCGAGACTGACGCGATGGCTCACGAGATCATGGATCTTCGAGTAGTCAGGCATTGCGGCCGTTGTTTACCATGAACGGCGTGGACCCCCGCACCGTGCTGTACCTCGTACGTCATGGGGAGGCCGAGTCCAACCGGGACAACCGCTTCGGCGGCTGGAGCCCGGCGCCGCTGACCGAGCTCGGCCACCGCCAGGCCGTGGCCGCCGCCGGCGAGATCCGCCGCCGCGCTCCGACGGTGCTGGTCACCAGCGACCTGGCCCGCGCCCGACAGACCGCGCAGCCGATCGCCGACCTGCTCCGCATCGAGCCCCGCCTCGAGCCCGGCCTGCGCGAGCGCAGCCTGGGCGTGTTCGACGGCCTGTCGTTCGTCGAGGCCGAGGCCCGCTACCCCGACGTGTGGAAGCGCCTGGCCTCGCGCGAGCCCGACGCCGTCCCGGAGGGCGGCGAGACCGCCGACGCCGTGTTCACCCGGGTGTCGAATTCGATCGAGCGGCTGCTCACCGATCATCCCGGCGAACGCATCGCCGTGGTGACCCACGGCCTGGCCCTGTTCCACGTCTTCTCGTACGTGTGCGGGCTGGGCCCGCCGTCGCACGATCACCCGGTCTTCGTCCTCGTCGACAACGCGTCGATCACCCAGCTCGAGCGACGCGGCACGCACTGGCGGATCGTGTCGATCAACGACACCGCCCACCTGCGCGACATGACGATCGGCTAGAGGCGATCGTAGGCAATGGCACCGCGCGCGCAGCACGTGGCCTGAGTTTGAACGCCAGCGCCACCCACCTCGAGCAGCGCGACGTCCTGGCTCGGAACGCCAGGAAGAGTTTGTTGGCATCGCTCGATGGCGACGTTCACCAGCCTGGCGGCCGCGCTGGAGGCCGAGGTCTCCAGCGTGCGCGCGCTCGTCGTGGACGCCAACTCCTCCGAGGCGTGGACCGCGTGGCCCGAGGACCTGTGGCGGCTGGAGGATCTGGAGGTGCTCCGGTTGAACCAGCCACGCGCACGGCTGCCGTCCGCGATCCGGGCGCTGCGACGGCTGCGCGTGCTCGAGGTGAGTCACAGTATCCAGTTCGTCGAGGCCGGGATCGCGGAGCTGCGCGAGCTGCGCGAGCTGACGCTGGGTTGCGCGGCGCTGCGATTGCCGCGCGAGGTCGCAAACCTCACGCTCGATCGGCTGACCTGTCGGGGCGCGTGGGACTACAGCATGGAGCTCGTCGCGCGGATCCCGGTCCGGGTCAACGTCACGCTGGTGGACGGACATCCGCGGGCGGCGGACGAGCTCGAGGCTCTTGACCTGCCGGCGTGGCGAGCGCTGGAGGAGCTCGAGATCGATGCGTTCGAGGACTTCGAGCCGACCGGGTTCGAGCGCAAGCTGCCTCGCTGCGGGTTCGCCATCAACCGCAAGAGGAAGGTGGACTGGACGATCTGAACGGCCGCGTTCTACGGCAGGACCTGGTCGAGGGTGATGGCCAGGTTCTGGGCCGGGATGGTGGCGCGGACCTGACCGACGATGTCGCCCGGCTGCTTGGAGCGGGCCTCGTGATCCTGATCGAAGCGGGCCATCACCACGACGTCGCCCGAGAAGGCGGTGCCGCCGACCATGGCCTTGGCCTCGTCGATGCGGAAGGTGAGCGGCCAGGCCGAGCCGACCACCAGCTTGTCGGTGGCGAGCGGCATGCCAACGCCCTGCCCGCTCGCCGGATCGACGGCGCGAACGGCCAGGAAGATGACCGAGCCCGCCGGGACCTTGCCCTGGTGGGCCGCGCCGAGGCCGACGGTGCCGGTCAGCACCTTGCTGGGATCGATGGCGCGGCCGGGATCGGGCGCGGGCAGGCCGAGGTCGGCGACGTCGCCACCGCCACCGCCACCCAGCTGCGGAGCGCCCGGCACGCCGGCGTGAGGATCGACGGCACCGCCGCTGCTGCCGAGCTGCGGCGCACCGGCGACACCGGCGTGAGGATCGATGCGGGCCCCGCCGCCGCCCTGGGCCACACCGGGCATCGAACCGGCGCCCACAGGTGGCGTCTGCCAGTCGGGAGCGGGCGGCAGACCCTCGGGCTTCTTGCCCTCGCAGCCCAGGACGAACAGGAGCGCAGTTGCGATCGTTGCCAGACGGAGCATCCCGGGAATCTATCGCGTTCCAGCGCTACAGCCAGCGGGTCGTGGTGGTCACCGTGGCCAGGCTCTGGCCGGCCGCCAGCGGCTCGCCCATCCAGGCCAGGTAGCGGGCGGCCTGGACCGGCGACGGCTCGGCCACCCCGGCCAGCTCGAAGCGGGTCGGCGGGGCGGCGCCGATCTCGACGGCGAGCATGACCAGGCGGTGCCGACGGAACACCGCCAGCTCGATACGATCGCCGGGCCGACGGGCGGAGATCGCGGCCCGGGCCTCGCTCTCGCCGGCGACCCGCAGGCGGTCGATCGCGCACAGCTCGTCGCCGGGCGAAAGACCCGCCGCCGCCGCTGGTGAGCCGTCGAGCACGCCGGTGACGCGGCCGTTGCCGGTCGTGGTCGCGCCCAGCCATACCGCCGCCGCGCCGTCGGTGAGCTGGGCCGGATCGTGGCTGGCGCGCAGCTCGAGGCCATGGGCGAGGAGCTCCTCGGCCAGCTGCGGATCGTCGGTGCCGCGCACGCAGCGGCGGAAGAAGTCGCCGAGGTCGAGGCCGGCCGCCTCGGCGAACACCGCCTCGACGTCCTCGGGGTACGGCGCGCCGGCCTTGCCGAAGCGCTGCCAGAGCGCGCGCAGCACGTCGTCGAGCGAGCGCGCGCCCTCGGTGCGGCGGCGGATCTCGAGATCGAGCGCCAGCGCGCACAACCCACCCTTGAGGTAGTAGCTGACCGTGGTGTTGAGGTTGGACTCGTCGGGCTTGTAGAGCTTGATCCACGCGTCGAACGAGCTGTCCTCGAGGCTCTGGCGGGCACGGCCGGGCACGGCCAGGAGCCGGGTCCAGTCGTCGAGGAGCTTGTCGGCGAAGCTCTTGGTGGTGATCACGCTGGCGCTGCGCAGCGCCCAGCGATCGTAGTGGCTGGTCAGGCCCTCCATCACCCACAGGCAGCGGGTGTAGGCCTCCCGGGTGTAGTCGAAGGCGAAGAGCGCGGGCGGCGCGATGCGCTTGCCGTTCCAGGCGTGGAAGAGCTCGTGCGAGAGCAGCTCGATGAGGCCCTCGTAGGACTTGCGGGTGGCGAGGCACTGCGGCACATGGATATTTGCCGACGAGGCCCGGTGCTCGAGTCCACCGTAGCCATCGTGCGTGAGCATGAGCAGGAACGTGTAGCGACGGAACGGCTGATCGATCGGATGATCGGCTGTCCCGCCGCTCATGCGGCGGGCGTGATCGAGCGCGATGGCGCCCAGATCCTCGACCAGCTTCTCGACGGTGAAGGCACCGCCCCCGGCGCGCTCGCCCCAGATCGCCAGCTCGAAGGGTACGCCCGCCACCTCGAAGGTGCGCTCCTCGACCAGGCCGAGGTGGATCGGCGCGTCGAACAGCGCGTCGATCGACGGCGCGGTGAGCTGCCAGGCGCCGCCGGCGCCGGGCATCGCCCCGAAGGCGCCGCCGTCGAGGCCGGTGGCCAGCCGCCAGGCGCGGCCGTCCGGTGGCCGGACAGCCAGGGTCACCGGCTGGTCGCGCAGGGCCTCGACGTAGGCGAAGGTCGCCGGGCCGTGGAGGAAGGCGTGGGTGCCGTCGATGTGGTTGGTGCGGACGGTGAGCTCGTGGCCGTAGAGCGTGTAGCGCACGGTGAGCTCGTCGGCCCCGACGGCATCGATCTCCCAGGTCGACTTGTCGACCTTACGGGCGGTGCGCGGGCGGCCGTCGCCCTCGGCGGAGAGGTCGCGCACGAAGCGGGCGTAGTCGCGGACCAGGTAACTGCCCGGGCACCAGGCCGGCAGGGTGAGCCTCACCGGTCCGGTCAGCCCGGTGGTGGCGAAGCGTACGGTCACGTGGGCGAGGTGCTCGTCGGGGGCGACCTCGACGGAGTAACGCAGGGCGGCGACCATCGATGGCAAGGTACCTCCGAGCGCAGCGCGGCGCTATGCTCCCAGCGTGCCTGCCCTCGGTCCTCAGCCTCTGGCGGTGCGCCGCGGCGCCGGTGCGCTGGCCGTGGGCCTGGCCGCGCTGGTGACCACCGCGGCGGCGGCGCCGAAACCCAAGCCGGGCCGGCGGACGCGGCCGGGCAAGGTGGTGCGGGTCGAGCGCAACCAGCCCAAGGTGACGAGCAGCGCTCGCCTGTGCCAGCTCTACGACCTCGACGTCGGCAACTGCCCTCATCCGGTGCAGGTCGGCGACGTGGGCCTGGTGGTCGACATGGAGGGCAACTACGGCAGCGCGCCGATCACGTCGGTGAACCAGGTCGCCGATGCCTGCGGCAACCCGGTGACCTGGAACATCGAGATCGACATGTCGCGGCTGTCGCGCAAGGACTACTCGTACAACGCCGTGCTCGTCCTCGGCCACGCCGTCGCCGACGACGGCCGGGCGTTGCCCGCCAACCAGGATCCGCCCGCGGGTCGTCCGCGCGAGCACGTCACCAACGTCGTCGACGACGACGGCGACGGCAAGGGCGACCTCCTGGTCTCGACCTACGGCTGCGACGAGCCCGGCCAGGGTACGCAGTCGACGCGGCCCGGCCTGACCTGCACCGACACCTGGATCGAGGTCCGCGACGAGTGGCGGCTCGCCCGCACCGACACGGTGCTCGCGTGCTATTAGCGCGGGTCCAGGTGGCTCGACCGTGAGCATGCGCGACGCCCAGCTCCAGCTCCGCAAGCTCGTCGACAGCGAGCAGGGGACGATCATGCGCGAGGCCCCGACCCGGATCGCGCTCTGTTATCCCAGCCCGTACCGGGCGGCGATGGCGTCGCTCGGCTACCAGCAGATCTACCGTCTGCTCAACCAGGTGCCCGGTCTGGCCGCGGATCGCGCGGTCCTGCCCGACGACGTGCCGGCGGCGCGCGCCGGCAACTGGCCGCTGCTCACGCTCGAGCGCGAGCGCCCGGTGGGCGAGTACCCGCTGCTCGCCTTCTCGGTCGCCTACGAGCTCGAGCTGGCTGGCATGATCGACTGCCTCCAGCTGGCCGGCATCCCCGTCCTCGCCGCCGATCGCAGCGATCGAGATCCGCTGATCGTCGCCGGCGGACCACTCACCTTCTCCAACCCGGTGCCGCTCGCGCCCTACGCCGACGTGATCGTGCTCGGCGAGGGCGACCAGCTCGCCGCCGAGGTCGTGGCCGTCGCCGGCGAGGTCGGCTGGCGGCGCGACGCGCTCGTGGCCGCGCTCCGCGATCGCCCCGGCTACTACCTGCCCTCGATCCACGGCGACGACGTGCCCAGGGTCGGGCAAGCCGACGACACGCTCCTGCCCGCCCGCTCGGTGGTGCTCACGCCCAACTCCGAGCTCGCCGACATGTTCCTCACCGAGGCAGCGCGCGGCTGCTCGCGCGGCTGCACCTACTGCGTGATGCGGCGCTCGACCAACGGCGGCATGCGCGTGGTGCCGGTCGCCGACGTGCTGGCCGGCATTCCCGAGGCCGCGCGCCGGGTCGGGCTGGTCGGCGCCGCCGTCACCGATCATCCCGACATCCGCGCCATCGTGCGCGGCGTGGTCGACGGCGGCCGCGAGGTCGGCATCTCCAGCCTGCGCGCCGACAAGCTCGACGACGAGCTGGTCGGGCTCCTGGCCCGCGGCGGCTACCGCACGCTCACCGTCGCCGCCGACGGCGCCAGCGAGCGCATGCGGCGGGTGGTCGAGCGTTCGACCAAGGAGAGCCACCTGCTCGAGACCGCCGCCCTCGCCGCCCGCCACGGCATGAAGACCACCAAGATCTACATGATGGTCGGCGTGCCGGGCGAGACCGACGAGGACATCGAGGAGCTGGTGCGTTTCACCGGCGAGCTGGTCAAGGTTCACGCCAAGATCGCGTACGGCGTGGCCCCGTTCGTGGCCAAGCGCCACACCCCGCTCGACGGCACCGACTTCGCCGGCATCGAGGTGGTCGAGCGCCGCCTCGACCGCCTGCGCCGCGGCCTCGCCGTGTACCGCGGCAAGGCCGAGCTGCGGCCGACCTCGGCGCGCTGGGCCTGGGTCGAGTACATGCTGGCCCAGGGCGACCGCCGCGCCGGCCTCGCCGTCCTGGACGCCCACGCTGCCGGCGGCAGCTTCGCCGCCTACAAGAAAGCGTTCGCCGCGCGCGGCGCCACCCCGACCGGCCCCCGCGCGCGGGTTGCGTCATCTGCGGAGATCATCGCCCTCCGCAAGCGGACGCTTCTCAGTAACTCGCCACCAGGCTGAGCCCCGAGTACGCGGCGTAGCCGCGCACCATCACGTAGTAGTCGCCGGCGGTCGTGCTCGCCACGCTGCAGGTCTCGGTCGAGCCGTTGAGGTAGGGACGGCAGAGATAGCTGCTGGTCGTGGGGCGGCTGCCGAGGCGCGTGTAGAGGTCGGCGTCGCCGGTGGTGCCGGTGATGCGGATCGAGAGCGCTCGGCCCGCCGGCGCGGCGATGCGCCAGTACTGGGCGCTGCCGGCCGCGCCGCTCACGCTGGAGACCGTCACGCCGTTCTGCAGGTACGGGTCGCCGCCGCCGCCGCCGTTGCACGTGGCCGGCGCGGTGCCGACCGCGACCGCGGCCCAGGCGCAGCCGAC
>SXJR01000275.1 GCA_005779305.1 Myxococcales bacterium
CTCATCCCCAACCTCACCACCAGCGGCCTGGCCGGCCTCGATCGGCTGCTGCCCATCGTCGAGCTGTTCGGACAGATCAACGTCTCGCTCGACGGGCTGGGCGCGACCTACGCCGCGGTGCGCGGCTTCGACGGCTTCGACCGCGCCGACGCCGCGCTCCGGGCGTTGCGCTCGGTCAAGCGCGAGATCGGCATCAACGTCGTGGTCACGCGCCACAACTTCGACGAGCTGCCGGCGATCTTCGCCCACGCCCGCAGGCGCCGGCTGTCGGAGGTCGAGCTCCTGCGCTTCAAGCCGTCGGGCCGCGGCGCCACCGCCTACGCCGGCCTGCGTTGCACCGACGCCCAGCACCGCGCCTTCTTGCCCCACGTGCTCGCCGCCGCCCGGCGGCACCGGGTGCGGGTCAAGGTCGACTGCTCGTACACGCCGATGCTGGTCCACCACGATCCGGGGCGCGAGCTGCTGGCCCAGCTCGCCGTCTACGGCTGCACCGGCGGCGACTTCCTGGTCGGGGCCAAGCCATCGGGCGCGCTGACCGCGTGCAGCTTCGCCGCGCCGCCGCCGTGGAGACACGCCGCCGGCGGCACCAGCGAAACCGGGGCGCCCGCCGGCGGCGACGGTCGCCGTCCCCAGGTCACCGAGCTGGGCGTTTACTGGAACACCGACGGCGCCTTCGGACCGTTCCGCGCCTGGCGCGACGCCGCCGAGCCATGTCGGTCGTGCTCGTACCATGGGCTGTGTCGCGGCGGTTGCCGCGTGGTGTCGGCGCATGCAGGCGACCCGGCCTCACCCGACCCGGAGTGCCCGCGCGTCGTCGACCACGCCGCCCGCGCCGGCGTCCCGGCGGCGCGCAACCGCCGCCTGCCGGTGGTATAGAAACGCCAATGAAGACGGTCATGATCATCAGTGACGCGACCGGCGAGACCGCCGAGCGCATGGTGCGCGCGGCCACCCTCCAGTTCAGCGACGTCCCGGTCAACGTCCGCACCTACTCGCGGGTGCGTCTCGAGACCGAGTGCGAGCAGCTGATCGAGAAGGCCGCCGAGCTGAAGGCCCTGGTGGTCTTCACCGTGGTCAACGCCGAGGAGCGCGACCTCATCACCAAGCTGGTCGAGCGCTACAACGTCGAGTCGGTCGATCTCATCGGCGCGCTCATCGGCAAGCTCGCCGGCTTCCTCGGCTCGGCCCCGGCCGGCGTGCCCGGCCTCCTCCACAGCATCACCGACGACTACTTCCGCCGCATCGAGGCGGTCGAGTTCGCGGTCAAGAACGACGACGGCGCCGAGCCGCGCAACCTGCCCAAGTCCGATCTGGTCCTGGTCGGCATCTCGCGCACGTCCAAGACCCCGCTCTCGACCTACCTGGCCCAGCGCGGCCTCAAGGTCTCCAACGTCCCGCTCGTGCTCGGCATCGATCCGCCCGAGGAGCTGGCCCAGGTCGACGACCGCAAGGTCTTCGGGTTGATCATCAACCCCGACACCCTCATGCGCATCCGCCAGGCCCGCCTCAAGCACCTCGGCATGTCGACCGACTCCGAGTACGGCAAGCGCAACCACATCGACACCGAGATCAACTACGCGCGCGAGGTCTTCCGAAAGCACCCCAACTGGCCGGTCATCGACGTCACCAACCGCGCCATCGAGGAGACCGCCGCCGACATCATGCGCATCTACCAGGAGCGCCACGGGGGCTGATCAAGGGCATCTCCGGCTGCTCCGACGATCACGGATCGGCGACGCGCTCGGGCGGAGCTTCCGCTCGCGTGTGCCTCAGCTCCACCGCGATCGTTCCGACGCGCTGAATCCAGTCAGCGACGTCCGGTGTTGCACTTGAGAGCCGCTGTTCGAGGGCCGTACGGGCGCTCTGCAACGCCTCCGCGGCAACGCCTGCGTGGGTGCGGGCCTGGTCGACGTGACCCGCATGACAGGCCTCGACCATCGCGCCCACGTTGCGTCGGGCACGCGACAACGGCTCTCGTGCTCCCCAGCGAGGATCCGGCTCGAGCGCGTGTGCGACGACGTCGCCCATCAGTTCGTGGAACCGGGTTGCAGCGGCAAGGAATGGCGCGCCCCGTGCGCCCGAGAACGACTCTTCGAACGTCGGAGGTGGCCCCGAGCCTTCTGCTTGCGTCCGCCCCGAGAAGATCGCAGCGACGGTGGTCCGGAACGTTCGCTCGAGAGTCTGGGCCAGCGCGGCGACCGTGTCGTCGCCTCGTGCCGCCGGGTAGATGAGACGCTCTGCCTCTGCGATGAAGGCCGGAGCATCTGCACGGCCTCCATTTGCGGAGAACCATGCCCAGAGCTGGGTATGGAGCCCGTCGACTTCGGCACGAGCGATCGGATCGCTGAGCTGCCCGAAGGTGCGGTTGTTCCGAGTCTGCATGTCGGCGACGATGCGCTCCTGAACGCCGGCGACTCGGCCCTCTGCCGCTCGCAGTGACGTCGCGAACGAGTACTTGGCGACCTCCAGCAAGGCGCCGCCCGCGGCGCCGGCGAGACTATCGGCGGCACCGATGGCGCGCTGGAGCAGGGCCAGGCCGAGTGTGAGCCCTTCGCGATAGTCACGGCCCTCGGCGATCTGTTGTCGATACGGTCGAAAGAGCGATTGCACCGCGCGGGCGGCTGCCTGATCGGCAAGACGAGCCATGCTCGTCCACCGGGCTTCGATCGAAGCGCGTGCGCCTTCGAGCAATCGGTTGAAGCGCTGGCGCATGTCCGACTCGTGTGCGGGGTCCGGCTCGCCGGACGGCGTCGCCGACTCCTGGGGCGCGCTGCTGGGTGGACACATCGGAACGTCCCGCTGCACCGCCGGGCCACCGGCGTGTCCACGGTGGGCCAGATCGCCGAGGAGATCCTGGACGAAGTCGCCGCGGACGACGCCGTCGGCGACGCGGTCGGCGTGTCGCTCGTATTCGTCGCCGGCCGCCCCGACGC
>SXJR01000036.1 GCA_005779305.1 Myxococcales bacterium
CTGCTCGGGCTGACCGGGGCGATCGGCACCCTGGCGGCGCCGGCGCTGGTGGCGGCGCTGCAGCGGCGCGGCTGTGAGGTGCGGGTGGCGGCCACGCGGGCCAGCCTGCGCTTCGCGTCGGTCGCCGGGCTGGAGGCGATCACGCACCGCCGGGTGGTGCGTTCGCTGTGGGGCCGCGATCCGGCGGCGCCGGTGCCTCACCTCGAGCTGGCAGCGTGGGCCGATCTGCTGGTCATCAGCCCGGCGTCGGCGACCACACTGGCCCGGCTGGCCAGCGGCGACCACGGCGACGTGGTGGCGGCGGCGGCGCTCGCGACCAGGGTGCCGGTCGTGCTCGCGCCGTCGATGAACCCGGCCATGCTCGAGAAGCCGGCGGTCCAGCGCAACCTCGAGCGGCTGCGAGCCGACGGATTCTACGTGGTGCCGCCGGGCCCCGGCGTCGAGGTCGCCGATCGCCCGGACGACCGCGTGGCTGACACCGGCGGCGCGCCGCCGCCCGAGCGCATGGCCGACCTGGCGGTGGCCATCCTGCGCGCGAGTGGCTGGGCGAGGCCGGCGCCGCGCGCGGTCGACTGGGAGCGGGCCCACGCCGAGCGCGCCGGTCAACCCGAGGAGCTGCGTGTCGATGACGACGTCGCCGCCGCCGTCCGCGCCCACGCGCCACTGCCGGGGCTCTTGCTCGACATCGGCACCGGCGATGGCGCCTTCGCTCAGCACGCAGCCCGGGCCGGCTACCAGGTCGTGGCCACCGATGTGTCAGCCACCGCGCTGTCCCGCGCGCGCGCCCGCGCCGCCGACCTGCCCATCACCTGGCTGCGCGACGACATCACCGACAGTCGCCTCGAGGGCGGCTTCGCGGTCGCGGTCGATCGCGGCTGCCTCCATCACCTGGCGCCGGTCGAGATCCCGCGGTGGGGGCACACCATGGCGCGGCTGATCGCGCCGGGCGGGCTCCTCGTGGTGAAGACCGACGCGAAGGTCTCGGGCGAGGCGTTGCTGGCGCTGCTGGCGCCGGCGTTCACGCTCGTGGAGGCGCGGGCCACGACCTTCCTGACCGACGGCGGGCCGATCGCCGCGTCACTGGTCGTGTTGCGTCACGGGCCCGCGGGCGAGATGCCGTAGACCGCCACCATCGTCGCGGCCACGGAGGCCATCGGGTACGACGGCCCAGGCGCGCGGCCGACCACGGAGTGCCATCGAGGAGATCATGGACTGAGGTTTCCGCCACTTGCGCTCGTGCATCCTACGGGTGCCTCGTGCGTCAATATGTACATATGCGTCTCGCGCCCCTCGCGCCTCTCCTCGCCTCGCTCGTGATCGCCGCCTGCGGACCCAAGCCGCGGCCAGTGGCGCCGGCGCCGACCGATGTGAGCACGTCGCTCACGCCGGCGGACGAGATCAAGGACGCCACGCCCGGCACCGGCACCGGCACCGGCACCGGGTCTGCGTCGCGGCCGGGCACGGGTGGTGAGGCGCCTCACTACGATCTGGAGGAGATCCGCCTGACCGCATCCGCCGACGGCGGTATCACCGCCACGGCGCCGTCGCAGCTCCTCGATCAGGCCAAGGCCGCGCTCGACGCCGGCCACACCCAGGAGGCGATCGCGCTCTACCGCAGGCTCGCCGCCGACTTCCCGACCTCGAAGCTCGCCCCGGCCGCGCTGTTCAACGTCGGCGTGATCATCGAGAACCTCGGCGACATCCCCGGCGCGGTCATCGCGTATCGCGAGGTGGTCGCGGTCTTCCCGACCGGACGCGAGTCGCTCGACGCGCACCTGCGCGCCGCCGGGCTCGAGGCCGAGAAGAAGGACTGGAAGGGCGCCGAGCGCACGCTGCGCGAGATCGTGGCCCGCACCGATCTCTCGCACCTCGATCGCATCGAGGTGCAGGCCCGACTCGGCTACGCGTTGCTCGAGCAGGATCGTCCGGCCGAGGCCCGCGTCGCGCTCGAGGCGTCGATCGCGGCGTGGAAGAAGGCGACCCGCGTCGACGACCGCTACTACATCGCGATGGCGCACTACTACCTCGGCGAGCTCGCCCACCGCGACTTCGAGAAGGTGCTGCTTCGCTCGGCCGACACCATGCTCAAGGCCGATCTGGTGAAGAAGGAGGAGCTCGCGGCCCAGGCCTACGACCGCTGGCGTCGGGCCCTCGAGATGAAGGACCCGTACTGGGCGCTTGCCGCCGGCTACCGCATGTCGCATGTGTTCATGGAGCTGTGGGAGACGGCGGTGCGGGCGCCCATGCCAGACGGCCTCGATCCAGCGGCGAAGGCCTACTACCAGGTCGAGGTCCACGACCGGGTCCGCCGCCACCTCCACACCGCACTCGAAGGCCACGAGATGAACGTCCGGCTCGGTGCCGCCTACGGTGTCGACAGCGCCTGGAGCTCGGCATCCAAGGTGCGCGCCAGCGAGATCGCGGGTATCCTGGTCCGTGAGAGCAAGGGCGAGCTGGTCGTGCCGGTCACTCCCGCTCGCCCTCATTAATAGAAGGCGCAACGTGGGGGCGGGGGGCGATCGCCTGACCGAGAAACCGCACGCAATGCCGTTGACTTGGGCGATTCTCTCGCCTATACACTGGCGGCCTTGGTCCCCAGGACGCCGGTTGTCCTGTTTTCACTAGAGATTTCGCTGGCGTAGCTCAACCGGTAGAGCACCTGACGTGTAATCAGGAGGTCGCGGGTTCGAGTCCCACCGCCAGCTCGATCACGCAGCTGCAAGAGGTCAAACACACCCAAGTCTTCCCAACATCCGGAGGGGTTCCCGAGTGGCCAAAGGGA
>SXJR01000276.1 GCA_005779305.1 Myxococcales bacterium
GGTGAAGGCACCCTTCTCGTAACCGAACAGCTCCGACTCCATCAGGGTCTTGGGGATGGCAGCGCAGTTGATCTTGATGAAGGGCCCGTTCTTGCGGCTCGAGTTCTCGTGCAGGGCCTTGGCCACCAGCTCCTTGCCGGTGCCGCTCTCGCCGGTGATCAGCACCGTCGACGGTGAATCGGCGACCTTCTCGATCACCTCGAAGATGGTGTGCATCTCGGCGCTGTCGCCGACCAGGCCGTAGCGGCCGCGGACCGCGTCTTGATCGTCGTTGCTGGCGGTGTAGAGCGCCGAGCGGGGCGCGACCCGGTTGACCGCGGCCTGCTTCACCGCCTTGTCGATGACCAGACGGATCTGATCCTGCTCGAACGGCTTCTCGATGTAGTCGAAGGCGCCGGCCTTGATGGCCTCCACGGCCTGACCGACGGAGCCGTAGGCGGTCACCATGATCACGGGCACGTGGGGCTGGGTGCGGACGGCGGTGCGCAGCACCTCCATGCCGTCGACCTTGGGCATGCGCAGGTCGGTGACCACCACGTCGACACCCTCCAGCATCGACAGCGCCTCCGCGCCGTCGACCGCCTGGACCACCTCGTGGCCCTCGCGGCGCAGGATCGCGAGCAGGACGCGCCGCAGGTTGGGCTCGTCGTCGGCGACCAGGATGCGCGCGCGCTCGCTCATTGGATCACGTTGTTATCACCGACGCGCCCGGATCGGTGAGCGGGCGGTCCTCCGACGTGTCGGTGTTCTCGGCGGTCGCCTCGCGCGCGGGCAGGAAGGGATTGGCCATCTGGCCGGTGGTGGTGGCCGCGACCGGCACCCCGGGCGCGGCGGGCAGGAACACCGAGAAGGTCGAGCCGGCACCCGGCGTCGAGCGCACCTCGATGGTGCCGCCGTGCTGGCTGACGATGCGCTGGGCGATGGCCAGGCCGAGGCCGGTACCGCGCTGCTTGGTGGTGAAGAACGGGATGAACAGCTTCTTCAGGCGATCGCCGGGGATGCCGACGCCGTGATCGCGCAGGCGGACCTCGGCGAACTGGCCGTAACCCAGGCGCGAACGGCGGCGCCGGGTGGTCAGGATCTCGAGCACGCCGCCGTCGGGCATGGCCTGGAGGCCGTTGAGGCCGAGGTTGAGGAACA
The DNA here is from genome assembly GCA_005779305.1 of Myxococcales bacterium. Lineage (GTDB taxonomy): Bacteria > Myxococcota_A > Polyangia > Haliangiales > Haliangiaceae > UBA2376. Next base: position 1,141 of record SXJR01000276.1, read on the forward strand.
CCTGGACCAAGGCGTCGGGGTCGGCGAGCACCGGCGGCAACATCTCGTCGTAGCGGGCCTTGATCTCGGTGCTCTTGGCCTCGAGCGACGACGACAGGAGCTGCACGGTCTTGCGCACGACGTTGTTGAGATCGATCTGGCCGGGCTTGCCCAGCTCGGCGCGATCGGCGCGGGCGTAGTCGAGGAAGCGGGTCACCACGTTATTGAGGCGGTTGACCTCCTCGAGGATGATGTCGATGAACTCGGCCGACTCGGGCCCGGGCGGCAGCGGCTTGCCGTCCGGGCCGAGCAGGAGCTGGGCCGCGCCCTTGATGGCGCCGAGCGGGTTGCGGATCTCGTGGGCGAGGCCGGCCGACATCTCGCCCAGCGCGGCCAGGCGGTCGCGCTCCTTGACCCGTTCGTAGGCCTGGCTCGACTCGATCACGCGCGCGGCCTGGCTGGCGAGCTGGCGGAACATGTCGATGTCGTCCCCGTCGAACGCGCCCTCGGCGCGGTCATCGCGTACGGCCAGGAGGCCGAGCAACCAGGGGCCGTGCTCGGTCTCGGCCGAGCCGGGGAAGGGGAAGATGAGCGCGGCGTTGAGCAGCTCGGCGGTGGCGATGATCGCGGCCAGCGGCTCGCGCCTCTCGGCCGGCGCGTCGGATGGCAGCGCGTTGCGCTCGCGGCGGATGGCGTCGACGCGATCGGCGGGGGCGGCGCCGAACCAGCCGGCGCGATCGAAGCCGGCGCCGTCGGCGTCGAGCAGGTAGACCGACGCGTCGGTGACCCGGCGCGACTCCTCGAGAGCGGTGATCACGCGGCGGACCAGATCGGGCACGTCGACCACGTGCTGGAGCTCGCGGCGCAGGCTCTCGAGGCGGCCGCGCAGCTCGGTGCGCTGGCGGAGCAGCCAGCGGTTGACCGTGTTCTCGAGCAGCGCGCGCACCGGCTCGAAGAGGATGAGGATGACGAACGAGGCGACCAGGGCGTTGAGCAGGAACAGGCCGTCCTTGCCGCCGCCGACCCACGACAGGAGCAGGCCGTACACCGCCCACAGCAGGATCACCAGCGAGCCGAGCACCGCCATCTTGCCGACCAGCTCGTTGACGTCGATCAGGCGGTAACGGAACAGCGTCTGCGAGATGAAGTAGAGGTAAAGGATCGAGAGCACGTTGCCGACCGTGGGCCAGGCGGCGACGAAGCGAGGCAGGACGTCGGTGAGCGCCAGGGTGGTGGCGAGCAAGCCGCCCAGCATCAGGTAGCGGATGCGAGTGCGCTCGACCCGCTTGGTGGTCGCGCGGTACTGCACGAACATGTCGTAGACGCAGCGGTAGAGGCCGCCGAAGACGTAGGCGCCGAACGGCACCAGGAACCACAGGCTCTCGTGGATCGGCGCGAGCACCGCGCCGTAGATGAGGGCCAGGTACGCGAGCAGCGTCCACGCCAGCGTCACGCGCGGCGGGCGGTGGGTGCCGCCGATCGAGGGCTGGGCCAGGAACTGGCGGAAGAAGGCGATCGCCGTGGGCGGGATGGTGGCGGCGGGCCACAGCGCGAGCCACCGCCACAGCGCCGAGCCCGTGGCCATCTGGATGAAGTTGCAGAGCTGCCAGGCCGACACCACGAAGGTGAAGGTCGAGAACGACACGTACGTGCGGTCGGTGCGGTTGCGCAGGATGACCGACGCGCCGATCGCCAGGATCACCAGCGCGGCGAGCAGCGCAGAGACAGCCTGCACGTCCACAGCCGCAGGATAGCGTGAATCCCCCTTGTCCTTGCCCTCCCCCGAGCCGGGGCTCAGTTCGCCTTCTTCGCCGGCACCTGCTTCATCGCCCGCTGCGCCCTCCGCACCCACACCGCCTCGCGCCTCCGGTGGAAGTCCGGCGACGTCCTGTCATCCTCGAGCACCTTCTTCAACAGCTCCCGCGCCGCATCATCCTCCCCGCGCGCCAGGTACAGCTCGGCGAGCTGGACCCGCGCCCGCGCGTACGAGTTGCCGGCGATGACCCGTTTCCAGGTGGCGATCGCCAGGTCGGCGTCGCCCAGCGCGGTCTGGGCCTCGGCCAGGGCCATCAGGGTGTGGCCGTGGTCGTGTCGCGGCTTCTCGGCGACCACACCCTGGAGCAGCGGGAGGGCCTCGGCGGGGCGGCCGAGCCGGACCAGGACCGCGCCGAGGTGAGCGCGGATGTCGAGGTCCTTACCGTCGCGCTCGTGCGCCGCCTGGTACGCGGCGAGCGCCCTGGGCAGCTTGCCCATCGCGTAGTAGATGTCGCCGAGCTCGGCGTGAAGGTGAGCCTTGTCGAGGCGAGCCAGGTCGGCCTCGACCCGCTTGATGCGCTTCTTGTCGACAGCGCCGGGCAGCTCGAAGCCGCTCTCGGCGTGGGTGTGGAGATGGAAGAAGAAGTAGAGGAAGGCGCCGAACACCGGCATCGCGAGCTGGAGCACGACCCACACCCAGTGCTGGAAGCGGATCGCGGTGATCAGGCCCCACAGCGCGAACAGCGCCAGCGGCACGGTGGTGACGACGGTGATGATCCAGTTCACGGCGGCGCGCAGTGTAGGATGAGGCGTGGCGCGCGCGAAGGCGGAGAAGCAGCACCAGATCGCCAGCACCCGCGCCGAGGCGTCATGACCGCGATCGATCCCGAGCAAGTGGCGCGGCTCAAGGCGCTGCCAGCCGTGCACGTGCTGGCCGACGCGGTCGACGGGGTCGCCCCGCGCTGGGCCGCGGTCGAGGCGGCGCGGCGGCTGGTGGCGGAGCGCCGCGACGCGATCCGGTCGGGGAGCGCGGCGGCGTCGACGATCGGCGTCGACGAGGTGCGGCAGCTCGCGATCGCCCTGGCCGGGCCGCGCCTGCGCCGCGTGGTCAACGCCACCGGGGTTGTCCTCCACACCAACCTCGGGCGTGCGCCCCTGGCCGCCGCGGCGCTGGCGGCGGTCGCCGAGACCGCGCGCGGCTACACCAACCTCGAGTACGACCTCGCCGCCGGGCAGCGCGGCTCGCGTCATGCCCACGCCGAGGAGCTGCTGCGCGCGCTGACCGGGGCCGAGGCCGCGTGCGTGGTCAACAACAACGCGGCAGCCACGGTGGTGGCGCTGTCGGCGCTGGCCGGTGGCCACGCGGTCGTGGTGTCGCGCGGTGAGCTGGTCGAGATCGGCGGCTCGTTCCGCATCCCCGACATCTTGCGGGCCAGCGGCTGCGCGCTGGTCGAGGTCGGCACCACCAACAAGACCCGGCTCGCCGATTACGAGGCGGTGATCGACGAGGGCACGGCGATGCTGCTCAAGGTCCATCGCTCGAACTTCGCGATGGTCGGCTTCACCGACGAGGTCAGCGAGCGCGACCTGGCCGCGCTGGCCCGCGCGCGCGGGCTGGTCAGCATGATCGATCTCGGCTCGGGCTGCCTGCTGTCGCGCGAGCGCCAGCGCGCCCTCGGCCTCCCCGAGGAGCCGCCGGTGACCGAGGTGGTCGCGTCGGGCGCCGACCTGGTGTGTTTCTCCGGCGACAAGCTCCTCGGCGGCCCGCAGGCCGGCGTCCTGGTCGGCAGCGCCGCGGCGATCGCGCGCGTGCGCTCGCATCCCCTGATGCGCGCCATGCGTCCCGACAAGCTGACGCTCGCCGCGCTGTGCGCGACCCTGGCGCTCTATCGCGACGGCCGCGACGCCGAGGTCCCGGCGGTGGCGATGATGTCGGCGAACGCCGAGGCGCTGCGCGCACGCGCCGACCTGCTCGCCGCGGAGCTCGCGGGCGTGGCCGCCGCGGCCGGCCTCGAGATCGCCGTCGAGTCCTGTCGCTCGACCGTCGGTGGTGGCGCCATGCCGCTGGCCGAACTGCCGTCGTGGGCGGTGACGCTGCGCGCCACCAGCGGCGCCGACGCGCTCGACGCCCGGCTGCGCGCCGCGGCGGTCCCGGTGATCGCGCGGGTCGAGGACGGGAGGGTGTGGTTGGACCTGCGAACGATCGCCGACGTCGAGCGCGATGACGTGGTCGCTGCGCTCCGCTGAGGATTCGGCGGGAAGTCATGTAAGTATCGGTGTTCCGGAGGTCATGGGATCGATGCGCGATCGTGCTCCCGCCAGTTCAGCCCCGACGTCCGCGGCCGATGCCGGACCTGGATCCGGCGCCGGCAAGCGCGCTCTGACGGACGGCATGGCCGGACCGGCGTCGGCCAGCATCGGCGGCCTGCTCGGCGAGCCGGCGGCGGCGGGCGGCGCGCCCGGCGCTGGTGGCGGTGGTGCGGCGGGAGACGATCCGTTCGGGATGCACCTCCTCGGGGGAAACCCGGCCACCCTGGCGACGCCGAGCGGGGCGCTGGCCCAGGCGGCCGCGATCGATGGCGCGCGCGGCGGCGGCGCGATGGGCGAGGCGATGGGCGTGCCCGGCGTGCCGGTGATCGGCGGCGCAGCGACCCGCGGCCTGCTGGGCGAGCTGGGCGTGCGCGGCGCGGCCTCGGGAGGACGCGCGTTCGTCGCCGACGATGATCCGCACGTGCTCGCGCACGAGCTCGCCCACGTGGCCCAGGGCGGTGCCGTCGCTGGAACGGCCGCGGGTGAGGACGCCGCCGACGCGGCGGCATCGGCTGCGACCGGCAGCGTCGAGATCCCCGCCGAGAAGACCGGTCTCCCGTCGGCGCAGGCGGGTGGGGGAGGCGCGGAGGCCACGGGTGGTGGTGACGCGGGCGGTGAAGACGTGGCCGCATATGGCGGCCAGATCGGCGGCACCGGCGTGCGCCTGCGATCGGCGCCCGACAACTCGAGCAACGACAACGTGATCGCGATGCTCGGCGCCGGCACGGCCGTCGAGGTCACCGATGATGCGAGTCAGCGCGAATGGGTGCAGGTGCAGGCCGGGGGGCAGACGGGCTGGGTGCACCGGACGTATGTGACCCGGGCGGCACAGGGACAGGGGCAGGGGCAGGCGCAACCGCAGGGGCAACCGCAGGGGCAACCGCAGGCGCAACCGCGAACGCCGCAGAGCAACGGTGCGCCCGCGCAGTCGGCTGCGGCGCGGCGGGCGGCGGGCGCGCGTCCGCAGGTGCCCATCGACGCGGCGCCGGTGAGCGGCCGCTTCCTCGGCACCGGCATCTCGGCGCATCCGACGCTGGTGTGGCGTCTGGCCCGAGCCGAGGCCCACCTCGAGTCGCAGTTCAACCTGTCGGGCGCGGCCCTCCGCACGCGGCTGCAGGTCACGCCCGGCTACAGCGTGCTCCGCCGCAACGACGCGTACCACCACTTCGCGCTGGCGATCGACATCAACTACAGCTCCAACCCGTACGTCGGTGGGCAGGGCGGCCGCGACGCTCCCGCCGATCGCGAAGCGCTGGCGGCCATCTTCCGCGCCTGCCTGCTCACCGGGCTCGGTGAGCCGCTCTCGCCGTCGGTGAGCTGGGCCCGTCACGGCGGTCAGGGCTCGACCGATGCGCTCTACACGTACTTCGATGCCTCCAACCGGGCGCTGCAGCAGTACCTGGCCGCGGCCGAGAACCCGGCCCAGATCAGCCAGTGGATCACGGCCGGCAACCTGCGGCGCGCGCTCACCCCGCCGCGCGAGGTGCCCGCCGCCGCACTACGAGCCGACGAGCTGCGCCAGGCCGACGCCACCGCGTGGCAAGCCGCCATCCGCGCCGACCTCGCGGCGACTCACGGCGCTGGCGCCCGGCGTAGCAACTGGTGGATGAGCGGCGCCGGTCGCCAGCGCAGCGCGCTCGGCTTCATGAACCTCGATCGCGACCTGGTTGTCGCGCTGCGCGACATCGGCGGCCTGGCCTGGGGCGCCTCCGACTTCGGTGGCGGCGCCAACGGCGACTTCATGCACTTCGACTGCCGGCACGATTTCTCGCGGGCACAGCTGCAAGCCGGGATGGCGGCGCCGGTACCGGCGACGCCGTAGACCGGCGAGCGGCTGGCACGCGCGACGGCACAGGGTGTCACTCGTGGCGGGGGGACGGGACCCGAGCGGTGTCGCGGGCTTGTCGAGCGAGCGCCGTGGCACGACGGCTGCTGAAGCGACCGCCATGGGCTTCGATCACGCCGGAGACGTCACCAAGGACACCACGAGCACCAGCGGCTCCGGCCGACCCGCTGCGGGAAAGCGCACGCTCACCCAGCGCCTGCCCCCGGCCTCGTCCGGGGCGGGGCACGCAGCAACGATTGCGGCCAAGGCCGGTGCTTCCGTGGGCGTCGCGGCGCACGATGATCCGTTCGGACACCATCTGGGGCTCGACGATCCGTCGACCATCGTCTCGCTGCTCGCGCGGGTGGGTGCGCAAGGGCAGCGGTTGTTCGAGACGCTCCTCACGGATGGGGACCCGATTCCCGGTGGTCCGAGCAAGAAGGTGGTCATCGACCGTGAGCACGTCGTAGCCGTGAACGCTCACGCCATGGGCGCAGACCTGGCGCAGGTCGAAGCGCTGCTCGCGGGCGCTGGGGCCCCGGCGATCGCTCGCGCCGTCGAAGGGGCCACGCTTCCCGCGATGAAGATCCGGCACTGGATCGATCAGCGCCAGGCCAACGTGGGGATCAAGGCGACGTTTGCGCTGCTGGTACTCGAGCCCCTCGACCGGCTCCGGACCAGGCTCGGACTCAAGCCGACTCAGGACATCGACGCGCCCGCCATGCCGCAGAAGGAGGTGGAGGAGGCCGGGCAGGAGGAGCGCGATATCGAAGCGGCCGGTCAGGCATTGCAGGCCAAGCTGATCACCCTGATGACCGGCTTCGACGAAGGGGTCAAGCAGTTCAATGCGTTCGCCGTGCTGAAACGTCTGCCTCCCGAGCCGTCCTTCTGGAAGGAGCTCGCCAAGGGCATCGCTGTATCCGTGATCGGCAACATCCTCGGTCCAGTGGGTGGAATCCTCGACGAGAAACTGGCGCCGAAGGTCGCCGAGGAATCCACCAAGGCGGTCGGTGACCTGATCGCCGGGACGACAACCGACTCGGTCGAGGCGATCGGCGGCAAGATCGCCGATGGGGCGCTCGAGCAGGCAACGAAGAGCGAGAATCAACTGGATCGCGATCGTGTGCTCTTCGCCCAGTCGCTGGTACTCACCCAGAGCGCCCTGAACGAGCACACGTGGACCGCGATCTCGGACGCTATCGCCAACAAGACGGCTTCGACCGCCGCATTCAAGGAGATCGCAAGCAAGATGGACACCACCAACGCCGAAATCACACAGCTCGCGTACCGGCATGCTGCGCATGGGTTTTCTCTGATGCAAGCGCACAGGAGTCTGGGCACGGTCCACGCGAAGGACGGTGAAGCGATGAAGGCGATGGCCGATGTGAGTGGCTACCAGGGCGAAGTGCACGGATCCTTTCGGTCAGCCACGCGCATCGGCGACAAGCGTGGGAGCACCGGCGTTGGTCGCGTGGACGTGACGATCAACTCGGTAAACGGGCAGGCGTCAGTCGGAGTGAACCGATTTCGCATCAACGGCATGAACGACGATATGGCCAAGGCGGTCCTCGCGCGCGCAGGTCATCAGCTTGGCAAGCTCCAGTTGCCGCTCGAGATCAGCATCGATCCCTTCGGCATGGGCGAGACCTACGGCCGACCCATGGTGGTGATCGACGAGGCCGGCGTGCTTCAGGACGTGATCGGCTGGGCACCGCTGGCGGAGAGAACGAAGAAGATGTCGCCGCCGCCGAATGGCAGCGAGGTCTACGCCGATGGCCCGAGCCTCTGGAAGTTCCTCGGCGGAATCCAGCTGTCGGCGAACGCTGCACGGACCGACAAGGGCGGCTGACGTACCCTTGATCTACCCTGGCGGCCAGGGGGCGAGCCACGGGCACGGAGATGGGGAAATGGTGTAGGGTCCGCCCGCGATGACTGGTTCCCAGCCTCAGGTGGTCGCCGTCGGTGGCGGCAAGGGCGGCGTCGGCAAGAGCCTCCTGGCCGCCAACCTGGGCATCTTCCTGGCCACGCTGGGCAAGAAGGTGACGGTCATCGACACCGCGCTGGGCACGCCCAACCTGCACCTGTTCTGCGGCGTGCCGCGGCCGTCGCGCACGCTGGCCGAGGCGGTCGCAGGCAGCGCGCCGCTGGCCGATCTGTCGGTGTCGACGCCGGTCTCGGGCATGCGGCTCATCGCCGGCGCCGCCGATCCGGCGTGGATCGCCGACGCCGACGTGGTGGTGGTGCAGGAGATCCTGGCCCAGGCCCGCGCGTTGCCGTGCGACTGGGTCGTGCTGGATCTCGGCGCCGGCATGACCTCGGGCGTGCTCGAGCTGTTCCTCGGCGCCGACGTCGGCCTGGTCGCGGCCGTCGCCGATCCGACCTCGGTCGAGCTGATGCACCGCTTCGTGCGGGCGGTGTTCGTCCATCGCCTGCGTCAGCTGGGCCTCGGCGAGCTGGCGGACCGGGCGGCGTCGCCGCGCAGCCGCGACGGCGGCATCGTCGGTCCGCTCGATCTGTACCTGGGCGCGGTCGAGACCGGCGACAGCTATGTCGAGCACCTGCGTGCCGCCATCCTCAGCTTCGCGCCGGCGCTGGTGATCAACGCCGCGCGCTCCAAGCACGACATGGAGCTGGGCCGCGCCATCGCCGGCGCCGCCCGCCGCCGGCTGGGCGTGCCCATGAGCTACCTCGGTCACCTCGAGTACGACGAGGCAGTCTGGGCCTCGACGCGCCGGCGCCGGCCGCTCTTGGTCGAGCACCCCGAGGCCCGCATCACCAAGTGCATCGAGAAGGTGACGCGCGGGCTGCTCGCGGTGCGACCGCCGCCGGTCGACGGCGACGTCCTTCCCTCGGACTCGCACTACGATCTGCTCGAGGTCGCGCCGACCGCGTCGTTCGAGGACATCCGCCGCGCCAACCGCCGCATCCGCGACATCTACGGCGCCGAGTCGATCGCGATCGCCGGCCTCTACGATCCGGCCGGGCTCGAGGCCGTGCACCGCCGCCTCGACCTCGCATACACGACGCTCATGGATGCGGCCAAGCGCAAGGAGTACGACCAGGAGTTGTTTCCCGACGGCATCCCGGTGCCGCTCTCGCCGGGGCCCAGCTCGCCGGTCGGCGAGGCCCTCCTGCCGCGGGCCGAGCGCCCCGAGGTGCCGGCGGCGCTGCGTCCGCCCATGCCCGAGCTGGGGCCGCGCACCGAGTACTCGGGCGCGATCCTGCGCCAGGTCCGCGAGGCGCTCGGCATCGAGCTGCGCGAGGTCGCCGAGCGCAGCAAGATCGGCATCGGCTACCTGCAGTCGCTCGAGGCCGACGCGTTCGGCAAGCTGCCGGCGCCGGTCTACGTGCGCGGCTTCCTCACCGAGTACGCGCGCATCCTCGGCCTCGATCCCGAGCGCGTGAAGGACACGTACCTCGAGCGCTACCGCGCCGCGCGACCGGCCACAGCCGGCGACATCAAGGAACCGCGCGACGAGGGCTCGGGCCTCTTGCGCCGCAAGCTGCCGTCGGAGTGACCCGGCGTCCCCCATGGCGCAAGGGGTAGCACCGGGGGATTCACCTCGGCTGACGGTTGACCCCGCGGTGACGCCCCCTCTACGATCGGCCCATGGCGAACCTCATCGACAACGCGAAGCGCGCCCGCCAGCTGGCCCGGGCCATCGCGTCGGACCTGACCCTCTATCACGAGGCCAAGATCCTCGACGGCATCGGCAACGACAACCTGTTCGACGCCATGGCCGACGAGATCAACGAGGGCAAGGAGCTCTTCAAGAGCCGCGTGACCGAGGACATCTTCGGTCAGAACATCTACGAGCGCGCCATCGTCGATGTGCTGGTGAAGTCCAAGGGGCACGTCAAATCGAAGATCTGGTAGTCCGGAGGCTTGTCGTCGAGGAGGGTGAGGCGGATGTCCGCCCCCGCCTCGACGCCTTCATCGCCGCCCGCGACGCCACACTCTCGCGCGCCCAGGTGCAGCGGCTGATCGAGGAGGGGGACGTGACGGTGAACGGCAGCGTGCCGGCCAAGGCCGGCATCAAGCTGCGCACCGGCGACGAGGTCGTCGTGACCATCCGGCCGGCGGTGCCGATCTCGCTGGTGCCGGAGGCGATGGCGCTGGAGGTGCTGTTCGAGGATCCGCACCTGATCGTCCTCGACAAGCCGGCGGGGCTGGTCGTGCACCCGGCGCCCGGCCACGCCACCGGCACGCTGGTGCACGGGCTCCTCGCCCACGTCGACGATCTGGCCGGCATCGGCGGCGAGCTGCGGCCCGGCATCGTCCACCGACTCGACAAGGAAACCTCAGGCGTGATGGTGGTGGCCAAGGACGAGCCCACGCAGCAAGCGCTGTCGGCGGCGTTCAAGGCCAAGACCGACGTGCTGCGCGAGTACGTGGCCATCTGCGCGCCGGCGCCGTCGAGCGCGCGCGGCACCATTCGCACGCTCTACGACCGTCACCCCGTCGATCGCAAGCGCATGTCGTCGAAGGTCGACAAGGGCAAGCCGGCGATCACCCACTGGGAGGTGGTCGAGCGGCTGGCGCTGGGCGCGGCCCTCGTGCGTTGTCGGCTCGAGACCGGTCGCACCCACCAGATCCGCGTCCACATGGCCGACAGCGGGTGGCCTCTGGTCGGCGATCAGGTCTACGGCCGCCGCTACACCGGCGAGCTCGCCGAGCTGGCCCGCACGCTGGGCCGCCAGGCGCTGCACGCCGCGCGCCTCGAGCTCGAGCACCCGATCACGCACGCGCCCCTGGCTTTCACCACCGAGCCACCCGCCGACTTCATCGCGCTACTCGCGACGCTGCGCACGTCGCGGTGATCCCGGGTCAGAGTGACGCGCACGTGGCGGTCCGGCCGGAGCGGATGCGGGCGAGCTTCAGCATCGTCGAGCCGGCCTGATCGAACCAGGCCCACACGATGTCGCCGTTGAGGTGGACGCGGAACGGATCGTCGCGCTCGCCCCAGGCGGCTGCGCCGGCGAGGTCGACCGGCGACGCCAGATAGGCGCCGGTGGGCGAGACGATGGCCAGCTTGTGGACGGCCGAGCCCCGCTCGTTCCAGCCGACCGCGTACTGCTCGGTGTCGTCGCCCATGGGCTGCCAGCGGGCGATCGAGCTGTTCTGCTCGTTGCCCGAGGTCATGGTCAGCCACACCACCGGACCCGGGGTCAGATCGGTGGCGATCGAGGTGAACCCGACGTCCTGGTTCATGGTCGACGCGCTGTACGACGACTGGCCCAGGGTCGCGGGGTTCTGGTGGCTGTTGAAGACCAGCTTCCAGCCCGACGGACCGACGGCGGCGGTGCCGAGCTCGCCGGCCACGCTGCCGTTACAGCCGGCGTTCACGTCGATGACCTTGCGTGCGCGATCGAGGTAGATCCCGCCGATGCTGGTGGTCGCGAACGGCGTGCCGTTGGTGCCGGGATAGCAGTCGGTCACGCACGCCGACAGGAAGCGACGGCTGGTGGGCTCGTAGCGCAGGACCTCGCTCATGCTGTGCGAGCAGCCCCACGACCAGCCGTTGGTGACGGCGCCGTTCGCCGCGGCCACCCACTTGAGCTGATCGCCCTCGTGGCCGTTGGCGAATCCGGAGATGCCGTGCACGTGGTAATAAGCGCCGTAGCGGCCGTCGCCGTACTCGAGCCGGCTCTCGCCGATGCCGAAGTCGGTGGGCGCGGCCAGGGCGTCGGCCATCGACGACGAGGAGACCTGCGCGCCGGCGCTGTTGTAGCGGCGCACGTACAGGATCTCGGGATCGACGGTCGCGTCCCACAGCAGCGCGCCGAAGTGGCCATCGGGCTCGGCGGCGAGGCCGCGCAGCTCGAAGGCGCCCAGGTTGTACGTCGTGACCAGCTGATCTTGCGCGTTCAGGCGGGCGACCCGTGCGGTCGGCGTCGTGGTTCCGGTCGTGTACCCGACCAGCGTGCCGCAGTCGGCGTACGGCGCCGTGAACACGGGCGACACCCGCAGGCTCGAGGTGCCCCAGATGCGCCAGTTGGAGTCGCCGGCCATGACCCCGGCTGGCGCGGTCACGATCGAGACCGTGAGCTGATCGACCAGGATCGTGGCCGGCGGCGTGGCATCGACGCCAGGACCGCCGTCGCCGTCGCCACCACCGCCGTCACCGTCGCCACCGCCACCATCACCGTCGTTGCCACCACCGCCGCCACACCCCGCTGCGAGCACGCACAGGCCGAGCACGGTGACGACCCTCATGGGCCGATTGTAACGACTACTCCAGGCCGTACTGGCGCAATTTCTTCCACAGCGTGGTGCGATTGATGCCGAGCAGGGCCGCGGCCTTGGTCTTCTGGTGCTCGCACACCTCGAGCACGTGGAGGATGTGGGCCTTCTCGAGCTCGTCGAGTGTCGGCACCGGATCGCCAGGCGCAGGGCGGGCGATCCCGAGCGGCGGCGCGGTGCCGGCGCGGGGGCGCACGTCGTCGACGCCGAGCACGTCGCCGGAGGCCAGCACCACCGCGCGCTCGATGCAGTTCTCCAGCTCGCGCACGGTGCCGGGCCACGGCTGCGCCTCGAGCCAGGCGATGGCGTCGGCGGCGATCTCGACCCGGCCGCGACGGGCGCGGTGGGCGGCGTCGGCCGCGAAGGCCCGGGCCAGGAGCGCGATGTCGCCGCGGCGGGCGCGCAGAGGCGGCACGTCGATGGTGATGACGGCGAGCCGGTAGAACAGATCCTCTCGGAACGCGCCCTGGGCCGCCAGCTCGCGCAGCGCGCGCCGTTTCGCGAGCAGGATCCGCCGCGCCCCGAGGATCCGTACGGCGTCTCCAAGTGGGAGGCCGAGCA
>SXJR01000277.1 GCA_005779305.1 Myxococcales bacterium
CCGGCGTCGACGTCGAGGTCGAGGGTGACGACGTTGCCGGTCAACTTGCCGGGGGGCGCGGCCTGGGGTGAGATGCGCGACGCGTCGGGGACGCGGTCGGTGTCGACCTGGACGCCGGTGCCCGACGACGGCGCGTCGATGGCCACGCCCGGGTTGTAGCGAGGGCCGACCACGGTGGGCAGGGCCAGCTCGTAGACGTCGCCATCGGGATCGAGCAGGACGTCGTAGGTGAGCGCGATCGCGATCGACTCGCCGGGCATCACGTTGGCGACCGACTGGGTGAAGACGTTGGGGCGCTCCTCCTCGAGCAGTGCCGCGGTCTTGCCCTCCTGGCGCGCGTCCTCGTAGGCGGCGCGGGCCTCCTCTCGCTTCTTGATGATGGCGCGGATCAGACGCGGGCCGATGCGCATGGTCATGGCGCCGACCGCGCCGTCCTCGTGGAGCGGGAACACATAGACCAGCTCGACCGGCTTGTCGGCGGGATTGCTGAAGGTCTGGGTGACCTGGACCTGGGCGATGGGCCCGCGGACCTCGACCCTCATGGCGCTGGACACCAGCGGCAGCTCGGTGCGGGTGTCGCCGTCGACGGCGAGCAACATCGGGCGCGGATCGTCGGCGGCGTGGGCGATGGATAGACGCGTGGCGAGCGCCATCACCGTGGTGATGGCGACGGCGAGTGAGCGGACCATGAGCTCCTCCTGCCGACTCGAAACGGCAAGGCTTGGCTCACGGTCTCTGACAGCCGCTGGCAGCTCAGGCTTCGAGTGTTAGCTCGAGCAGCTCGGAGGGTCGCGCCGGGTCGTCGGCATCGACCGTGGCCAGCACGCGATCGCGGGTCGGGAGCGCCACCAGCCCCTCGATCTTGGCCAGGAGCGGCGCGTTCTCCTCATCGACGATGCGGGTCCAGCGCGCCGCGCCGCCAGCGATCACGCCGATGGCGCTGCCGGCGACGGCACCGTCGTCGTACGCCGTGGTGGTGGCCTCGGCGGTGGCCGCGTACAGGAGCTCGTCGCCGCGGGCCTCGAGCTCGGTGAGGCGCAGCGGCGCGTCGCCGAGTCGGCCGAGCTCGATGACTCGCCAGGTGATCGCTGGCACCGGCGCGCGCGCGGGATCGTCGAGCAACGCCAGGAGCGCGGACAGCGGCAGCTCGGCGATCGCGTCGGCGGTGGGCACACCGTCGTCGCCGACGTCGCCGCCGCGGTTGCCGAGCACGAGGGTGTCGCCGCGCACGGTGGCGGCTTCGAGGTTGACGACGCCAGTGCCGAGGACGGGCTGGCGCAGCGCTGCGTACAGGCGCGGCAACGGCACGACGCGGACGCCGTCGCCGCTCGCGTGATCGACGTCGATGACCACGGCGGCGCGGCGCACCGCCAGCCCGCTGTCGGATCCGAACGCGATCAGCCGGTCGCCGGCGGCGATCACGCACTCGAGGTCGAGCTTGTCGGCCTTGTTGCCCCGGCCCTTGTCGAACTGGCGGCGTTCGCCGGGGGCGTGGGGCAGGGTGATGGCCTCGGTCTGGCCGGTAGCAGCGTCGATCAGGCCGGCGAAGCTGGCGTCGTCGGAGACCACGGCCAGGCGCCCGCGCCACCAGCACAGGCCGCTGGCCGCGCGCACGTGGCCGGGGCGATCGAGTGCGGCGTCAGCACCATCGCGGTGGTGGAGTGCGGCGCGGCGCACGACCCGCGCGCGCAGCCGCGCATCTTCCTCGGCATGCATCGGCCGCATGGTACCCTGTTCCGATGTCTCGCCTCGCTGTCCTCGCTGCGCTGGCCGCGCTCGTGGCGTCGGGGAGCGCGAGCGCCGACGAGCTGCACCCGGCTGCGGCGCCCGCCGAACAGGCACCGGGCCGCATCGCCGCCGATCTCGCGCGGGGCATCGACTACGTCGTCGTCGAGCCGTCGCCCCCGGTCTTCCACGCCGCGCCCGAGGTGCTCTACCTCAACCGCTGCGTCGGCGGGTGCAGCGCCTCGGCCGGCCGAGACGACGCCGTCGCCGATCGCTCGTCGATCCTGGGCCGCGACGGTACGCCGTCGTCGATCAGCCTGTCCCCGTTCATGCACGACGACGCGACCTGGGACGGCATGGTCGCCTGCGTGCGCGCGACCTACGCCATCTACGGGGTCTCGGTCGTCACCGAGCCGCCGGCCGGCGCCCACGTCGAGGTGATGGTCGCCGGCAGCGCCGCCGCGCTCGGCCTGCCCGGCAACACCCTCGGCATCGCGCCGCTGGCCAACGACTGCTCGGCGCTGGGCAGCGCCATCGCTTTCGCGTTCGCCAACGCTCACCAGACCGGGCCCGAGCTGGTGGCCGAGCTGTGCGCGACCACAGCCCACGAGGCCGGACACGTCTACGGGCTCGATCACGAGTTCGAGTGCAAGGATCCGATGACGTACCTGACCGGGTGCGGCGTGAAGGTCTTCCTCAACCGCACGGTGGAATGCGGCGAGTTCGACGCGCCGCGCACGTGCAAGTGCGCCGCCAAGCAGTCCTCGCACCTCAAGCTCTACGACGAGCTCGGGCCGGGGGCGCCGCCGGGCTCGCCTCCCATCACCATCCGCAGCCCGCAGCCGGGCGCCACCGTGTCGTCGACCTTCTCGGTGTTCGTCGAGGTCGATGGCCGGCCGGCCACGACCGTCGAGCTGTGGATCAACGGCGCCCCCATCAGCTCGCTGCCGGGCAAGCTGGTCGACGCACCCTACGAGCTGGTCACGCCCAGCAGCTTGTTCGACGGCGCGCTCGATCTCGAGGTCCGGGTCTACGACGATCTCGGCACACTCGGCACCGCCGCCATCACCGTGTTCAAGGGTGCGCCCTGCGTCAGCGCCGACACCTGTCCCGCTGGCTACAGCTGCGGCGACGGCCGCTGCGTCGCCCCGCCGGGCGAGGCCCAGGTCGGCGACGACTGCGCTGGCTCGGCCGAGTGCGCGAGCAAGGAGTGCGTCGCCCGCGGCGGCGAGGCCACCTGCACCCAGCCGTGCTGGCCCGCCACCGGCGGCTGCCCGGCGGGCCTGTCCTGCATCCAGGCCGACGACGAGCGTTTCGGTTGCTTCGTCTCCGACGCGGGCGGCTGCTGCAGCACGACGTCGGATCCGCGCGGATCGCTGGTGCTCAGCGCGATCATCCTGCTCTGCCTCCGTGCCCGTGCCCGTGCTCGCGCTCGTTCATCTCACGGGATCTGAGCGACGCAGCAGCCGTCGGTGCAGAACTGGCCGTTGAGGCAGTCGCTGTCGACGCCGCACTCGGTGGTGCCAGTCGGGCACTGGGTGGTGCACTCGTCGTCCTGCTGGCAGATGGGGCAGTTGACGGTGTCGGTGCAGATGTTCTCGAAGTTGCAGGTCGGCAAGAGCACGATGCGCACGCAGCCGTTGATGTCGCCGCAGCCGCCGGTCACGCCGCACACGGTGCAGCAGCCGAAGCAGTCGCACCCGGGGGGGACGGCGGGGGCGCAGTTGGCCACGCAGTCGTCGGCCACGTCGCAGGCCCCGCTGCTGAGCTGCTGCTGGCTGCACTCGTTGGGCGATCCGGAGGGGTACAGGCAGCACGTGTTGTAGCGGCAGCGATCGTCGCCGCCGCCGCTGTTGCCGTCGAAGAAGCAGTCCTGCCAGTTGGGATCGCGGTTGTCGCCGGGCTGGCCGGTGGCAAAGCTCGATTCGTCGTTGTCGCAGGCCGTGGTGCACTCGGGGTCGGCGAGGTCGATGGTGGTGTCGTTGTCGTTGTCGACGCCGTCGCTGCACTGCGACGTGCCGGTGATGCAGTCGCCGGGCGGCGTGATCGGCGCGTCGATGCCGCCGTCGCCGTCGTTGACGCCGCCGTCACCGTCGTTGACGCTGCCGTCACCGTCGTCGGTGCCACCGCCGTCGTCGCCGCCACAAGCGGTGAGGGCGAGTGCAGTGAGGAGTGCGAGGCAGAGCGAGAGCACGATACCGTCACGGCGCAGGCGCATGGGAGGCTCCTTCGTCGGGGGGCGACAGGCGGGTGATGAGGCGCGACGCGTCACCGGCATTGGCGCCGCGCGGGAACCGGTTCGTGTACTGGCGGGCCAGCGTGAGCGCCAGCGCGTGATCGCCGTCGCGATCGGCCAGGCGGGCCGCGGCGTAGAGCGCGTTGGCGGCCCAGGGACCGGCGCCGCGCGCGATCGTTCGGTAGGCGGCGAGCGCGGCAGCGGCGTCGCTGGGCTCGAGCGCCGCGGCGGCCTCGTACGCGGCGCGCGGATCCACAGCCGGCCGGACCACCCGTGGCGCCGGCTCGACGGCCGCGTCGGGCGCGGACCCGGGCTCGGGCTCGACAAGAGTTCGCGCAGCGGCGACATCGTCCGGGTTTGTGACCGTGGCTGAGCTTCGAGTCGCGGCCTCCCAACTGCGACTCGAATCCCACGAGCCACCGGCGAGCACGCGCTCGCGACGGCCATGGGCCACGACCTCGACCTCACCATGGGCGACATCGACACGAGCGGCGTCGCCGCTGCGCGTGACCGTGAAGCGGGTGCCGACGACGCGGATGTCGGCGGCACCGGCATGAACCACGAACGGAGGACGACCGCGGCGTGGTGCGACCGCGAACGTGGCGCTGCCGGCCTCGAGCACGATGTCGACGCCGCGGGTCGGCGTCCCGGCCAGCACCATCGTCGATTGCGGGGCGACGGTGATCTCGGCGTCACCGAAGCTCACCGTGGTCGGCGCGGTCGCGGTGGCGACGCGCGATGGCAGATCGTGCGTGGCGGGCGGGCGCGGCCACAAGAACACCAGCGCGAGCGCCGCCGCGGCGACGAGGCCGGCGCCGATCGCGTAGCGACCCCAGCGGCGTTCGATCGAAGGGCGCGGCGGCGTCGCGGTCGCAGGCTCGGCGGCGTCGAGCGCGGCCCACAGATCGCGTTCGACGCGGGCCCACGTGATGTCGGAGAGGACTTCGATGGCGGGTGGACCGAGTCGGCTCATGACTTCAAACCTCCCCTCCGGCAGCGTCGGTGAGGTCGGCGATGTACGCCGCCAGCACCGGATCACGGCCGGCCAATCGCGTGAGCTCCTTGCGCGCCCTCCACACCTGGGTCTTCACGGCCGACAGGCTGGACCCGGTCAGCTCGGCCACCTCCTGCAGCGGTCGCTCGTCGATGACGGCGAGGGCGAAGGCGACGCGCTGGGTGGGATCGATGCGATCGAGCGCGGCGTAGAGCCGGCGCGCGGCCTCGCGGGCCAGGGTCACTCGCTCGGCGTCGGGGGTCGTCGCCGGCAGCTCGACCGAGAGCTCGACGGTCGGAGGCTTGCGCGAGCGCAGGTTGCCGAGGGCGACGTGGGCGGCGATCGCGCACGACCAGGTGACCAGGCTCGAGCGCGCTTCGTAGCGCGGCATCGAGCGGAAGACCTCGAGGAAGGTCTCCTGGAGGACGTCCTCCATGTCCTGGTTGGAACCGAGGATGCGGAACAGGGTGTGGTGCACCGCCGCGCGGGCGAGCTGGAACAGGTCGCGCTGGGCATTGCGGTCGCCCTGGACGCAGCGAGCCGCAAGCTCGGCGTCCCGGCTACGTCCTGCCGGCGCGGGGGAGGTCACGGTGAGTTAGTGGCGAGTGGCCTAGAAAGGTCACCACCAAAGGCGCGGTCAGCGCAGGACCAGGCCGACACGGACCAGCCCGGCGGGCTCGATGTGGGCAGGTGTAATCAGCCGCACGTTGCGGTCCTGGAGTTCCTGGGCCCGGATTATTACCGTCGCACCTACCTCCGCGGACACCAGCAGCCACCCCCGGCGCCACTCGATGACGCCGGCGCCGTCCAGCCCGGGGGAGGTGGCGGTGGCGCTCAGCTCGCGGTCCACGGCGTCGGTGCCGGTGAAGGCGCTCCTCTGGAGGGTGAGTCCCAGTCGGGGCGCGACCGTGATCGATGGCGCCACGGTGAGGCCCCAGCGGGCGAACACTCCCGCCGAGACGGTCGAGAGGTCGCCGCTGAACATGCCGTCGCCGCTGGGGTGCGACGGTCCGAGCTCCACGCCGAGTGACACGTCGACCGGGCCTGTGCGGGCGCCGGCGCCCACCGCCAACCGTAGATCGGTGCGGCCGTCGTCACCGAGGTTGGTGCGGGCGCCGGTGGCAGCCTCGACCCGCAGGCGTGGGGCTGGCGCTGGCGCTCCTCGCCGCGCAGGCTGCGGCGCCGGTTCGGCGATGGTGTCGCCCACTGCGTCGAACGCGGCCGGGGCGCCGGCAGGGGGGGCGCCGAGGTGCATCCAGGTCTTGATCGAGAGCGCGAGCGCGGCGGCGCTGGCGTCGTCGAGCGGCATCGGCACGTCACGGCGTTCGCCATTGCCGGCCGAGGCGTCCCACAGCACCAGCTCGTCGTCGTCGCGCCACACCACGTAGCCAGCGCCCAGGCTCAGCGCCAGCTCGGCCGGCGTTCCCGAGGCCATCTCGATGACGATGATCTTGACCCGCCATGGCGCCAGCGAGGCGCGGACCGCCTCGTCGAGCTCGTCCGGCGGCGAGACCAGGACCAGGGTCTCGGTCGCCGCACTCTCGGCCGGAGCGTCGGCGCAAACCAGCACGAGCGCGAGCGTGGCGAGGAGGCGTCGCACGGTCACGTCGTATCGTACCGCGTTCGCCGGTTCGGGTTCATGTCCCTGCGACGGCGGCGAGGATGGTCGCGGCGTCACAGGGTTTGGTGAGCAGGCGCACGTCGCCGCGATCGATCAGCTCGTCGACCCGCGTTGACGAGGCGCCGCCGGTGATCAGTGTGAACCGGTTGCTGTATTCAGGCCTACGCGCGCAGAGCTGGATGTAGAGGTCGGCGCCGTTCAGCCCGGGCATGTTGACATCGCACAGCACGTGATCGAACGCCGGCCCTTCGATCATCTGGGCCAGCGCGTCCCGCGGCAGGATGAAGGTCTGGACCTCGTGCCGCGCCGAGATGAGCGCGGACAGCGAGCGCGCCACCAGGACATCGTCGTCGATCACCGCGATGCGCCGACGCGGGCATGGGCCGTCGGACGCCGGGGCCGGCGCCGCCGCCGTCGTCCGGCGCGCCACCGGCAGCCGCACCTCCATGCGGGTGCCGCGCCCGGGCCGCGACGCGGCGCTGATCGCCCCGCCGAGCTCGTCGACGATGCCCTTGCAGATGGTGAGGCCAAGCCCGGTGCTGGAGCCGCGCGGCTTGGTCGTGAACAACGGCTCGAAGACGCGGCCGAGGTCATGCTCGGCGATGCCCCGACCGTTGTCGGTGACAGCGACCACCACGTGGTCACCGTCCTCGGCGATCTCGATCTCGATGCGGTTGTCGGGCGCCGGGCCCTCGAATGCGTCGGCGGCGTTGAGCAAGAGGTTGACGAAGACCTGGCTGAGCCGCCCGGGGTTGGCGATCACCGGCGACACGTCGGCGGTCCGACGGACGACCTCGGCGCGCTCACCTAGCGCGACGCCCGCCAGCTTGAGCGAGGTGTCGACGACGTCGGTCACCGAGATCGACGAGGCCTCGTGATCGTGGCGCGCCACCGAGAGCAGGTCGCGCACGATGATCCGCACCCGTTCGCCGCCGTCGCGGGCGGCGGCGATGGTGTCGGCGAGGCGCTGTCGCGCGCTCGGGTCGGCGACCGCGCCGGGCACCAGCTCGGCCAGCCGCTCGAGGTGGAGCAGCATGTAGGTGAGCGGGTTGTTGACCTCGTGGGCGACGCTGGCGGCGAGCAAGCCGATCGCGGCCAGGCGATCGTTGCGCATGAGCTGGGCCTGCCAGCTCCGGCGCTCGCTGGTGTCGCGCCCGAACGACAGCACGCCCGGTCGCCCGTCGTACGTGATCGGCGTGGTCGAGATCTCCATGACCGCGATCGATCCGTCCTTGCGTCGTCCTCGGTACTCGCGCGGAGGCAGGGCCTCGCCCTGGAGGATCCGGCCCATCCGCTCCCCCATCGCCCGCGCCTCGTCGGCGTCGAGCAAGAGCTGCGACAGGGGCCGCGCCAGCAGCTCCTCGGCGGTGGAGAAGCCGAGCACGCGGGCGGCCGCCGGGTTGGCGTAGACGAAGCGGCCTCCGGCGATCACGGTGATGGAGTCGACCGATGCCTCGGCCAGGGTGCGGAAGCGCGCCTCCGACTCGCGCAGCGCCGAGGCGGCCTGCAGCCGTTCGCGGATGTCGCGCACGAAGGTGACCGTCACCGAGCCGTCGCCGAACGGCACGTTGGCCATCGAGGCCTCGACCGGGACCTGCTCGCCGGCCTTGTTCACGATCACGGTCTCGACCGAGGGCGGGAAGGCGCCACCGGCGGCGAAGCGGCGGTTCATCTCCTGCAATCGCTCGCGCTCGCCGGGAGGCACCAGCGCCGTGGGCACGATGGCGCGGATTTCTTCGGAGGTGTAGCCGGTCAGCTCGCAGAAGCGCGCGTTCGAGTAGATGCGCTCGAGCGTGGTGCCCTTGATGCGGATGATCGTGAGCCCCAGCCCGGCCTGCTCGATGGCGGCGAGCACGGTGGCAGAGAACTCGGGGGCAGAGACCGGAAGATCCACCTCGCCGCGAATCCTAACCCAAACCGCACGAGCCGATTCCGGGAGCGGCCGTCAAGCCGCGGCGCGCGAGTCGCCGTCGTCGAGATCGACGAAGTCGGCCTCCGTGGCGTCGCCGGGCAGGAGCTCGGGCACCGTGCCCAGCGCGGCGGCGATGGTCTCGCTGGAGAGCCGGGCCAGGACATCATCGGTCCGCTCGTCGGCGGCTCGCTCGCTGACCGCCAGCTCGATCAGCCGCTCGACCGCTTGCGGGAGGCGACGGGCCGGCACCTTGGCGACCAGGCGCGCGAAGCGGGCGCCATCGGCGAGGGTCCCGCCGCCGACGTGGAGCAGGTAGTGCGGCACCGCCTTGCCGCCGACCTTGCGCACGCCGCCTTGCAGGCCGATGCCGGCCACGTGGTGCTGGCCGCACGAGTTGGGGCAGCCCGAGATCTTGATCGACAGATCGGGAGCCTGCGCGACCAGATCGGCGCGAGCCGCCAGGAAGTCGCCGATCAGGCGGGCTGCGCCCCGCGACGTGGTCACGGCGAGCTGGCAGCTGGTCGCGCCCGGGCACGAGGTCACGTCGAGCACGCTGCCGGCGCCGGTGCGATCGAGGCCGGCCTCGACCAGCGCGGCGTGGACCAGGGGCAGGCGATCGGCGGCGACCCAGCGCAATAGCAGGTCCTGATCGTTGGTGGTCCGGGCCTCCCCGTCGCCGTGCGACTCGATCAGCGAGGCGACCGCGCGTAGCTGGGCGGCGCTCAGATCGCCCAGCGGCAGGCGCACGCGCACGGTGGCGAAGCCGGCCTGCTTCTGCGGGCGGGCGGTGTCGGCGGCCCAGGCCTCGAAGCCGGGCCGGGGCGTCGTGGCCAGCGGCAGGCGTGCGGGCAGGCGCGGCGGTGGCACCGGCGCGATCTGGTACGGGCGGCCGCCTTCGGCGCGGATGATCGCGCGCTGTTCGGCGTAGAGCTCGCGTACCTGGTCGGCGCCGAGCTTCTCGACCACCCACTTGATGCGGGCCTTGGCCCGGTTGTCGCGGTTGCCGTGGTGGTGGAACACGCGCACCGTCGCCTCGGCCGCTTCGAGCAGCTCGGCGACGGGCACGAACTCCTCGAGCTCGATGGCAGAGCGGCGCAGCGTGCTCAGACCGCCGCCGGCGACGACCTTGAAGCCGGGCTGGCCGTCGCGGGTACGGGCGAGTAGCCCGAGGTCGTTGATGTAGGCCTGCGAGCAGTCGCGGCCGCAGCAACCGCCGATCGACGGCTTGAACTTGCGCGGCAGCTTCGACGACCACGGACCGCGCAGGAAGTGCCGGGTCAGGGCCTCGAGGTAGGGCGTGACGTCGAACGGCTCGTCGGCAGAGACGCCGGCGAATGGGCAGCACGTGAAGTTGCGCACCGAATCGCCGCACGCCTCGCGGGTGGTGATGCCACCCTCGGACAGGACGCGCAGGGCGTCCTCGACGTGCTCTGCGGGGACGAAGTGGAGCTGGAAGCACTGGCGGGTGGTGACGTGGGCGATGCCGCCGGCGTACCTCTCGGCGGCGTCGGCGACGGCCCGCAGCTGGCGGCCGCCGAGCACGCCGCCGGGGACCTTGGCGCGAATCATCGCCCGGCCGCCCTGCCGCTGCTCGTAGATGCCACGCAGGCGGCGGAACTTCTTCCAGTCGTCGCTGGTGATCGCACCCTGTTCGAACTGCTCGAGGGCGGCGACGAAGCCATCGACGTCGGCGAGGTCGGCGAAGTCGAGGCGATCGGGGTGAGGCGAGACCGGATCTTCGGAGATGGACATGGCAGCGGCTCCAGCGTGTGGCGATGGCGCGGGGCGTGGGAGTCAGGCGACGGCGACCGACGCGGTGATCGAAGGCGCGATCCGGGCGGCGACGCCGACCACGGCGCCGATGACGATCACGCCGGGCGACTCGGGATCGGGGCCGGCGGCAAGCGTGGCGAACGGTGCGGTGCCGAGCTCGGCCAGCGAGCCAGTCCACGCCGCCTGGTCGGGGTGTGAGGCGGAGAGCACCAGCGCGGCGGGCGTGGCCGGATCCCAGCCCCGCGCGATCAGGTGAGCGGCGAGGTCGCCGCGGCCGCGCACGCCCATCAGCACCACCAGCGTCGCCGCGCCGGGCGTGAGCCCGTCGACGATCGGGGCGTACGCCGAGGGCGCGTGGCCGCTGACCACGACGAAGCCGGCGGCCAGGCCGCGATGGGTGACCGGGATGCCGGCGAGGAGCGGGGCGGCGATGGCCGAGCTCAGGCCGGGCACGACCTCGAAGGCGACGCCGGCCGCGGCCAGCGCGAGCGCTTCCTCGCCGCCGCGCCCGAGCACGAACGGGTCGCCGCACTTGAGGCGGACCACGCGCTGGCCGCGACGGGCGGCGCGGATCATGAGGGCGTGGATGCCCTCCTGCGTGATCGAGTGGCGGCCGGCACGCTTGCCGACGAAGAAGCGGCGGGCGCGGGGCGCGAGCGCGAGCAACTCGGCGGGCACGAGCGCGTCGTTGAGCACGAGATCAGCGCGGGTCAGGCGATCGAGCGCGCGGCGGGTGAGCAGGTCGGGGTCGCCGGGGCCGGCTCCGACCAGCGAGACGAAGCCGGAAGCGAGTCCAGACGTGGAGGGCACGTTCATGACGGTTCTCCCTCGCGCGCGGCGGCGTTGCGCGCGGCGACCAGCGCGTCGAGCAGGTGGGCGCGGCGCAGCGCGATCGGGGTCTCGCTCTGCTTCCAGCGGGCGCGGTAGGCGCGGGCGATCTCGACCCAGGCATCGAGCTCCTCGGGAAGCGCGGCGTCGAGCGCCTCGCGCAGCAGGCCGGCCAGGGCCGGCGCGGTGCCACCGGTGGAGATGGCGACGGTGACGTCGCCGCGGCGGACCACCCCGCCCAAGAACGCCGACGCCGACGCCAGATCGTCGACGGCGTTGACGAACAGGTTGCGGTCTGCGGCGGCGGCGGCGACCGCGCGGTTGACCTCGGGCGTGGCGGCGGCGATCACGAAGCGCACGCCGTCGAGGTCTTCTTCGCAGAAGGGCCGCTCGACCACGGTCACTCCGTCGCGTCGGCAGCCGGCGCTGATCGCGGGCGCGACCACGGTCGGCCGGGCGCCGGCGGTGAGCAGGCCGTCGAGCTTGGCGGCGGCGACGGCGCCGCCGCCCACGACCAGTACCGGCGCGCCGTCGAGCAAGAGGAAGACCGGGTAGACGCGGGTCATCGGAAGTCCTTCGACGTGGCTTCGCCGGGCTCGGCCGGCTCGGGGCGAGCGGAGGTCAGCGCGCCGACCGGACCCAGGGGTTCGTCGCCGACGTGGAGGCCGCACTCGGTCTTGACCGAGCCGCGCCAGCGGCCGTTGCGAGGATCCTCGCCGGCGACGACCGGCGAGGTGCAGGGCGCACACCCGATCGACGGATACCCCTGCTGGTGGAGCGGGTTGGTGGGGACGTCATGCAGATAGAGGTGGGCCCACACGTCGTCGTGGCTCCAGTGCGCGATCGGGTTGACCTTGATCAGGCCAGGACGGCGATCGCGCTCGACGACGCGGGCGCTGGCGCGCTCCGGCGTCTGGTCGCGGCGGATGCCGGTGACCCACGCCGCCAGGCCCTCGAGCGCGGCGGTCAGCGGCACCACCTTGCGCAGGTGGCAGCAACGGTCGGGCGCGCGCGTCCACAGCGCCGGGCCGTGCTCGGCGGCCTGCTCGTCGATCGACTGGGCCGGACGCACGCCGCGCACCTGGAGGCCGTACGTCGCCTCGACCTGGCGCCACAGCGCGTAGGTCTCGGGGAAGAAGACGCCGGTGTCGAGGGTGAAGACGTCGATCGGCAGGCGATGGCGCCCGATCAGATCGACCAGCACCAGATCCTCGGGGCCGAAGCTGCAGGCGAGGGCGAGGCGCGGGGCGAAGCGTGCCACCGCCCACTCGAGCGCGGCGACCGGGTCGCCACCCTCGAGCACCGCGGCCGCGCCGGCCAGGCCTTCGTCCGTCATAGTGGACATATGTCTACCACGACGGATGCGTGGAGTGTCAACATACAGGATGTATGTCTGTTATCGCGGACAACACAAGCGCGCGGAGATCCTCCTCTTTTCGGCTACGCCCGAGGAGGACTCATCACAAGACCAGAGTCACGCTCAGGGCGGCCTCGACGCTCAGTGGTCGCGCATGAGCCGCTCCAGCACCGCGTAGGTACGCGCGGTCGGGGCGATCCAGACCACGGCGAAGCCCTGGGGCTCGGCGCGCGACACCCGCACAACCTTGGCGTCTTGCACCGCATCGACCGCGCCGGCCGAGAGGTGAACACGCACGCGCTCGCCGAGCTCGACGTCGCCGTCGGGATGGAGCAAGAAGGCGCCGCCCAGCGAGAGGTTGTTGACGCTCGCGATCACGACCGCGTCGCCGCGCATCAACTCGACCTGGGCCAGCACGTCCCTGCGCTCGTGGACACGGCGCTCGGCGCCGGGCGGAGGCGGAGGAAAGGAGCTCACGGCGATCGATTCGACCACAAATGTCGATCGGCGAGGGGGCGCGCCGGGGTAATCCCGGGCTCAATCAGCCGCGTGTTCGCGGGTGGTCACGAAGCGAACGTCGGGCCAGTCCTGCTTGGCGCGGTTGAGCTGCCAGTCGTTGCGGGCGAGGAACACGGTGGCGCCGCCGTGATCGGTGGCGACGTTGTCGCGGTTGGCGTCGGCGAACTTCTTGACCATCTTGGGATCGTCGGCGTCGACCCAGCGGGCGCGCTCGAACGAAGTCCCCTCGAAGATCACGGGCAGCTCGTACTCGGTCCGGATGCGGTCGGCGAGCACGTCGAACTGGAGGCCACCGACGACGCCGACGATCCAGTCCGAGCCCAGCTCCATCTTGAAGGTCTGAGCCGCGCCCTCCTCCGCGAGCTGCTCGAGCGCGCGGCCGAGGTGCTTGGCCTTCATCGGCGACCACGCCAGCCAGTAGCCGCGCCACGGCCCATCCCGTTCGGCAAGGTCGACGTGGTGGTGGTGCAACGAAATCG
>SXJR01000278.1 GCA_005779305.1 Myxococcales bacterium
GGCGCGGCGATCGCGCGGGTCGAGGCGCTCGAGCGCGGTGGCGCCCACGCCGGCGCGGTCGCCGCCGCCCGGCGCCGCATCCACACCATCCGCCGGCTGCGCGCGGTCCGCGGCCGCGTATCCGGCGATCTCGAGCAGGTCGACGAGGTCATCGGCCAGCTCACCGCCCAGCTCGAGCTGGTGCGCTTCACCGGCCCGGCCGACGAGACCGCCGTCGAGCTCGCCGCCGATCTGTGCGCGCGGGTCGAGAGCCTCGAGGAGGTCCTGGGGAATGATCCGGCCGCCGACGGCGTTCCACGTCCATGAGCCGCGTCCTCGTGGCCGATGACGAAGCCCACATCCGTGAGGTCGTCCAGTACGCGCTGGTGCGAGACGGACACACCGTCGACACCGCTGCCGACGGCGAGCAGGCGCTGGCCCGTCTGGCCCGCGGCGGCGTCGACCTGCTGGTGCTCGACGTGCTCATGCCCGAGCTCGATGGGCTGGCGGTGTGCCGCCGGGTACGGGCCTCGACCCGCGTGCCCATCATCTTCCTGTCGTCGCGCACCGAGGAGGCCGACCGCGTGCTCGGCCTCGAGCTGGGCGGCGACGACTCCGTGACCAAGCCGGTCTCGCCGCGCGAGCTGGCGGCGCGGGTGCGCGCGGTGTTGCGCCGTTCGAGCGACGACGACGACGCCCTGCCGCCGCCGCCTCCGCCGCTGGTGCGCGGCCGCCTCACCATCGATCGCGCTCGCGCGGAGTGTACGATCGACGCGGGTCACGTCGTGCCGCTCACCGTCACCGAGCTGCGGCTGCTCGCGGCGCTGCTCGAGCATCCCGGCCGCGTGCTGTCGCGCGGCCAGCTCATCACCTGCGCCTACGACGGCGATCACCACGTCACTGCTCGCACCGTCGACACCCACGTGCGGAACATCCGCGCCAAGCTCGCCGTGCACGGGATCGACGCTATCACCACGATCCATGGGCTCGGCTACCGCGGCAGCTGAGGTCTCGAGGGATTCTGAATGCAGGCAGGGAGACAGACCCCGGGCCGCACCAGTGACCCCGCGCGTCCGGAGTCATTGTCGAACGCTCGCTCATCGCTCGCTGGGGCCATGGGCTCGGGTACCGCGGCCAGTGACGGCACGGTCGCGGCGCCGGCGTCGCGCTGGCGGCGCGCGGTCGTGCACCTGGCCCGTATCCGATACCGGCTGCTGCTGGTCAACGTGATCGTCGTCGCCGTGCCGCTGGCCGGCGTGCTCTTCGCCCGTATGCACGAGCGCCAGCTCCTGACCGCGCTCGAGCGCGACATGATCCACCAGGGCGAGCTGGTGCGCGCGCTGGTCAGCGTCGACCCAGGTGGGCCGCGCCTCGCCGAGCGCGGCCCGGCGCTGGCCGTCGCCGCCCGTCACACCCGCACCCGCATCCGTCTGCTCGACGAGCGCGGTCGCGTCGTCGCCGACTCCCACGCCGCCGGTCCGCCCGAGGGCGCCGAGCCGGCGGTGCCGCACCTCTACGGCGGCACTGGCCCGCGCCACGCCCCCGAGGTGCCCGATGCGCTCGACGTCGCGCTGCGCCGCGAGATCCAGCTGGCGCTGGCCGGCCGCTACGGCTCGGCGACGCGACTGTGGGGCCGTCAGGAGCGGGTGTACCTGTTCGCGGCGTTGCCGATCATGGGCGCTGCCGGCGCACCACCTGCAGCGGGCGCGCCGGTACCCTCCGCGCGCGTCCAGGGCGTCGTCTACGTGACCCGTTCGACCCAGACCGTGAAGCTCCAGCTCTTCCGCCTGCGCACGTGGCTCTTCGATCTGCTGGTCGTCGCCCTCGCCCTCACCACCGTGCTGTCGCTGTTCCTCGCCGCCACCATCGCCCGCCCGCTCGGCAAGCTGACCCGCGCCGCCGAGCGTCTGGCCGCTGGCGACCGCGACGCATCGCTGGCGCTCGACCGGGCCGACGAGATCGGCCAGCTCTCGCGTGCCATCGAGCGCATGGCCGCCGAGCTCGACCGCCGCGCCCGCGACCAGCGCGCGCTCGCCGCCGACATCAGTCACGAGCTCAAGACGCCGCTCACCGGCATCCGCGGCGCGGCCGAGCTTCTGCGCGACGGTGCCGCCGACGATCCCGCCGCCCGCGCTCGCTTCCTGACCATGATCCTCGACGACGCGGCCCGCCTCGATCGGCTGGTGGTGCGCCTGCTCGAGCTGTCGCGGCTGGAGTCGGACGACACTCCGGCCGAGGACGTCGACGTCGCCGCCCACGCCCAGGCCGCGCTCGCCCGCTTGACCGAGCGCACCGGCGTCGCCGCCGTGCTGGAGCGGACTGGCCGCGGGCGCTGCCCGGCACGGGTCCGACCGGCTGCGCTCGACGCGGCGCTCGACAACCTGCTGGCCAACGCGGCGCAGCACGCCGCGCCGACCACGCCGGTGACGCTCACGCTCGCCCGCCGCCGCGGCCGGGTGCGGATCGCCGTCCACAATCAGGGCGCGCCGATCTCGCCGGCGGTGCAGGCCCGGGTCTGGGACCGCTTCTTCACCACCCGCGCCGCCGACGGTGGCAGCGGGCTGGGCCTCGCCATCGTGCGCGCTGCGGCGGCGGCCCATGGGGGCGCGGTCGGCGTCGAGAGCGCCGCGTCGCGCGGCACCACGTTCTGGATCGAGCTGCGGGAAGCGTGAGAGTCGAGAGACCTGCGATCAGGCGCGGGCGGCGCCGTTCATCGCTTGCGTCAGCACGGTCACGACGGCGGCGTCGATGACGTCGCGCGCCAGACCCTGGCGCTCGAGCCGCGACTGCAGCGACTCGATGATGGTCCAGAGGCTCATGCTCCCGGAGTTGCGCTTTCTCATGTGATCTCCAACGGGCGACGGCGGCTGTCGATCTGGGAACTTGCTTCGTCCGCTGTCCATTCCCTGTCGATCCGGACACCAGCCGGACCAGCCGGTTGCGGCCCTTACGATGGTCTTACCTGCCACGCCGACGCGCGGGCGTTCGGGCAGGGTGTTCGCCCGCCTGGTATCTCTGGCCCTCCTGCTCCCGCTCGCCGATGGCTTCGATTTTCCGGTGAATCCCCCGGATGCAGCCCGGTATCGCGACGCCCAGCCGTTCGGCGGTGCCATTGCCCACCTCGGCTCGGACTGGAACGGCGCGGGCGGCGGCGACTCTGATCTCGGCGATCCGGTCTTTGCCGTCGCCGCCGGCCGCGTCATCGCGGCCGCCGATCACGGCGGCGGCTGGGGCAACGTGGTCCGCGTCGCCCACCGCGTCCGCGATCGCGGCGGCGAGCGCACCGTCGAGTCGCTCTACGCGCACCTCGATCGCATGGACGTGCGGCCCGGTGACCGCGTCGGGCGCGGCCAGCCGATCGGAACCATCGGTACCGCCAGCGGGCGCTACCCCGCTCATCTCCACTTCGAGCTGCGCGATCCGATCGCGCGCCCGCTCGGCGCCGGCTATGGCGATCCCGATGGCCACCTGGATCCGACCGCGTTCATCCGAGCTCATCGTCCCCGCCGGCGTGACGCGGATCTCGCGCCAACTCGTTGAAAAGATTCCGTCGACGATTCTGCGGCCGGGCTGAACGCCGGGTGTGGTAGCTAGGCAACCGATGTCGCCTCGCCCCTCGTCGTTCGCGGCCCTCGTCGTCGTCTTGGCCTCCTGCCTTGTCGTCCTTCCCGGCTGCGGGGACGACTCGTCCGAGACCCCGGACGGCGCGTCGCCCGACGCCGCGCTGCCCGATGCCGGCATGACCGACGCCATGCCCGACGGCGGCACGGGCACGGTCACCGTGCAGTGTCCGACCCAGCTCCCGGCGCCGAGCGAAGGCGACTGCGACGTGGTCGACGGCACCGGCACCGCCGTGGTCGTGCGCGGCACCGTGCTCGGGCTCGGCACCACGTACCTCGACGGCGCCGTGGTCTACGACGGGAACCTGATCACCTACGTCGGTTGCGATCCGTCGACCGCGCCCGGCTTCCCGACCGCGACCGTGATCAGCTGCGGCGACAACGTGGTCTCGCCCGGCATCATCAACCCGCACGATCACATCACCTACAACAACCGGTACCCGCTGCCCTCGACGGTGGCGCACGACCCGCGCCGCTACGGCCACCGCAACGACTGGCGCGACGCCTGGCCGACGCCGCCCAACCAGTACGGCAACGTCAGCTCCAACACCGACGGCGTGCGCTGGAACGAGATCCGTCACGTGCTGGCCGGCACGACCTCGGTCAACGGCGCCGGCCACGCCGACGGCATGATCCGCAACCTCGACGACGTCGCCGCGCCCGAGTTCGCGCTGGGCTTCAACCCGCTCCAGTACGAGACCTTCATCCTCAACGACAACTCGGGACCCTACAAGCACACCATCCCGCCGTCGTGCGGCTGGACCTACGAGTTCAGCGAGATCGAGGTCTACGGCCTCGACGCGCTGGTGACCCACTCGTCGGAGGGCATCGACAGCCGCTCGCGCGCCGAGTTCCAGTGCCAGCGCACGTCGTTCGGCGGCGGCCGCGACTTCGTCGAGAACAACACCGCCCACGTGCACGTGGTCGCGGCCAACGCCACCGATTACTACGACATGACCCGCGACGGCACCGCGCTGGTGTGGTCGCCCCGCTCCAACATCTCGCTGTTCGGCAACACCTCGCAGGCCCAGATCATGCAGCGCCTGGGCGGCGTGGTCGCGGTCGGCACCGACTGGACGTACACCGGCTCGGCCACCCAGCTTCGCGAGCTGGCCTGCGTCGACGAGCTCAACCGCACCTACCTCGACGGCGCCTTTACCGACGAGGACATCTGGAAGATGGTGACCATCAACAGCGCCATCGCCACCCGCAGCGATGATCTGATCGGCTCGCTCACCGTCGGCAAGCTCGCCGACATCGCGGTCTTCCACGCCGCCGCCGGCGAGACCTACCGGGCCATCATCGACGCCGGCGACGGCGACGTCGCCCTGGTGGTCCGCGACGGCGACGTGCTGTACGGCGAGGCCGACGTGGTCGCCGCCCTCGACGCGTCGTGCGAGGCGGTGACCATCTGCACCCAGTCGCGCCGCATCTGCGCCCAGCGCGAGTTCAACAAGACCTACGCCACCCTCGCGTCACAGGTGCCGCTGGCCTACCCGGCGGTCATCTGCGCGGCCCCGGCCGACGAGCCGACCTGCCTGCCGACGCGCGCCGGCGAGTACGACGGCATCACCGCCACCGACATGGACGGCGACGGCCGGGTCGACGGCACCGACAACTGCCCGCGCACGTTCAACCCGATCCGGCCAATGGACCAGGGCGTCCAGGCCGACGTCGACAACGACGGTGTGGGCGACGCCTGTGATCCGACGCCGGTGGGCAGCGACCTCGACGGCGACGGCACCGCCAACCTCACCGACGTCTGCCCGTTCCTGTCCGACAACCAGACCGACGGCGACGGCGACGACAAGGGCGACGCCTGCGACTTCTGCCCGACCGTGCCCAACCCCGACCGCGTCTGTCTGGCGATGACGACGCCGAGCACCATCTACAACATCAAGAACGGCACCACGCCGGTCGGCACGCTGGCGCGCATCTCGAACGCTCTGGTCACCGGCGAGGGCTCGTCCGGCTTCTTCCTGCAGGTCAAGCCGGGTGACGCCGGCTACGTCAGCGCCGACAACTCCGGCCTGTTCGTCTATGTCAACACCGGCTCGGCCTACCTCAACCAGATCCAGGTCGGCAACCGCATCACCATCGAGGGCGTGGTCACCCTGTTCAGCAGCCAGATCCAGCTGGCCACGGTGTCGGCGCTCACCGTCGACAACGCCGGAGTCGAGGCGCTGCCGGCGCCGGTGACCGCCACCGCCGCTCAGGTCACCACCGGCGGCGCCCGCGCCGCGGCCCTCGAGAGCGTGATCGTCCAGGTCGGCGCGTCGTCGGTGACCGCGGTCAACGCGGCCCAGGGCGAGTTCACGATCTCCGATGGCGGCGGCACCGTCGTGGTCGACGACTTCCTCCACGTCCCGGCGCCCGCGGTCACCGTGGGCCGCGCCTTCGCCAGCGTGTCCGGCGTCCTCGCCCTGCGCAGCGGGGTCAGCAAGGTCTTGCCGCGCAGCGCCGCCGATCTGCCGTCGGGCGCGCCGGCGATCGTCTCGTTCGCGCCGGCCATCAGCTTCGTCAACGCCGGCCAGATGATGGTGCCGACCTACCCGACGCCGCTCACCGTCACGCTCAACGGTCCGGTCGCCATCGCGACCATGGTGCCGATCACGTCCAGCAACGACGCCACGGTCACCGTGGTTGGCGGCGGCGTCATGATCGGCGCCGGCCAGTCAAGCGGCCAGGTCACGGTCATCGCCGGCGCGGTCGCCGGTTCGGTGACGCTGACCGCGACCCTGGGCGGCGTGTTCACGGCCACCGTGCGCATCCTCGATGGCACCGAGCAGCCGAGCTTGGTGTCGCTCACCCCGGCGACCGCCACCATCGTGCCCGGCGGGACGCAGACCTTGACGGTCACGCTCGATCTGCCGGCGCCCGCCGGCGGCACGGTGGTGAACGTCTCGGTCAACCCGAGCAACATCGGCACCGTGCCGCCCACGGTGACGGTCCCGGCCGGACAGATCGCGGCGGCATTCGACTTCGTCGACTCGAGCACCGGCCCCACCGCCGTCGTGACCGCCTCGCTGGGCGCCGGTTTGTTCAGCTCGACGATCACGATGGCCGCGCCCTCCGGCGGCCTGGTGATCAACGAGATCGACTACGACCAGCCCGGCACCGACATGACCGAATACGTCGAGCTCTACAACTCGTCGAGCGCGGCCATCTCGACCACCGACCTGACCTTGATCTTCGTCAACGGCTCGGGCGGCGCCGAGTATCGTCGCTCGTCGCTCGCGGGCGCCGTCTCGATCCCGGCCGGTGGCTATCTGGTCGTGGCGGCCTCGACGGTGACCGTGCAGGGCAGCGGCGTGCGGTTCACCCCGTCGGGCTGGCCGACGACCGACGCGCTCCAGAACGGCGGCACCAGCTCGGCGCCGGCCTCCGACGGCGTGCTCCTGGTCAACACCGTCACCACCACCATCCTCGACCGCCTGGCCTACGAGGGCACGCTGACCGCCACCATCACCGGCTTCGGCAGCGTCAACTTCGTCGAGGGCACGGTCACCGGCGCCCAGGACGACTCGTCCCCGACCAAGGCGCTGGCCCGCATCCCCAACGGCACCGATACCGACAACGCCGTCTCCGACTGGGCCGCGACCACGACGCTGACTCCCGGCGCCGCCAACCTGCCGTGAACTGATCGTCGGCCTCGCTCGGCGCCGCTCAGTCGGAGAACGTCGCGGTCACCGGCGCGTGGTCGGACGCGTCCTTGCCCTTGCGCGCCTCGCGATCGATCGTGCAGGCGGTCAGCCTCGCGGTCAGCGGCGGGCTGGTGAGGATCATGTCGATGCGCAGGCCGCGGTTCTTGAAGAACGAGACGCCGAAGTAGTCCCACCACGAATACTCGACGCCGTCGGGGTGGAGGTGGCGGTAGGTGTCGGTCAGGCCCCAGTCGACGAGCGCGCCCATCGCGGTGCGCTCGGCCGCGGTGAACAGGTTCTTGCCCTGCCACGCGGCCGGGTCGTACACGTCGAGATCGCCCAGCGCCACGTTCCAGTCGGCGCACAGTGCCAGCGGCGCGCCGCGATCGGCGTGGGCGTCGAGCCAGCGGCGCAGCCGCGCCAGCCACTCGAGCTTGTAGACGTACTTGTCGCTGCCGACGTCCTGGCCGTTGGGCACGTAGAGCGCGGCCACCCGCGCTCCACCGGTGGTGGCCGCGATCATGCGTGCCTGCTCGTCGTCGCCGCCGTCACCGAATCCGCGGGTCACGTCGGTGAGCGCCGCGCGCGAGGCGATGGCCACGCCGTTGTAGGACTTCTGGCCGTGAATGGCGACGTGGTAGCCGAGCTCGTCGAAGAGCTTGTGGGGGAAGCCGGCGTCCTCGACCTTGAGCTCCTGCAGGCACAACACGTCGGGCTGCGCGGCGGCCAGCCAGGCCTTGACCCGGCCCTCGCGGGCGCGGATGGAGTTCACGTTCCACGTGGTGATCCGCACGGCCGACTTGTAGCACGCGCGTGCACGCGCGAAGCCCCTTGAGCGGCGCGCCGAGCCGTGAGAGACCGGAGCTACATGCGTCGAATGACACTGGGAATGGGGTGCCTCCTGGCGGCGTGCGCGGGCGAGGTGCCCGAGGTCGAGACCACCGCGCAGGCGGTGGTCGGGGCGCAGCTCGCCACCGGCGATCCCGGCGTGGTCGCGATGGTCACGTCGACCGGCCGGGTGTTCTGCACCGGCACGCTGGTGTCGCCGCAGGTCGTGCTGTCGGCGGGGCACTGCCTCGAGGAGGCCGGCGGTGATCCGGCGGTGGCCGCGTTCTTCGGCAACGACACCGAGTCGGTCGGCATCCGCATCGGCGTGATCATGTCGCGCACCCATCCCGGCTGGACCGGCGATCTCGCGAACGGCCACGACCTGTCGGTCTCGCTGCTCACCACCGCCCAGGATCCGGCGCTGGTCGTGCCCATGAACAAGCTGGACCTGGCCCCGCACGTCGGCGCGCCGTACCGCGTGGTCGGCTTCGGCATCCACGATCGCGTCACCCGCGATCTCGACGGCAAGAAGCGCGTCGGCCAGATGCAGATCGACGGCCTGACCGGCGACTACCTCGAGGCCAGCGACGTCGATCAGGACGAGCAGACCGCGATCTGCCAGGGCGACTCCGGCGGTCCCGGCTTCATCACCGTCGGCGGCACCGAATACCTGGCCGGCGTGCATTCGTACTCGATCACCGGCTGCTTCAATCCCAGCGGCGACGCCAGGCCCGATCTGTACATGAACGACTTCATCCAGCCGTTCATCGACACCATGGACTCGTCGTGTCGCCTGAACGGCGTGTGCGTGCGCGCCGGCTGCAGCCAGGATCCCGACTGCCTGCCGTGCAACGCCGACGGCACGTGTGCGTCGGGGTGTCCGCTGCCCGATCCCGACTGTCCGACCAGCGGCCTCGGCGAGATCTGCCAGGCCGATAGCCAGTGCATGACCGGGTTGTGCATCCAGTGGACGCCGGATCCGCGCTCGCGCTTCTGCAGCCAGCCCTGCAGCGGAGACGGCGACTGTCCGGCGTCGGGCATGGTGTGCCGCGAGGTCCCCGGCGAGGGCCGCGTCTGTGACTACAGCGGCGAACCGCCGGGTGCGATCGGGCAGGCGTGCGACATGGCGACCGACTGCTCGGCGTATCTGTGCGTCGACGGAACCTGCACGTACACGTGCGACGTGCCACGCAACATCCTGTGCCCGGACGGCTACGTCTGCGACACCGTCGATGGGACGACGTACGTGTGTCTGTCGGCGGCGCCGGCCGACGAGGGCGGCTGCTGCGGGGTGGGGGGAGATCCGAGAGGTGCCGTCGCGCTCGCACTACTGGTGCTGATCAGCACCGGTAGAGGGGCAAGGGCAAGGGCAAGGGCAAGGGCGTGACTACAGCTCGCCGGTGATTCGCATCGCGGCTTCGCCGGTGATGCGCATCGCGGCCTCGGCCTTGCGAGCCTCGGCTTCCTCGGCGCGACGCTCGGCGCCGGGCTCCTTGGCCACCAGCAGCCGGTAGCCCTCGACCCAGCGACCGACCGCGGTCCACGACGAGAGCACGCCACAGATCGCCAGGGAGATGCCGGCCGCGGCCGCCGAGAACTGCGCGGTCGCCGGGCTGGCCGCGAACCACGCCGCGATCAGCGTGCCCAGCG
Organism: Myxococcales bacterium; assembly: GCA_005779305.1. GTDB lineage: Bacteria > Myxococcota_A > Polyangia > Haliangiales > Haliangiaceae > UBA2376. Next base: position 9,722 of record SXJR01000278.1, read on the forward strand.
ACACCAGCACCATGCGCTCGGCGCGCTGCATCGAGCCGACCTTGAGCTCGAGACCGAAACCCTCGCCGCGGGCGCGGGTGTAGCTGACCATGATCGAGCCGCCGGCGGCGCCCATGACGGCCAGGAGCCAGCCGCCGTCGCGCAGGTACCAGGCGAAGCCCGTGAAGAACGCCAGCTCGGCCCAGCGATCGGCGACCGAATCGAACAGGGCGCCGGCCTGGGTCTGGCGGCCGGTCGCGCGGGCGAGGCGGCCGTCGAGGAGATCGAGGACGCCGCCGGCGATGTAGAGCCAGGCGCCGGTGGCCAGGTTGCCGAAGGCGATGGCGACGCCGGCGCCGGCGCACGCGGCGAGCGACAGGCCGGTGATGACGTTGGGCGAGACGTGTGACGCAACCAGCATCTTCTCGATGGGCTGAAGCAGCCACACGATGTAGCGGGTGAGGAACGGGCCGAAGATGTCGTTGGTCTTCAGCTTGCCGAGCTTGGGCGCCCGCCCCGACCAGCACAGCACGCAGTAGACGCCGAACATTCCCACGATGAACCCGAACAGCATGACGGCGGGTGCAAGGATGGACAGTCGTTCCACGGGGTTACTTTCGGCGGCGGACGGGTTGGGGGCCAGCTTTACCACCAGTTTCCGGTGGCGGCCAAGCGACTTTACCGGCAGGTCTTGCGTTGGGACCCGCGCGGGGGTCCGGATGTTCACTGGCCCCGACAGGCTGGGGACCGTGGTACGACGTCTTGCAAGCCGGGTGACATGAGCCTCGCTGCCGTCACGTCGTTCGCTGCCCGTGCCGTCGCCACCGCCGGCGGGGCCGGATATTCGCCGGTTGCACCCGGAACGTGCGGCACGGTGGTGGCCGTACCACTGGCGTGGGCCTGTCGAGGATCTGACACCTGGCTGTTCGTCCTCATCGCCGTCGCCGTCACCCTCGTCGGGATCGCCGCAGCGCATCGGGCCGACCAGGTGTGGGGCAGCCACGATTCGGGGCGGATCGTGATCGACGAGGTCGCCGGCTACCTGTTCACGGTGGCGCTGGTCGATCGCAGCTCGTGGTGGGTGCTGGGCATCGGCTTCATCGTGTTCCGCGCGCTCGACATCATCAAGCCGCCGCCGGTGCGCTGGATCGACGAGCACGTGCCCGGCGGCGCCGGCGTGGTCCTCGACGATGTCGCCGCCGGTGTGCTCGGCGCCGCGATCATGGTCGGCCTCGTCGAGGCGGGCGTGTTCGAGGCGCTCGCACGCCATACCTGAAGCGAGGTAGAGTCGAGCCGATGTCCCGTCTGGGCCGCCTCTCGCTGCTCGGCGCGGTCGCTGCGATCGCGGTGGCCGCCGGCAGCGCGCACGGCAACGGACGCTTCCCCACCTCGGTGAGCGTGCAGTTCCGGCCCAACAACGTTGTCGACATCTACCTGGGCGTGACCTTCGGGTTGCTCATCAGCCATGACGACGGCGCCAGCTTCTACTGGGTGTGCGAACAGAACGTCGGCTACGAGGGCACCTTCGATCCCAAGTACCGCGTCGGCACCAACGGCAGTATCTACGCCACCACCTTCGAGGGCCTGCGGGTCTCGCGCGACGGGGGCTGCTCGTTCACGACGGCGACGGCCGAGCAGGCGCCGCAGAGCGCGGGCTACCTGGCCGGCATCTGGGTCGACGCCATCGACGTCGGCACCGACGGCGCGGTCTGGGTCGCCACCGCCGAAGCCGGCCGGCCCAACGACATCTATCGCTCGACCGACGACGCGACCACGTTCGCGCCGCTGGGCCTGGCCTCGAGCCAGATCTGGTGGAAGAGCGTGGTGGTCGCGCCCAGCGACGCGCGACGCGCCTACGTCACCGGCTACCAGGTCACGCAGACCGGACCCGACGGCGGCTCGATCCCGCCGACGGTTCACCTCTACCGGACCGATGACAGCGGCGCCAACTGGACCATGCTCGGCCTCGGCCCCTTCACGCTCGGCACCAGCCCGCTGCTCCTGGCCGAGGAGGTGGCGAGCGATGACCCCCAGCTCGTGTTCGTGCGCTCGGTGCGCGCGGTGCCGCCGGCCGGCGACAAGCTCTATCGGTCGACCGATGGCGGCAGCACGTTCGCCGAGGTGCTGACCACCACCGACACGATCCGCAACGTGGTCATGCGCGCCGACGGCAGCGTGCTGGTGGCCACGCAGATGGGCGGCATGCATCGCTCCACCGATCGCGGCCAGAGCTTCGAGAAGGTCAGCGATCTGCCGCAGGCGTCGTGTCTGGGCGATCGCGGCGACGCGCTCCTCGTCTGCGGCGCCAACTGGGAGCCTGACTTCTTCGCGATCGGCCGCAGCACCGACGGGCAGAGCTGGACCAAGATCTTCCGCTACGTCGAGATGGACGGACCGCTCTCGTGCCCGGCCGGCACGATGCAACGTGATCTCTGCGAGGCGAAGTTGTGGCCTGCGATACGTGAACAGTTCGGGGTGCCGGAGGAGCTGACCCCCGACGCCGCACCGCCCGATCCCGGCGGCTGTTGCGATGCGCAGACTTCGCCGACGACACCAGCGCTGGGCGGCATCCTCGTGTTGATTGGTCTTCTGGTCCGACGACGCCGGCTCGCCTGATCGAACCACGGTTGCGATTTCGGTTCACTTCGAGCTGGGTGTGGGATATGTGCCCCTCGTCGCCCTTCGGCTCTCCCGGCTGCGCCGGGAGGCTCAGGGTGAACGGTCATGGCCATGCGATTCGCTTCTCTTGCGACTGGACTCGGTCTGTTCACGGCGGCGTGCTCGTTCCAACCGGACGGCGCCGTCGACAACGTCGGCGTCGACGCCACGTCGGTCGGCGATGACGCGTCGGTGGTGATCACCGCCGACGCGCGCGTGATCGACGCGCCGGCCGTGCCCGTCGATGCGGCCTTCGAGCAGAACCTGATCCGCGCGGTCGCGCTCACCGCCGCGCCCCTCCTCGACGGAATCCCCACCGAGCTCGCCGGAGCGACGCGCTACGCGATGGACATGGCCAGCGCCGCTAATTCCGAGCTGGCCAGCGGCTACACGCCGAGCATGAGCGCGGGCGTCCGCGCCGGCCACGACGCCACCCACCTGCACCTGTTCTTCGACGTCGCCGAGGCCAAGCCGCACCAGGGTGACTCGACCAACACCTGGGACAACGACGCCATCACGTTCTACCTCGACGGCGCCAACGATCGCAGCGGCGCCTACGGCAGCGACGATCACGAGATCATCATCGACTACCGTCCGGTCTACGGAATCTACCCGACCACCAACGGCACCGACCCGGGGATCGAGGCGGTGCGTCTGCCCACCACCGAGGGCTTCACCGTCGAGGTCCGCATCCCCCGCTCCTCGCTGAACGCGCAGCGCATCGGCTTCGCCTGGGGCGTCTACGACGACGACGGTGGCGGCACCGCCGAGGGCTACGGCCTCTGGTACGTGCGCCCGGCGCCGCGCTGTGCCAGCTGCTGCACGTCGTTCACCCGCGCCGAGGCGTGGTGCGATACGACGATGCTGGGCGAGCTGTCATTCAACTGATTCGAGGTGTCGCGGGCGATCTCCGTTTCGGCGATCCGCCGGCCCGCGGATCTGTCTCTGGCGCCGGCGCGCGCTCGGCGGGAGGCGCGTGTGTGGCGGGAATGCCGCATGCCCCGCGATGGCTTATGATCAGGCAGTGCGGCGAAAGCTGTTCGCGACGGATCCTGGGGGCGTGGCCAGCAGCGCGGCCTCGCTCACCGATCCCGGTGACGAGGTAGCGGCGGTCGTCGACCTCGCCGTGATCGGCTGCCGCGGCGACGGCAAGACCCAGTTCATCCTCAACGCGATCCGCACCCTCGACGCCTACGCCGCGCCTGGCCTCGCCGACGTCGAGCGCGAGAACAGCCAGCGCATCCACCGCATCGCGCTCGATGCCCGCGCGCCCAGCCTCGACGCCACCGCGCCCGGCGCCCGTCCGCACTACGTCTACCGCGTCGAGCCCGGCGCGGTGCTCGATCAACTCGATGCCTGGACCCGGCTCGGGCTGCTCGCCCGCACCGCGCGGCTGTGGTTGCACCTGGGCCTGGCCCTCGCCAACGCTGCGCTGGTCGGCGTCGGCCTGTGGATGCTCGGTCGCGATCCAGGTGTGGCGGCGGGGGCGGCCTGCGGCCTGGCTCTGGTCATGATCGTCGTCGGCTTCTTCCTCTCGTTGCGGCGGTTCAAGAGCGCTGGCGAGATCGAGGTGGTGTTCTGGGATGTCGCCGGCGAGGACGCGCTGCGCGGCGGCGACTACCACGAGCTCTTGCGCACCGTGGTCGAGCGGCGGCGCGAGGAGGATCGTCCCTACGGCTTCGCGCCGGTGCTGGTGTGCAACCCGCTCTCGCTCGAGCGCCACGAGGACGGCGGCAGCTACGTCAGCCTCAAGAAGGTGCTGCCGCTCTATGCGTCACTCGATCGCATCGATCGTCAGGCCCTGGTGGTGATCACGCGGGCCCAGCTCATCGAGGAGATCTGCGCCGACGGCAGCGACGAGGACGAGCGCATCGCGGTGCGCTCGATGGTGCGGCGCAACCACCACGGCCGCGCCGACGCCGGCGCGGAGCCGGTGCGCTCGAGCGAGCCGGTCGAGGTCCGGCGCGGCGCGGTGCAGAAGTACTGCCGCGACGCCGAGGACGGGCTCGAACACGGCATCGACATGACCTACCTGCGCTACGACGCCGGCGACGACTGCCAGCTCGTCTCCCGGCCCGGCGAGGACGGCAAGCCGGTGCTCGAGTACACGTACACCGACGACGTCGCCGCCTTCGAGGGCGAGCCCCGCGGCAAGTTCCTGGCCTGGCTGGCCGAGGTCGCGTACCGGGCGCCGCGCCGGGCCCGGGCGACGTCGCTCGCGAGCGACACCGCGAACGAGCCCACCGACGGCGAGGTGGTGCCGTTGACGGTACCGGTGACGCGCGCCAAGCCGGCGGCGGTGACCACCGACACCGTCAAGACCGCGGCCAGCTCGGGCGGCTTCACCAGCGGAGGGTCGTGATGCGCGTGGTGCTGCGCCACGCCTGGCTGCAGAAGCACCCCAGCCCGCGCTCGGCGCGCGGCGACTTCCACTGGTATCCGGAGGACGGCGATGCCGCCGAGCGGGCGGCGCTGGCGGCGCGGGCCGGGCAGGGCGGCGACGTGTTGTGGAAGATCGAGCCGGGGCGCGTGACCTGGGCCGCCAGCTTCGCCGAGGTCGCTCCTGCCGACGGCCGCAGCTACGTCGGCCTGGCGGTCACGACCGCGGAGGGCGATGCGCCGGCCTCGGCGCTGCTCGGCGCGATCACGCCGCTGCGGGCAGCGCCGTGGAGCGAGCAGCTTGCTGATGAAAGCGCGGCAACAGGCTTTCCATGAGCTCCATTTGCGCGCGCAACGCCGATGGCGACACGCCGATATGACCGTCAACGCGCA
>SXJR01000037.1 GCA_005779305.1 Myxococcales bacterium
AGTCGTGGTGCGGAAGCGTTTCGTCACGCACAGCTTCGCGGTTGCGAGTTGATTCCCGTCGAGTTCGATACCCCGGAGCGCGAATCCCTGTGCGCGCTGGTCCCGCTGGGGAGTGCGTGGCGCGTTGGCACTCGTGAGCGAGACACGGTCCAGTGCGACGAGTGTGGCCGGCGTGGCTTCCCAAGGCCGGAGTACTTCGAGATCGATGTCACGCGGTGGGATGGGAGCGATCTCTTCATCGTCGATCGGAATCCGAACATCCTGTTTGCAAGTCAACGGATGCGCGACATCGCCGTGGAGCTGGGGCTGTCGAACCTCGAATTTCGCGAAGTGGGCCCGACTCGCTAGGAGGCCAAGGTCTTGACGACATTCACGTCGATGTATTCACTTCTCGCAGAGCATCCAGAGCTCCATGTGTGGGTGCTCTCCTACGGGATCTCGCATGGCCGCAGGATGACGCTCGCGCTGCATCGAGGAGACTATCCGCGTCGATTCGAGGTGGAGGCTTCCGGCTGCCGCCGGTTCCGTGGCGAGCTCGAGGGAGGTCCGTACCGGCTGACGCTGGAGACGGTACCGCTGACGATCCCTGAGTCTCCCACTCCTGTCCTCGAGCAGCGCCTTCATGATGAAGGCGGCTCCTTCGAGCTGGTGTGCGATGCATTCAGCCTCGTGCGAAGATGGTAGATCCAGTTCAGTGGCTCCTCGCGAGGCCGCAGCAGTTCTTCCTGGGCGGCTCGGCGAACCCGCTGGACCTCGCTGCGTCGATCATGGCGGACGTGCTGCTCGTGTCCGAGCAGTGCGTCGTTCGTTGTCTCGGAGATTGGTGGATCGTGGGCAGTGACGTGAACTGGATCCAGCACCCGACACACTCCGTGGAGGACCTGTTCCAGCGTGTCGTTCCGGATCCTCGGCAAGGCCGGCACTCCATGCGCGCCGAGGTCATCGTCGGCGCCTTTGCGTCGCGCGTCGCGCTTGTGGCCGCCGGCGAGCAGCGCTGCATCAAGGGTGAGTCCCCGCCGGCGAGCGTCTGGTCGAAGGCGAAAGGTCTTCGCGCCGCGGTACTCTTCTCGGTCTGAGTGTGGCGCGGGGGAGGAACTGACCATGCGCTTTGACGAGCTGGAACGATACCTGACCGTGGGCGGGGGCGTGACCGTCGAGGTGCGTCGGTGTCCGGGCATCCCTGGCGTCGTGCGAACGACGACGTTGCATCGGGGGAACAGGGTCTCGATCGAGCACGAGATCGCCGCCGTGTACGCGCTCGGCGAGTCGGAGGGGTTCGGCCCGAAGTACATCGGGGGATACGAGACGTTCCCCGAGCTGGTCGAGCGACTCGAGCAGTACTTCGACTGCCCGATCGCGGAGTGGCGCAACTACTCGATGAGTCCCTTCGCGGAGGAGGAGATCGAGGAGGGCTTCGATCACGTGACCGCCCAGCGGCAGTTCGAGGACCTCGTGCGTGCCCGAGCCGTCGAGCTACCGGTCGGCGGTGAGTTCCGGATCGCCGATGTTCACTTCCGGCACATCGAGAAGTATGGCGAGTTCCGCGAGGACAAGATCTGGGAAGAGCAGGACGAGTACCTCGAGAAGTCTTGGGGTACAGACTGACCCGCGTCAGCGTGCCGGCAGCGGCACGCGCAGGATCAGATCGCTGGCGACCAGGCCGACGTAGACCGCGTCGCCGGACGGCGCGCCGGCCAGCACCACCGTGTAGTCGCGGGGCAGCCCGAGCAGCGGGGTCATCGAGCCCTTCATGGGATCGATCATGGCGACGGTGGTGGTGCCGTCGATGACCATCGCGCAGGCCAGCCGTTGCCCGACCGCGACCAGGTTGTAGGGCAGCGTCGGCAGCTCGCGGGCCAACGGCATCGCCGGTCCGCCCGCCATCGGCACGCGCCACACCTCGCTCTCGCCCACGGTGACGTAGAGCGCATCGCCGGCGCGCACCAGGCCGTCGCCGAGGTGGCCCGCGTCCTCGCCCGGCTCGAACAGGAGGTCGGTGGCCTCGAGCCCCTTCACCCGCTGCACGGCGGTCGAGCCCCAGCCCAGGCTGCTGAAGTAGACCGTCGCGCCGTCGACGACCAGCTCGGCGTCGGGGCGACCGCTGCCGCCGAATCGGCCGCGGGGCTCGTGCAGCGTCGAGGCGGCGCCGCCGCTGGCCGGCGCGGTGCGCACCGTCTGCGAGTCGGACCAGTAGAAGCGATCGCCGGCGAGGGTCAGCCCGAGCACCAGCTCGTCCTCGGGCAGCGCCACCGCGCGCGCCGCCGGCCCCGGCCCGACCCGCCACAACGCGCCGGCGGCGTGATAGCCGATCGTGTCGCCGTCGACCGCGAGCCCGTCGATGCCGGTGGCGCGGGCGACGACGCGCTGCTTGCCGCCGGGGCCGATGCGGACGATGCGGCCCTCGAGGGTCTCGTCGCGGGGCGCGTCCAGCACCAGCAGGTCGTCGCCGCTCACGGCGAGCTCGGCGACGCGATCGGTGACCCAGCCCGCGACCGTGACCTGCGAGGTCCACGGCCGCTTCAGCCGCCACAGCTCGCTGGCGCCGGCGGACTCGTCGGTCACCAGCGCGACCAGCGCCCCGCCGGCCAGGACGGGGGCGGGCGTCGCCTCGGGCATCCGCGTCAACGCGCCCGGGTCGACCCGGGCCACGTCGCCGCGCACCTCGATCAGCAGGTGGCTGGCGGTCTCGACGATCACGCCGTCGACGTCGGCGGTCAGCGCGACGCCGGCGCCGCCGACGTGGGTGCGGATGGCGCCGCCGGCGGCCGGCGCGCTGCGCAGGCCGGCGCCGTAGCTGGTCCAGTACACCCGGTCGTCCCGGACGGCCACACCGGCGACGCCGAACTGGCGGCGCGCGATCGGGGTGCGCTTGCCGTCGACCTTGGCGACGCGCCACAGCGCGCTGGCGACGACGTCCTCGTCGAGGGTCAGCGAGGGTCGGTCCTCGCCGCTGAGCTCCTCGGTCACGAACACCGCGTCGGCGTCGGTGACGATGATCGAGGCCTGACTGCCGAGGCGCTCGGCCACGGTGCGGGCCGCGCCGCCGGCCAGCGGCATCACCTGCAGGCCGTTGCCGTCGTTGAACCAGATCCCGCCGTCGTCGACGGCGAAGGCCAACCCGGCGCCGGCGGTGTGGATGGCCGTGGCCGTGCCGCCGGCGGTGGGCACGAGCAGGAGCCCGTCCTCGACGGCGAGGTAGAGGTCGGTGCCGTGCGGCACGATGCGCTGCACCAGCTGCCTGGTGTTGGTGACCAGGCGCGCGTCGCCGCCGGCGATCGGCACCGCCCACACCCCCTCGAGGTCGGCGTAGAAAACGGTGTCACCCGCGGCCGCCATCGCCACCGGCGAGGCGGCGGCCAGCCGCCCGGCATCGCGCGGCGGCGCGACGGTCGGGACATTGGGCGCCGGCTGCGGTCCGCAACCGGCGAGGAGCGCCAGGATGAACACTGTTCGTCGCACGCCCGCATGGTAGCCGTGCGGCGAGGGCCGCGTACAATGCGCGGGCCATGGCGCGCACCCTCAGCTCGGTCCTCGGCAACAGCCAGCGCCTCGACGGCGGCGCCATGTTCGGCAACGCGCCGCGGCCGATGTGGGAGGCGTGGATCCCGCCCGACGAGCGGCACCGCATCCCGCTGGCCTGCCGCTGCATGCTGGTGCGCGACGGCGAGCGCACGATCCTGTTCGAGACCGGCATCGGCGCGTTCTTCGCGCCGGCGCTGCGCGAGCGCTACGGCGTGGTCGAGGACCGCCACGTCCTGCTCGACGAGCTGGCCGCGCAGGGCGTGGCGCCCGAGGACGTCGACGTGGTCGTGCTCTCGCACCTGCACTTCGATCACGCCGGTGGCGCGCTGACCGCGTGGCGCGACGGCGTCGCCCCCGAGCTGGTCTTCCCCCGCGCCTGCTGGGTGGTCGGCGACGAGGCCTGGGCCCGCGCCCTGGCCCCGCACGCGCGCGATCGGGCGTCGTTCATCCCCGAGCTGCAGGCGTTGATCCAGGCCACCGACCGGCTCGAGCTGGTCGGCGGCGACACCAGCGAGGTCCTCGGCGACGGCTATCGCTTCCACCGCAGCGAGGGTCACACCCCGGGCCTGCTCCTGGCCGAGGTGGCCATGCCGGCGGGGCCGGTGGTGTTCGCCGCCGATCTCATCCCCGGCAAGGCCTGGGTCCACGTGCCCATCACCATGGGCTACGACCGCTTCCCCGAGCGCCTGATCGACGAGAAGACCGCGCTGCTCGGCGATCTGGTGGCGCGGCACGGCCGCCTGTTCTTCACCCACGACCCGACCGTGGCCATGGGCACGGTCAGCCGCGACGCCCGCGGCCGCTTCGCCACCGTCGACGATCAGGTCGCGGTGCGGGAGCTGGCGAGCTGATGCGGGCGCTGCTCGCGACGGGCGGGCTGGTCGCGGCGCTCGCCGGATGCGGCGACGGGCCGGCGCGTACGCCGTACACCCCGCTCGACTCCGACGGCGCCCACCTGCGCGACGCCCGCGGTCGCATCGCCCTCCTCCACGGCGTCAACGCCCGCATCGAGGGCGTCTTCGACGTGACCTTCGACGACGGGCGCATCCCGGTCGAGGAGGTGCCGCCGCTCACCGCCGAGGATTGCCGTCGCATGCGCGCGCTCGGCTTCGATCACCTGCGCCTGCCCATCAACTGGAGCGGCGTCGAGCCGGCGCGCGGCGCCTACGACCAGGCCTACCTGGCCCGCGTCGACGCGGCCATCACCTGCGCCGCCGACGCCGGTCTCCTGGTCGTGGTCGATCTCCACCAGGACGCGTACTCGAAGGAGATCGGCGAGGACGGCGCGCCGCTGTGGGCCATCGTGCCGCCGCCCGACATGCTGCTCCAGGGCCCGCTCACCGATCTCGGCCAGCGCCGGACCTCGTCGCAGGTGACCCGCGCCTTCGACAGCTTCTTCGCCGCCGGCGATCCCGCCGGCCTCCAGGCCGACTTCAACGCCATGCTCGGGCACGTCGCCGCCCGCTGGGCCGATCACCCTGCGGTGATCGGCTTCGAGCTGTTCAACGAGCCCACCGTCGGCTTTGCGCTGGTCGACGCCTTCCATTTCGCCGCCGCCGCCGCGGTGCGCGCGGCCGCGCCGGACAAGCTGGTCTTCTTCGAGCCGTCGGCGATCCGCAACTTCACGGACGGCGTGCCGACCGCGTCGGCGCCGTTCCCGGTCGACGGCGCGGTCTATGCGCCCCACGTCTATACGTTCGTGTTCCGGCCCGATCCCACCGCGCTCGAGCAGCTCACGCCCGAGGATCTCGAGCCCAGCGTGATGGGGGCACGGGCCGAGGCCGAGGCCTGGGGCACGCCCCTGTGGATCGGTGAGTACGGCGTGGGCCCGACCACGCCCAACGCGGACCTGTGGATGGCGGTCCAGAACGAGCTCCACGATCGCTACCTGGCCTCCAACGCCTTCTGGCTGTGGAAGGAGTCGAGCCAGGGCTCGTGGGGTGTCTACGACTGGGACGCCGGCACGTCGACGTGGACCGAGCGGCCGCAGGTGGTGAGCTGGATCTCGCGCGTCCGCGTGGCCCGCATCGCCGGCCGCGTCGTCGAGCACCGCTGGGATCGCACCACCCGCGCCGCCCGCCTCGAGATCGCGCGCGGCTCGGCCGGCGGCGTGCCCCACGAGGTCTACATCCCCGAGGCGGCCGCCGCGACCTTCACCGCCACCTGCGACGGCGCGGCGGTGACGGCCGCGCGCGACCCGGCCAGCGGCGTGGTCGAGCTGCCCTGCGAGGGCGTGCTCGAGGTCCGTCCTTGATC
>SXJR01000279.1 GCA_005779305.1 Myxococcales bacterium
CGATCGACGGTCCGGAAGACTTCATCCAGACCAACCTGGTCGGCACCTTCCACCTGGTCGAGGAATGCCGCCGCCACCTGGCCGGCAATCCCGACCCCGACTTCCGCTTCTTGCACGTGTCGACCGACGAGGTCTTCGGTGCGCTCGGCCCGACCGGCGCCTTCACCGAGACCACGCCCTACGATCCGCGCTCGCCCTACTCGGCGTCCAAGGCCGGCAGCGATCACCTGGTCTCGGCCTACGTCCACACCTACAAGTTCCCGGCGGTCATCACCAACTGCTCGAACAACTACGGCCCCTACCAGGTCCCCGAGAAGCTCATCCCGCTGACCATCGCCAACGCCGTCGCCGGCAATCGCCTGCCGGTCTACGGCAAGGGCGACAACGTCCGCGACTGGATCCACGTCAGCGATCACTGCGCCGCGGTCCGCGCGGTCCTCGCCCGCGGCCGCATCGGCGAGTGTTACCTGGTCGGCTCGCGCAACGAGCAGAAGAACCTCGACGTCGTCCACACCATCTGCGACGTCCTCGATCAGGTCCGCCCTCGCGCCGACGGCTCGTCGCACCGCTCGCTCATCCAGTTTGTCACCGACCGCCCCGGCCACGACTTCCGCTACGCCATCGACCCGACCAAGATCGAGTCCGAGCTGGGCTGGAAGGCCCGGATCGCCTTCGCCGACGGCATCCGCCAGACCATCGACTGGTACCTCGCCAACCAGGCCTGGACCGACGCCATCCGCTCGGGCGCCTACCGCGAGCGGCTCGGCCTGGGCTGACGGACCCGGGCCGTTGGCCCGGGGTCCGAGGCCTGCTATGGATGCCGCGGATAGAGCTTCGGCATCGCGTTGATCGCGCGCAGGGTGCGCTCGAGCTCGACGCCGATCGTGCGGCAGTACCAGGCCAGCGACTCGTAGCGGGGGCGGTTCTCCTCGTCGACGACGCGCCGCGCGTGATCGCGGCTGCGGGCGCCGGCGCGGACCTGACCGCTGCGGAAGGTGTCGCTCTCGGTGAAGCCGGCGGCGGTCCAGTAGATGTAGTTGTAGAAGGCGGCGGTGCCGTCGCCGATGCGCCAGGTGCTGGTGGTGTCGGTGGCCAGCTCCCAGCCGTACTCGTCGATGATGGTCTTCACGACGTGGTCCTCGTCCCAGGGGACGAAGTCGTAGAAGTCGAGGTAGGTCGGCTGGCCGAGGAAGTAGAGGAAGTACGAGAAGGCGGTGTCGGGGATCGAGCGGTTGAGGTAACCCCGGTTCCTGGCGAAGGCGCGCAGGTAGTAGGCGACCAGGCGGGCGTTCTGGACCGGGCCGAGGTGGAACAGACTGTTGTCGTGGTAGCCGGCGCGATCGAAGCCGCAGAAGCCGGTCTTGAAGTCGCTGCGCTCGAGGCGGTTGTTGCCCCAGATCTGGAACTTCACGCCGGTGCGGCGCTGGAGCTGCTCGGCGTGGTGGAAGTACTGCTTGTCGCCGGCCATGAACAGCGGGATGAGCCCGAGGTCGGGCTGCTTCAGCCAGGCCTCGACGTTCAAGCGGATGTACTCGCGCTTCTGGGCGATGTCCGCCGACACGATGATGTGCTCGACGCCGAGCTTGCCGCACAGGCGCGAGGCGTTGCGCCGGGCCAGGTCGGTGACCATGCCCCAGTCGTAGGTGTAGGCGATGGCCTTCACCCCGAGCTCGGTGGTCAGGTAGTGCAGGAGGTAACAGCTGTCGCGGCCGCCCGAGAGCGGGACCAGCACCTCGGGCCGACCGTCGTGGGTGCGATGGGGCGCGAGCACGCGCTCGAGCGCCTCGCGGCCCTTGGCCACGATCGGCTGGTGGTGGCGGCAGTCGACGCACACGCCCGCGTCATCGAGGCCGACGAAGGGCACGGTCTCGGGCTGGACGCAGCGGACGCAGCGGCGCAGGCGGGCGATGGCCTCGCGGTTCCGCTCGTGCTCCTCGACGAACCAGGCCGGCGCGACGTCGCTGGCTTCGGGACGGCGGGGCGCGGCCCGGACGCGCTCCGGCACCGGCAGCGGCGCGTCCTCGCGGATCGCTCGGCGTACGCCGTTCTTCTCGACGGCGCGACCGCTGTCCGCGCCGGAGGCGAGCGAGAAGGTCTGGACCTCGATGCTGCTCAGATCGACGAGCAAGCCGGCGCCGGCGACGAGCTGCGTCACGGCGGTGGCGCGCTGGGTGAGCCCGGCCTTCTCGATCGCGGTCTCGAGGATATAGCGCTCCGAGGCGAACGCGAACCAGCCGCCGTCACGGTCGGCGCAGTGATAGATCGAGCCGTTGTTGGTGGCGACGGTGAGCTGATCGAGCTCCGACGCGAACATCGCCACGTTGGCGACGCCATCGAGCTCGGCGAAGGCGCTGCGCACGCCGCCCACGAACGAGCCGTCGCGGCCCGCGTGGTGGCGGACCAGGCGCAGGAGCACCTCGGTGTCGACCTCGCTCTTGCGCACCAGCTCCGGGTGGGCGCGCCACAGCGCCTCGTCGTTGACGATGATGCCGTTGTGGATGCCGACCAGGTCGTCGACGGAGACCGGCTGGTTGTTGCCGTGCTCGGTCTGGGCGCCGTTGGTCACCAGGCGCGAGTGGCCGATCACCGCCACCGCCCCGCCGCCGCGAGCGGGCGAGCGGACCACAGCGTCGACGTAGTCGGCGTAGGCCGGCGTGCGGGCCAGGAGCGATGACGGCACCGGCGACTTGAGGACGCGGATGGTGTCGCCGCTGATACCGGCCAGGCCGGCGGCCTCCTTGCCCCGCGACTCCGACAGCCGGAACAGGGCGTCGAGCAGATCCTCCGCCTTGGCGCCCAGGGCGTTCCGGCGAGTGATCACTCCGAAGATGCCGCACATGCCAGCTAGCTCCTTTGAGACGTCGCGGCCCGCGCCGAGGCCACAGGCGCACGGCCGGCGGCGTCGTGGGGACGCTCGGCGGCGTGGGTGCGGAAGTACTCCTGGATCAGCGCCACGTTCTTCTTCACCTCGCGCTCTCCGTAGCCCGGGTAGGTGGGCAGGAGCAGGACCTGCCCCGCGGTGGCCCGCGCCGCCGGGCAGTCGCGGTGCCACTCGCCGTAGCACTCGTAGTCGGCGTTGTTGCCCATGTGCTGGACGGTGAGGTCGCGGCCACGCGTCATCAAGAAGCGCAGGAGCGCGTGGCGATCCTTCACCTGGATGGCGTAGTTGAGGTAGATGTGCGAGCCGTCCTCGCGCAGCGGCGGGGTGAGGATCGCGGGGATGCCGGCCAAGCCCTCGTCGTAGATGCGGGCGTAGCCGACGCGGATGGCGGCCAGGCGATCGACCTCGGGGATCTGCGGCACCAGCAGGCGGGCCTGCATCGGCGTCATGCGGCGCAGGTAATTCTCAGGGATGGTGCGCTTGATCGTCGGCGCGTCCTCGCCGCGCACGCGCTTGTTGAGTGCCTCGACCTCGTGGAGGTACCCGTAGCGAAACGCCCAGTAGGTCGCGGCGCCGAAGAACAGCGGCGAGGTGATGGTGTCACCGGTCAGGCAGAAGCCGGCCCGGCGCAGCAGGATCGACGAGTCGGTGTAGGGCAACTGGCGCAGCTCGTCGCGCAGCGTGGCGGCGAGATCGTCGCGATCGGTGGCGACCAGCCCGCCGTAGAGGCAATTGACGTTCTTGGCCATGCCGAAGCTGTAGATGCCGGCGTCACCGAACGTGCCCAGGCGCCTGCCACCGACGCGGGCGCCGAACGACTGCGACGTGTCCTCGACCAGCGGCACCTTGCGGTCGCGGCACACCCTGGTCACACCCTCGATGTCGCAGGCCAGGCCGTGCAGGTGGGTGACCATGACCGCGCCGGTGTCGTCGTCGATCAGGCGAGCGACCTCGTCGGTGGCAACGTTGCAGGTGGCGCGATCGATGTCGGCGAACACCGGCGTGGCCCCGGCGCAGATCACCATGTTGATGACGTCGTGGATGGTGTACGGCGACAGCACCACCTTCTTGCGCCGGCGGGTGAGCTCGCTGAGCGTGAAGTAGATGCCGACCCGGGCCTGTGGCATGCAGACGGCGTGGCGGACGCCGAGGTAGTCGGCGAGCGTGCGCTCGATGGCGGCGACGTCATCGCCTTCGGTGATGCGGCCCAAGACGGCGTCACGGAGGACGCCCTGGTAGTTGGTCGAGCGACCGTAGAAGCGCGCGCGAGAGCGGGGCGGGAGGAACATCAGCGCAGCTCCTTCTTCATCACGACATAGTAGTCGCCGAACGAGCGGGTCTCACCGAGGATCGTGAACCCGAGACGGGTGTAGAAGCGTATGCCGGCCTCGTTGCCGTCGCGGTGAGTCCGGATCACATAGGCCGGCACGCCGCCGCGGCGGAGCGCATCCTCGCACGATGACACGAGGTCGGCGCCGATCCCCCGGCCGCGCAGGCTGGCGTCGGTGAAGATCTGGACCAGCTCGGGCAGCCCCTCGGTGCCGTGCGGCTCCGACTCGCGCAGCCTGCGCACGAAGCGGCGGCGCAGGTCGCTGCTGAGCAAGAGGTTCCGGCCGAGCTCGGTGGCGAGGGCGACCGGCGCCGCGGCCGCGAAGCGGCGCAGGAGCGTGCCCGGAGTGCGGCTGACCACCACCCCGGCGTCGATCATGCCCAGGTGGTTGCGGGCGATGGCCACCAGCTCGGTCGGCGACGCGATCACCTGCCGGTAGTAGCGCACCACCGCGGCCTGGCCCATCACCGACAGGATCGAGCGCGGCAGCGAGGTACGGTGGAGCACCGCCAGCCGCTCGAGGTCGGCGGCAGGCAAGCGGGTCACGATCTCGGGCGTCATCGCGACCCCGGGCGCAACACCGTGCGCAGATGACAGCCGATGCGGTCGGCGTTGGCCATCATGGTGAAGGTCAGGCCCTTCGAGGGCAGGCTGGGGAACACCGAGCCATCGGCGATGTAGACGTTGCGCGCGCGGCGCAGGCGACCGTGCTTGTCGGTGGTCAGATCGTCGTCGCGGGCCGGCGCCTCGGACATCGGGAAGGTGCCGGCGAAGTGGGTGCTGGCGGCGTTGCCCTCGTGCAGCCGGCGCAGGGTCACGCAGCGTAGGCGCAAGAGGCCGCGCAGCACCGCGGTCTCGACCGCATCGTGCTGGGCGCGGTCGGACGGCGACAGCGCGTACTCGACCTCGAGCCGATCCTCGCCACCGTCGCCGGCCCGGGCCAGGGCGCAGTACTTGTCGGGCGAGGGCCGGTCCTCGTGCTGGAGGATGAGCACGCTGAAGCTGGGCGAGAGCAGGCGCAGCATCTCCATGCCCTCCCGGAACGGCAGCGGGCTGTACTTCATGAGGCGGAACAGCAGCAGCGAGCGATACGAGTAGACGTGACCGACGGTGAAGCGACGCTGGGCGCCGTCGGGCGCATGGACCACGCAGAGCTGGGCCATGCTGTGGCGGGCGTCGCGCGCGTCCTTGCCGAGGCTGTTGGCGTTGAGCATCGCCACGTAGGTGTGGGGATTGCACACCAGCGGGATGCGACGGCCGTAGAGCTGGAACGAGCGCAGGACGATGCGGGCGGTGCCGAGCGTGCCGGCGGCGAGGACCACGGCGCGGGCGCGGAGCTCCTCGATGCGTCCGCTGTCGAGATCGCGGGCGGCGACGATGACGCCGCCGTCGGCGGTCTCGGTGAACGACTGGACCAGGCGGCGACCGACGAAACGGAAGCCGGGGAAGCCGCGCAGCTCGTCGACGGTCCAGCGCGGGCGGTAGATGCTCTTGCCGGCGTCGCTCCAGAAGTCCATGTCCCAGTAGCGGGTCGGCGAGCGTCCGCGCAGGGGCTGGCTGAGCATGGCCAGCCGGGGGTGGCCGAGGAAGAGGCCGGCCTGGTTGGCGGCGGCGCGGCGCTTCTGGTAACGGCGCAGGATCGACTCGCCGTTCGAGTCGATGGCGACCGCGGGCTGCATGGCCTGGAGGTCGCCGAGGAAGGGCACGAGATCGTCGTGGGCGCCCGAGATGCCGATGCGCGCCGCCACCGCCTCGTAGTGCGGTTGCAGATCGGTCAAGCGGATCGGGAAGCCGTCGAGGTCGGCCTCGCAGAACTGCGGACTGCCGGCGCCCCAGCCACCGCCGAGCCCGCCCTCGGCCAGGCTCTGCAGCGGGAAGAACGAGCCCGAGACGATGGGCAGGAGCCGCTCGGCGTCACGGGCCACGTACTGGCGCGGCGGCGTGAGCTGGGCGCCGGCACCGGCGTGACCGAAGGCGATGCCCTCGAAGCTCTCACCGAGCAGGTAGCGGTGCTGCTGCTCGTCGGTCCGCCGCAGCTCGGAGAACGGCCCCTCGGGGATGGTCTCCTCGTAGGTGGTGTCGCGGTTGCCGACGTCGAGCATGGTGACGCGCAGGCCGGCCTCGACCAGCGGGTAGGCCGCGTTGACGGCGCTCGGCCCGGAGCCGACCACGATGACGTCGACTTCAGCCACGACGTCGCCTCGCGATCGCCGTCGACAGCGCCAGCCCGGCGGCGACGTTCACGGCCATCCTGGCGGCCGAGAGACCCAGGCGCGCGGCCAGGCCGGGCAGGCTGGCGTTGCGCGGCTCGGTCTGACCGACAAAGGCCGGCGTGGTCTCGACGATCGCCATCATCACCAGCAGCTTCTTGCGGAACAGCGGGGCCTTGCCCGAGAGCGCCGTGCCGGCGTCGAGCATGGCGATCGATCGCGGGTGGGCGCAGGCGAAGTCGATCACGGCCTGATCGCCGGGTGACGGCGCTTCGGTCAGCAGCACGTCGTTGGCGCGGACGTAGCGCTCGATCAACGCGTCCGGCGGAGGCGCGTCGACGAGGTACCGGCAGAAGGCGTCGGCCTCGCGGCGTAGAGCGTCGCTGTCCATGGGGAGGGCGGGCGGAATCTAGCGCAGATCTGTGGTAACCGAAGGCCCCTGGTGTCCGCCGCGTCATCCGCAGCCGTCACGTTCGCCATCCCGTTCTACACGGGGACGGCGTACCTCGCCCGCACGCTGGCCAGCGTGGTGGCCCAGGCCGACGGCAACTGGCAGGCCGTGGTGTGTGACGACGGTCCCGAGCAGGGCGTCGAGGAGATCGTGCGCGGGTGTGGTGACGCCCGCGTCCGTTACCTGCGTAACCCCCGCAACCTCGGCATGGCCGGCAACTTCAACCAGTGCCTCGACGTCGCCGAGACCGACCTGGTCACCGTGCTCCACGCCGACGACGAGCTGATGTCGAGCTACTGCGGCACGATGCGGGCCGCGGCGGCGCGCCACCCGCAGGCGGCGGCCATCTTCGCCCGGGTCGCGATCATCGACGAGCGCGGCCAGCCCCGCTTCTCGCTCACCGACCTGGTCAAGGATCGGCTGATCAACCCCGCGCCCGACCAGGAGCTGACCCTCGAAGGCGAGGCCGGCGTGCGGGCCTTGCTCAAGGGCAACTTCATCGCCGCCCCCACGCTCTGCTACCGCAAGTCCACCGTCGGCGCCCGCCGCTTCCGCGAGGGCCTCAAGTTCGTGCTCGACTGGGAGATGACCACCGGCCTCCTGCTCGACGGCAAGACCCTGGTCGGCCTGCCCACGCGTTGCTACCGCTACCGCCGTCACGACGAGGCGGCGACGTCCAAGTACACCCGCACCCAGCTCCGCTTCCACGAGGAGTCGGCGTTCTACGACGAGATGCGCGACCAGGCCCGGGCTCGCGGCTGGGACGACTGCGTGAAGGTCGCCGCCGCCAAGCGCTTCCTCAAGCTCAACCTGACCTACCGCTCGCTCAAGTCGGCAGCGATGCTCGAGCTGGGCGAGGCCCGCCGCGGCTTCCGGTTACTGCGGGAGCTCTGACACGTCGTCGGTCGCCGGCCTGGGCGACGCCGGGGGCGACGCCGGAGGCGACGGTGACACCTTGGTCGCCGGCGGGACCACGCGCTCGACCTCGGCGCGCAGGATCGCGAGCTCGCGGGTGAGCTGGGTCAACTTCTGCTCGATCTCGACGAACTTGGCGAAGTAGTGCACGAGCACGAACAGGACCGCGACGATCGACAGGTAGATGATCAGATCGGCGCCGCGCTCGACGCCGACCCACTGGGCGATGCGATCGGTCTCGTGGGGCACCACCACCGCGACCGCGCCGGCGCCTAGCAAGCCGAACATCGTGACGATGTGAAACGGCAGCTTGTTCCGGCGCAGGAAGATGAACCAGCCGATCGCGGCGAGCGCGAGCAGGAGCAGGACGCGGATGATCATGCTCCGCCGCCGATCCGCGTCTTCGGCACCGCCGGTCGGACGCGTGGGTAAGACCTTCCGTTGATCATGAGGCGGCGCGGAAGAAGTAGTCGAACAGGATGCGCACGGCCTGGAAGCCACCCTGGCCCTTGGCCATCGAGTGCGCGGTGTAGCGGATGGTGCAGGGCACCTCGACCACGCGCAGCCGACTCTGCTTGATCTTGCGCAGGAGCTCCGAGGCGTGGGCCATGCGGTTCTGGACCATGCGCACCTTGGGCGCCACGTGGGCGTGGAAGGCGCGCAGGCCGCAGTGCGCGTCGGTGAGCTCGAGACCCGACATGCGGTTCGACATCATCACCGCGGTCTTGAGCAGCGCCATGCGCTCGCGGGTCGCGCCCTCGACCGTGCCCAGGAAGCGCGAGCCGAGCGCGATGTCGGCGCCAGCGTCGAGGGCTGCGATCAGCACCGGGATGTCCTCGACCGCCATCTGGCCGTCGGCGTCGAAGGTCACGATGTGACGCGCTCCACGGCGGAGGGCAAAGTCGATCCCGGTCTGGAGGGCCGCGCCTTGACCGAGGTTCACGGCGTGGCGGACCACGGTGACCCCGGCCGAGCGGGCGCAGTCCGCGGTGTCGTCACGGGATCCGTCGTCGACGACGACCACCGACCAGCCCTCGCGGGCCACACCGAGGACGACATCGCGGATGACCGCGCCCTCGTTGTAGGCGGCGATCACGACCCACGTGTCGTGACGGTCTGGATGCATGACCGCCCCGTTATAGTCACGGGTCCCGGGAGCGCGCAAGGATCACGGCGCGGCAGGGGTCGGCATGACCCCGGCTCGACGGGCACGGGGTACACACGGCAACCCGATCAAGATCACACCGACCAGGCTGTAGACCAGGTGCACGACCGAGAAGGCCAGCACCGCCGCGGCCCGCTCGTCGGGGGTGGCGCCGGCGGCATGGTCGGCGAAGAAGTACACCGTCGCCGCCTGGGTCGTGCCCAGCCCACCCGGTGAGATCGGCAGCGCCGCGGCAATCGCGATCGCCGGCATGATGGTGAGGGCGGCGGAGATCGGCACCTCGATGCCCCACACCCGCATCGCGGCCCATTGCGAGAGCACGATCAACACCACGTGGGGCACGCGCGCCAGGATGGCGAGGGCGTGGCCGCGGAGCCCGGCGTCGAAGAGAGGCGCGAGCCATGCGACGCGAGCCAGCACGGCCGGCGACGCGAGGATGACGAGGAGGTAGGCGGCGAGGCCGGCGCTGCCGGCGGTGAGCAGCCACCACAGGGTGACCGGCACCGCGTCGCCCTGGAGCCACCACGCACCCGAGGTGAGGATGACGAGCGCGGCCAGGTTGGTGCCCATGAGGAACAGGGTCGCGCCCACTGCCTGTCGCCCGGTGGCGCCGGTGCGGTGCAGGTAGTATCCGAAGCCGCCCTGCGCCAGCGCGTAGTTGACGAGCAAGAGCAGGTAGGTCGCGCCGCGCACGGCGACGACATCGACGAAGGCCCGCCGCATCCGCAGCGCGATCAGGCCGACCCAGGTCGCCACCGACTCGGTGGCGAGCACGATGACGGTGATCGCGAGGTTGGCCGCGAACAGCCAGTGATGGGGCCCGCGGGTCATGCCGTCGCGAAACGCCGCGAACGGCACCCGCGCCAGCATCACCGCAAGGATCGCGATCCCGACCAGCCACGGCCACGAGCGGCGGAAGAACCCGACGATTCCACGCCGCGGCGTTAGGTCAGGTCCGGACTCCACGTCCGGCGAACGCTATCACCGATGGTGTCAGGCGCAGTCGCTCTAGTAGTGCACGATGTCCGCGACCCGGCCCGGCGGTCCCGACGCCGCATCGACGTTGCCAGTGCCGCCGGCGCCGCCGGTGCCGCCGGTGCCGAGCTCCTGCATGTTGGCGCCAGGCTCGCCGCTCGCCGACAACACGCCGGTGATCAGCGCCACCGCGATCGATGGCCCGCCGGCGCCCCCGGCACCACCGCCGCCGATGCCGCCGTGACCGCCGATGCCGCCCGACGCGCCGGCGCCGGCCCGGTACGTGATCGCGCCGCATTGCTGCGACGGCGACCCCTGGCGGCCGACGGTGCCGTCGGTGCCGCCGGGGCTGCCCGGGTGACCGTCGCCGCCGTCACCACCGCGGCCGCCGGCGCCGCCGGCGAACATCACGCCGTCCATCCACACCGTCGAGCGGATGACCACCGCGCCGAACGCCGCGC
>SXJR01000280.1 GCA_005779305.1 Myxococcales bacterium
GACCGTCCAGCGAATCAGCGCCAGTTCGACTTACAGGCCCGCCGGTCTGGCTCAGATCTGCGCTCGAGTCACGGCCACAGCCAGATCTCGTCGACGTTCATGTGGCCCCACGACACCGTCGAGTCGTCGACGAGGGCGATGGCGGCGGTCTGGCCGCGGAGGTCGCCGACGTTCCACTCGACGTCGCTGAAGCGCTCGGACGGCGGCAGCGGCGGTGACGCGGTGCGGACGGCGAGGCCGTCGATGCGGAGCTCGACCCGGAGCTGCGGGTCGTCGGCGCCGCCGGCGATGCGGAGGGTGATGCGCGAGCCGTCGATGACGAAGGGCGGCGAGATCAGCGTTCCGGTGCGGACGTCACCGCCGTGGAACGAGGTGGCGAACCAGCGGCCGCCGTAGCGGCGGACCAGTCCCTGGCCGGGGAGGCCGGTGCGCTCGGCGCTGTCGCCCCAGGCGCTGCCGTAGATTGTCCAGTGCTCGAAGCGCGGCTCCTCGAAGTCGGCGATCACGCGCACGTCGGGGGGGCGGGCCGCGGCGCCGGCCGGGACCCAGATGGCATCGGGGACGATCTTGGCGCCGGTGAACAGGCGTGGTCGGGCGTTGCGCGGCACCAGATCGTCGGGCCGGTAGTGGGTCGTGATCGCCGACAGCTCGAGGTGCAGGTCGCGATTGTCGAGGACGATGGCGTCGAAGCGCTTCTCGGCGATCGCGCGATCGAGGCCGCGAATTGGCCGCGGCTTTCGGACGGTGACGTCCTTCACCCCCATGCGGTGCACGTACATGCGCTTGCCGGCGAGGTGCGCGTACCAGGGATGCGACGGCACCCAGACCTCGCCGGGCAGCGCGCGCAGGGTCGCGATCAGCTCGTCGCCGGCCTGGCGATCGCGCGCGGTCGGGATGAAGGCCCGCGGGTTCCAGCGGGTGTCGACGAGATCGCGGCCGATCACCATCGCGCACAGCGCCGCCGCCGCCCAGGTGGCGGCGATGCGCCGGGTGTCGGGCTCGGTGTTGGGCAGCGGGATGTCGGCGCGCAGCAGCTCGGTGGCGCAGGCGAGCACGGTCGGGATGGCCATGCCGGCGGCGATGCCGCCGTGGAGCAACGCCGGCATGTACGCGTTGAAGTGGGCGAACTCGGTGCCCCAGCCCAGCGCACCGACCAGCGTCGACACCGCGTACATGTACGTCCACAACAGGAACGCGCGGGCCGGCTTCGGCAGCTTGCGGCGCAGCACCGCGCACGCCACCACCACGCACAAGGCCACGACGATGATCATGGTGGCGCCGCGGAAGTGGAGCAGGATCAGGTCGAAGGACTTCCAGAAGCGATCCTTGTTCCAGTCGTGGGCCTGGTGGATCTCGTAGACGTAGGTCCAGAACCAGCCGCCGGTGGTGCGCTGCATCAGCCACGAGCCACCCAGCCCCACGAAGGCCGCGCCTCCGACCAGCGCCGGCACGCGCCGCCAGTTGTAGGCCAGGATGATCGGCCCGGCCGCCAGCACGTACATCACGCCGGTCTGCTTGCAGAAGAACGACAGGCCGAGGATGGCGCCGATCGCGGCGATGCGGACCTGCGCCCACGGTCCCTCGTCGGCCCGGGCCCAGCGGGTGAGCGCGTACACGCTGGTCGTGACCATGAGCAGGAACAACGTGTCGCCGCGGACGATGTCGTACCAGCCCTCGACGAATGGGTAGCCGGCCGCGAACAGGCCGAGGCCGATCAGCGCGCCGGCGAGGCCGGCGGGACGGTGCGCCGGTGACGCGGTGAGGCCCTGCGCGATCACGGTCCAGGCGATGCCGCACAGCGCCAGCACCGAGATGGCCCGGCCGAGCTGGTACGAGAGCCCGAAGATGCTGCCCAGCACCGCGACCAGGCCCGGGTAGAGCGGCGTGTACAGGAACGGGATGAAGTCGACCGACGGCGGTGGGTAGAGGCCATCGCCCTCGGCGATGCGGTGCGAGCCGTGCAACACCCCGCCCTCCATCCACTCGAGGTCGTACGGATACGCGAAGCGTCCGGCGATGGCCCAGAGCAGGAGGAAGATCTGGTAGAGCGCCGGCGCGGCCAGCACGACCCAGAACAGGAGGCGCAGAAACCGGTTCACCGCACCACCTCGAGGCTGGTCGCGCGCACCCGATCCTCCACCACCTTGAAGCGCCCGGGCGCCTTCACCCGGCGCCGGGCCTGCTTCTTCCAGATGCCGATCCACATCCCGTAGGTGCCCGGCGCGGCGGTGCGCGGCACCGTGGCGGTGGTGGTGTAGCGGATGAACTGGCCATGCTTCCACCACTCGAACGGACGCGGCGGTGCGTGATCGGCGGTGAAGCGGCCGCCCTGGCCGTTCTCGAAGTGCACGAAGATGCGCCAGCCGGCGTCGAGCCGGCCGCGGGCCTCGAAGGTCCAGGTCAGGTCGAAGCTGTCGCCGGGATGGAGCTGCGCCGGCAGATCGACCGCGAGCAGCCGCACCTCGGCGCCGAGATCGATGTCGAGCGGCGCGGCGATCGCCGGTCGCGCCGGCAAGAGCGCTTCGCCGGCGCCGGCCGGGATCTGGGCGGAGTCGTACCAGGCCTCGAACGCCGCGCGCGCGCTGCGGCAGGCGCCGGGGTCGCCGGAGATGTCGCGGGTCTCCCCGGGATCGCGGCTGACGTCATAGATCTCCCAGCTGGTGTGGGGCGAGACGTTGTAGAGGACGTGGCAGCGCGAGGTCGCGGCGCCGCGCTTCTCGTTGTTGCCCTCGTACGAGAGCTGCTGGAACACGGCACGCTCGAGGTCGTCGGGCGCGCCGGCCAGCCACGGCAGCAACGAGCGGCCCATCATCTCGGACGTGGCCGCGCCCCCGGCCAGGTTGGCGAGGGTGGGCAGGACGTCGATATGGCCGGCGGCGGTGCGCACGCGGCGCGGCGCCAGGCCGGGCACGCGCACGATCAGCGGCACCTTGGTCTGGGCGGCGTAGAGGTCGTAGCCGTGCAGCATGATGCCGTGTTCGCCGAACCCCTCGCCGTGATCGCCGGTGACGATCACCACCGTGCGATCCCATAACCCGCGCTTGCGCAGATCGTCGACGAGGCGGGCGATCTGCTGATCGGTGAAGCGGATCTCCTGATCGTAGAGATCCAGCGGGGTGTTCCCGAACGACGGCACCTCCGGATGAGCCTCGTACTCGTGGTGGGGATCGTAGTAGTGGACCCAGAGGAAGAAGCGCTGGGCCGCGTGCTGGGCCACGAAGGCCAGCGCCTTGTCGGTCTGCTGCGCTGACGACGAGCCCCGGGTGTGGGCGGGGTCGTGGCCCTGGTGCAGCCGCGCGTTGTCGTTGTCGTAGCTGGCGAAGCCTTGATCCATCTGGCGGACGCGATCGAAGTACCAGTAGTTGGTGATCGCGCCGGTGACGAAGCCCAGCGGCGCGAGCACCTCGGCGAGGGTGGTGGCGCGCTTCAGGATGCCGGGCCAGCCGGCCACGCTGGTGTCGTAGTAGACGTCGAGGGGCAGGCGGCCGGTGAGGAGCGCCGGCATCGAGTAGCGGGTCGACGGTGCGTGGGCCCAGGCCGCCTCGAAGACGGCGCCTTCGGCCGCGATGGCGTCGAGGGTGGGCGTGGTCGGGCGCCGGTAGCCGTAGGCGCCGACGTGATCGGCGCGCAGGGTGTCGATGGTGAGGAGCACGACGTTCCAGCCGGCCGGCACCGTCGGCGGCACCGGCACGAAGCCGACCTCGCCGGGGGTGCGGGCGACGCGGGCGTCGCCGGCGACGCAGTTCTGGTCGACGCCGTCGTCGGGGATGTCGGAGGCGCCGGGGTGGACGCTGGCGTCGAGGTCGTCGCAGTCGTCGCCGAACAGGGCCGAGTGACCGTCGCGATCGAGATCGAACGTGAGCGCGAGGGCGCGGGTGACCGGGCCGCCGGCGCCGGTGTGCGCGACCGCGGCCTTGATCACCGACGAGCTGGCGCTGACCACGGCGAGGACGAGGAGCGCGACGGGCAGGCCGGCGGTGGCGGCGAGGCCCGGGTTGCGCCGCATGCGGGACCAGCGGGCGGCGAGCCGCCGGGCCAGGACGTAGGCCGGAACGGCGAGCGCGAGCGCGAGCAGCGCCGCGATGTACGGGCGCAGGCGGAGCACCGACAGCGTATGCGCCGACGCGACGGCGATGCCGGTGCCGCCAAGGGTCACGAAGATGGCCGCGGCCACCGCCGGTGCCAGCGGCGACGACAGCGGCCGGGCCAGCTCGTCGATGGCCATGGCCCGCAGCAGGAGCTCGAGCAGGCGGGCCAGCGCGATGGCGACGGCGGCGGCGATGGCGATGGCGGCGACGGTGGCGGCCATGGCGACGGCGAGCACCAGGCCCGGGTGCTTGCGCGTGCCGAGCTGATCGAGCAGCACCACGTGGGCGACGTAGAGCGCGATCACGACCAGGGGGACAAAGGCGATCGCAAGCGACAGCCCGACGACGGCGTCGCGGGGATCGCGGGCGCGGGCGCGGGCGTGCTCGGCGCCGGCGTGGCGGACGAGGGTGCCGAGCCGGGTGACGCGCATGTAGAAGCCACCGACGGCGGCGACGATCACGCCGGCGAGGAGCCCGACCACCGCGTGACTGGCTGCCAGGTAGACCAGGAGTCGCAGCTTGCCGCCGACGCCGGGCAGGAACTGCGACAGCCGGCCCCAGGTCCACAGCCCATCGAGGATGCCGGTCGCGGCGGCGGCGATGGCGCCGGTCAGGGCGCCGAGGACGAGCAGCTGGCCGAAGGGAACCGTGCCCGTGCCGGTGCCCGTGCCCGTGCCCGGTTCCTCGGGTTCAGCAGACGACATCCAGCATCGGAAACTACCAGATCGGGCACGGCACCGGCACCGGCACGGGCACCGGCACGGGCACCGGCACGGGCACCGGCATTTGGTATCTTGGCGCCCTTGTCCGAGACGACGCTCGACCGACAGCGCGAGATCATGCGCTGGGCGCCGCTGGCCCTGGCCGGCGCCATCCTGATCTGGCACGCACTCCAGTTCGGCTTCGTCACCGACGACGCCTTCATCTCGTTCGTGTTCTCGCGCAACCTCGCCGAGCACGGCGAGCTGTCCTTCAACCCCGGCCTGCCGCCGGTCGAGGGCTACACCAACTTCCTGTGGACCTTCCTGATCGGCGGCGTGATCTTCCTCGGCATTCCGGCCGAGCCGGCGTCGATCGCCCTGGGCATCGGCTTCGGGCTCGGAGGCCTGTGGATGAGCTTTCGCATCACCGAGCGCATCGTCGGCCGCGGACATCCGCTGGCGGCGGTGCCGGCGCTCCTGCTTTCGTGCTCGAGCGGTTACGCCTGCTGGTCGTCGGGCGGCCTCGAGACCCAGCTCTACACCTTCCTGGTCATCGCCGCGCTCGACGCGTACCTCGCCGCCGACGTCGATCCGCGCGTCTTCCGCCGGGTCGGCATCTTCATGGCGCTCGCCGCCATGACCCGACCCGAGGGGCCGCTGCTGGTCGCGCTGTTCGGCGTCCACCGCCTCGCTCGCAACCTCCTCGTCGAGAAACGCTGGCGTCCGAGCAAGGACGAGCTCCTGGCCGCGGGCTGGTTCCTCGCGCTATGGGGGCCGTGGTTCGCCTGGCGCTGGTGGTACTACGGCTGGCCGTTCCCCAACACGTACTACGTGAAGGCCACCGATCCGTCGCCGGTGTGTCCAGCCGGCGCCGCCGCCGATCACTGCGCGGCGCTGCGCGCCGCCGCGGCCAAGGCCGCCGCCGTCTACGACACCAAGATGCGCAACCACGGCTGGCACTACGTGGGTCGCTGGTTCGAGCAGACCGCGCTGATGTGGGCGAGCCCGGTTGCGGTGCTCGGGCTCCTCGGGCCACCGCGCTCGATCCGCTTCGCCTTCGGGACCCTCGCCGCCGTGGTCACCGCCGTGTACCTCTACTACGTCATCGGCGTGGGCGGCGACTTCATGGGCCTCCACCGCTTCATCATGCCGCTGTTCGTGCTCGCGGCGATCGCGGTCGGGCTCGGTGTCGACCACGTCCACCGCTTCCTGGCCAACCTCCACCCGGCGCTGGGCGCCAACAGCCGCGTCTTCCTCGCCGGCGTGCTGGTCGGCGGCTTCCTCTCGCACCAGTACCCGCTGACCCTCGAGAGCCTGCGGTTCGGCAACTTCAAGCCCGACGACGGCATCGACACGCCGGCCTATCTGCGGGTCTACGCTCACGACCGCGCCCTCATCGGCAAGCGGCTGCGGGCGTGCGTGAAGCCCGATGACTTCGCCATCTTCGGCGGCGTCGGCGCCATGCCGTGGCACGCGCGACTGCGCGGCATCGACGTCTTCGGCCTGGTCTCGTCGCGCATCGCCCACGAGGTGCCGCGTGGCCGCGATCGCGCCGGCCACAACAAGTGGGGGCCCGATCCGCTGCTGGCCGAACACCACCCGACCATCGTCATGCACTGCTACGCGCTGTCGCCGACGCCGGGTGTGGCGCCGCTGGGATGCGCCGGCTTCTGGGAGGCGAAGGGCTTCGAGCGAGTGGTGCTGCACGTCCCTGGCCTGCTCCAGCTCGGCGAGTACTACACGTTCCTGGTCAAGAAGGACCGCGCCATGCAATGCCCGGGGCTCTCGCGGTGAACCGCGGCCCCCTCGCTCGCGCGCTCGCGCCCTGGGCCGTGGCGCTGGCGGTGATCGTGCTCGCGCTGGTCGCTCGCGCGTCGTGCTCGCCGCTGCCGCTCGAGCGGCTCGCGGCGGCGCCGGCGGCGCCCGGTGATCCGCCCGGGGCGCGCGTGTGCACCGGCAGCATCCATCTGCCACGGGGCGGGCCCTACATCATCGGCGTGCAGTCGCCGACCACGGCGGTGCTCGAGGTAGGCGGCCGCCGGGTGACGACGACGCGCACGCGCGATCGCGACTGGAAGTCCGAACGGTTCGTGTTCGAAGCCGGCGTGGCGCCCATCCGTGTCGTGGGTCCGCCCGGCACCCGCCTGCTCTGGCACCCACCGGGGCGCCGCGGCGATCTCGAGTACGTCCCGGCCAGCTCGCTGTCGCCGGCGCCGCCCGAGCGTGCCCGCTTCGAGCACCCGGGCGCGGCGCGCGCCGACGCCGCGGCGGCGTGGGCGGTCGTGCTCGCCATCGCCGGCGCGATCTGCTTCACGTTGCGGGCGCGTATCGCGGCGATCCCTGGCGCGGTGCTCCTCGGCGCCGGCCTGGTCTTCGCGCTCGCGCTGGCGGTACGACTGTACGATCTCGGCGGCGCCGGCCAGACCTGGGACGAGGACACCTACTGGTCGTCGGGCCGCGACTACGTGCAGAACCTGGTGCGCGGCGACGCCTCCGACGGCGCGTGGGTGTGGAACTTCGAGCACCCGCCGGTCTCGAAGTACCTGGCCGGGCTGGGCGGGCTCTGGCACGACGGCTTTGGCGGTGCGCGCGCGGTGTCGGCGCTGGTGATGGCGCTGGCCTGCGCGACCCTGGTCGCGATCGGTGCGCGCCTCGATCGCGTCGCCACCGGCGTGGCCGCCGGCGTGGTCGCCGCGCTCACCCCGCACCTCGTCGGCCACGGCCAGGTCGTCGGCCACGAGGCGCCGACCGCGCTGGCCTGGGCGCTGGCGCTGTGGACGTCGCTGCGGATCTGGGACGGCGGCGCGGTCACCTTCCGCGCGGTGGCGCCGCGCCTGATCGTCGTCGGGGTCGTCCTCGGTGTCGCGATCATGATCCGCTACGTCAACGTCCTGATGGCGCCCGCCATCGGTGCCACCATGCTCCTGCGCGCGCCGGCTGGTGTGCGCCTGAAGGCGATCGGCTGGGGCCTGGCCGTCATCCCGGTGGTGGCGGTGCTGACCGCGATCCTGCTGTGGCCGCGGCTGTGGTCGAGCCCGCTGGTTCACCTGAGCTCGTCGTGGGCCAAGCTCAAGGGGGTGCACTCGGACGAGCCGTTCCTGGGCCGCATCACCAACACGCCGCCGCGCTGGTACTTCGTGGTCTACCTGGGCGCGACCGCTCCGGTGGGGGTCCTGCTCGCCGCCGGCGGCGGCATCGTGGCGTGGGCGCGTGCGTCGGAGCGCCGGGTCGCGCTGGCCGTCGCGCTGATCTGGCTGGTCGTTCCCTTCGGCGTGATGTTCTCGCCGGTGCGCCAGGACGGCATCCGTTACATCATCCCGTCGCTGCTGGTGCTCGCGCTCCTCGCCGGCGCCGGCGTGGCCGCGCTCGGCGCCCGGCTGGCGCGCGGCGGACGCACGCGCTTCGTGGCCTGGCCGGTGGCGGCGGTGGCGGTCTACCTCACCATCACCTGCGCCCGGATCCATCCCTTCTACCTCGACTACTACGGCGAGCACGTGGGTGGGACCGCGGCGGTCGCTCGCAGCAAGCGCTTCGAGGTGGCGTGGTGGGGCGAGGGCCTCGAGCACGCGATCGCCTACGTCAACCGCCACGCGGCCCGCGGCGATCGCGTGCACCGCTCCTGCGTCGAGCCCAACCACCTGACCTGGTTCCGTGGCGATCTGTGGGAGCCGATCGCCGACCTCCGGGCGGCGCACTGGATCGTCCACTACCAGCCCAGCTGGCGGCCGTGCCCGATCCCGCCCGGCGCGACGCGCGTGTACTCGGTGTGGGCGCAAGGCGCTCCGCTGGTGCACGTGTACCGCAACGAGGCGATCGGAGTCCGACCGTGACCCCGCGCCGGCTCGCGCTCTACCGGACCGTCGACGAGCAGACCACGGTGGTGTCGGCCGGCGCCAAGCTGGGCTGCCCGACCGGCTGCGGCGCGTGCTGTGTGCGCACGCCGCCCCACGTCTCGGTCGCCGACATCGCGCCGGTCGCTCGCGCCGCCATCGCCGCCGGCGAGGGTGAGGCGCTCCACGATCGCGCGGTCGCCACCGGCGCCGGGCCGTGCGTGCTGTTCGCGCCCGGCCAGCTGCCCGGGGGCTGCACCGTCTACGCGATCCGCCCGGTGATCTGCAGGCTGTTCGCGTTCGCGGCCGTGCGCGACAAGCACGGCGCGCTCGAGCTCGCCGTGTGCCGCGAGCACACCGTCGCCGATCCGGCCGCGCCGGCGAGGGCGCGCGCCTACCTGGACGGCGGCGGCGATGCACCGGTCTTCGCCGAGCTCCAGCTCGAGGCCCACGATCCCGACGACGGCCCGGCCGAGCTGGTCCCGATCAACGAGGCGCTGGCGGCGGCGCTGGAGCGGGAGCTCTTGCGCGCTCGCTATCGCTAGCGCCGGCCTGCTGCGCGATCCAGGCATCGACGTCGCCGAGCTCCGCGTGTCCGGCCGTGGCCAGCTCGGTCCGCGCGGCTCGCACCGCCGACCATCCGGCGCTGGCCTCGGCGCCACCCTCGAGCTGCGCGCGCCCCACCATGAACCGGTACATGGGGACCTCGGCCGGCGGCGCCACGCCCTGCTCGGCGAGCTCCTGCGCCCGCCGCAGGTAACCGAGCGCGTCGCGCGCGCGCCCGGCGTCAAGCCAGCTCTCACCGGCCATGGCGGCCAGCTCGAGCGCGGTGACGCTGCCGTCGCCGGTCAGCGCCGCGGCCAGGGCGAGCGCTCGGTCGTGATCGCGTCGCGCGCCGGCGCGGTCACCTGCGGCCAGCGCGATGGTGCCGCGGCGGTGTACGGCGCGCGCCAGCGCGTCCGCCGCCTCGGGGCCCGAGCTGGTGAGGATGCGGATGCCGTCATCGACGAAGCGGCGGGCGGCGCCCAGTTCGCCGGCGTGGAGCATCCCCTCGGCCAGCGCCGACCCGAGGTTGCCGAGGTCGCGATGATCGGCGCCGAGCGCGCGCCGCGCGATCTCGAACGACTCGGTCGCGGCCGCGACGGCTTCGGCCGGTCGTCCCTGCCCGGCGTGGACCAACGCGAGGTTGTTGAGGGTGTGGGCGATGTTCATGGCCGGAGGCGGCTTGGCCGCGCGGTAGATGGCGAGCGCGCGCTCGGTCTCGGTGCGGGCCTCGTCGAACTCACCCAGCTCGAGCAACACCACGGCGAGGTTGTTGTGCAAGGTGGCCACGTCGCTGTGGTCGCCGCCGCGCACCTTCTCGATCAACGTGACTGCGGCGCGCATTCCGTCGGCGGCCGCGCGGGTCTGACCGAGACCGTAGTCGGCGACGGCACGGGCGGCCATGATCAGCGCCACCTGCGGGTGCTCCGGCCCCAGCGAGGCGGTGGCCCGCGCCTGCGCCGCCTGCAGCACGGCCGCGGCCTCGACGTACTCGCCGGCGTCGCCCAGCCACTCCCCCAGAGCGACGTCGATCGCGGTCGCGCCCTCGATGTCGGCGTCGCCGATGCGCTCGCGAGCCTGGCGCAGGAGGGCGACGGCCGCAGCGACGTCGCCCTTGTAGCCGTGGACCTGGCCGAGCCGGTAGAGCAGCGCGGCCTCGCGCTCGGGGCTGGCGCCGGCGCGACGCAGCGCCGCCTCGCCGGCCTCGCGCAGCGCCAGCGCTTCGTCGAAGCGGAGCAGCTCCACGCCGATCTGGTAGATCAGCTCGATCCACGCCTCGGCCTCGGCGTCGTGGACGCGGGCCGCGGCAGCCGCTTGCACGCGCCGGCGCAACGTCGCCGTGGCAGCGTCGAAGTCGCCGCCGGAGACGTGGGCGAGCGCGAGCAGCCGCAGCGCGTCGACGGAGAGCGGCGGGTAGCCGGTGGCCTCGGCCCGCGCGAGCAAGTCCTCGGCGCGCTCGAGCCCGTCGGCGACCGCGGCCAGCCCGAGCCGGGCGTGCAGCGTCTCGATCTCGTCCTGGAGGGGCTCGATGGCGGCGCGCTGGGCCGGGTCCAGCGGCATGGGCGCGATGCCCTCGAGCGCGGCGAGGTCGCTGCAGGCGGCGACCTCCGGTAACCGTGCGGCCGCCGCGATCGCGTGATCGACGACCGCGCCGGCCTCCGGCGGCCCAAGCCACAGCGCGAGCTGGGCGCTGAAGCTCGTGCGAGCGCGGGCCAGGCAGGTCGAGCGCAGATCGGCGCGCTCGGCCGACTGTTCACGCCGCACCACGGTGGCGCGGCACGACGCCTGATGCGCCGCCGTCCAGGCGCCGGTCCAGGCGTCGATCGACGCGCTCACCCGGCGCGCGGTCTCGGCCGCGTAGGGCCGGCCGCTGGCGGCGAAGCCGCGCTCGAGC
>SXJR01000281.1 GCA_005779305.1 Myxococcales bacterium
CACCGCCATCGGCATGGCCCTCTACGGCCTGCGTCCGGTGCCCGAGATCCAGTTCGGCGACTTCATCTTCCCGGCCTTCGATCAGATCGTGAACGAGCTGGCCAAGTTCCGCTATCGCTCGGGCGGCCAGTACCCGTGCCCGGTCGTCATCCGCACGCCGGTCGGCGGCGGCATCCGCGGCGGCCACTACCACTCGCAGTCACCCGAGGCGCTGTTCATCCACACCCCGGGGCTCAAGGTCGTGGCGCCGTCGAACCCGTACGACGCCAAGGGCCTCCTGCTCGCCTGCCTGCGCCAGAACGACCCGGTGCTCTTCATGGAGCCCAAGCGCATCTACCGGGCCAGCAAGAACGAGGTGCCGGAGGGCGAGTACACGCTCGAGATCGGCAAGCTCAACGTGTCGCGCCCCGGCACCCAGATCACGCTGATCGCGTGGAGCGGCATGGTCTCGATCGCCGAGGAGGCCGCGGCCAAGGCCGAGGCCGCGGGCATCTCGGTCGAGGTCCTCGACCTGCGCTCGCTCATGCCCTTCGACATCGACGGCATCCTGGCCTCGGACAAGAAGACCGGGCGCGCGGTGATCGTGCACGAGGCGCCGCGCACCTGCGGCTTCGGCGCCGAGCTGATCGCCTCGATCCAGGAACGCGCGATGGAGCACCTCGAGGCACCCATCATGCGGGTGTGCGGCTTCGACATCCCGTTCCCCTACACGCTCGAGCACGAGTACATGCCCAACGCCGATCGCGTCCTCACGGCGATCCGCCAGACCCTGGAGTGGTGAGATGGCCTTCGAGTTCCACCTTCCAGACATCGGCGAGGGCGTGGTCGAGGGAGAGATCGTCGCGTGGCGAGTCGCCGAGGGCGACGTGGTCACGCTCGATCAGCCCATCGTCGAGATCATGACCGACAAGGCGACGGTCGAGATCCCGTCGCCGCGCGCCGGACGCATCGCCAAGATCAACTACCAGGCCGGACAGATCTGCCCGGTCGGCAAGGTGCTGCTGGTGATCGACGACGGCGGCACGGCGTCGACGCACGCCGCGGCTGGCAACGGCAACGGTCACGGCCACGCCGCAGTCAAGGCGCCGGCGGCGCCCGGCAAGGCGCCCGAGGCCCAGGCCACGCTGCCCATCACGGTCATCGACGCCACCGCCGGCCGCACCCGCGCCCTGGCCACGCCGGCGACCCGCCGCCTGGCCCGCCAGCTCGGCGTCGAGCTCGCCGCGGTTTCGCCCACCGGCAAGCGCGGCCGCGTCACCTCCGAGGATGTGAAGCGCACCGCCGCCGGTGGTTCCGCGGTACCGGCCGCCGGCACCGCGATGGTGCCAGCCAAGGCCTACGCGCCGCAGGCGATCACCCAGGGCGGCGACGAGGAGCGCATCCCCTTCCGCGGCATGCGCAAGCGCATCGCCGAGACCATGACCCGGTCGGTCCACACCGCGGCGCACTTCACGTACGTCGAGGAGGTCGACATGACCGAGCTGGTCATGGTCCGTGACCGGGCCCGCAGCCGCGCCAGCGAGCGTGGGGTCAAGCTCACTTACCTGCCGTTCATCGTCAAGGCGGTGGTGTCGGGCCTCAAGAAGTGGCCGATGCTCAACGCCTCGCTCGACGAGTCCACGCAGGAGATCGTCCGCAAGAAGTACTACCACGTCGGGATCGCCGCCCAGGGCCCGCAGGGCCTGGCCGTCTCGGTCGTCCGGGATGCGGACCGGCGCTCGATCTTTGACCTGGCCCGCGAGATCGATCGGCTGGGCGAGACCGTGCGCAACGGCACCGCGACCCGCGACGACCTGATCGGGTCGACCTTCACGATCTCGTCGCTGGGCAAGCTCGGCGGCGTGATGGCCACGCCCATCATCAACTTCCCCGAGGTCGCCATCATGGGCGTCCACAAGATCGAGGAGAAGCCGGCGGTGCGCGCCGGCCAGATCGTGATCCGCAGCCTGATGAACCTGTCGATCAGCGTCGATCACCGCCTGGCCGACGGCTGGGACGGCGCGATGTTCCTGCAGGACGTGAAGACGCTGCTCGAGGATCCGACCACCATGTTCATGGAGATGATCTGAACGTGGTCGCGCCGATCGAACCTTCGACCGGCGCGGTGACCGGCGCCGCCGGCGCCGACGCGGACGCGTACTTCGCCGGCGACGACGAGGCCCGCGCCCGCGGCCTCTACCAGCTCCTGCGCGAGGACGGCACCCTGGTCGGCGAGGTGCCCTGGCTCGATCGCGCGCTGGCCCGCCGGCTCTTCGACGGGATGCTCACCATCCGCGTCACCGACGCGCGAATGATGGCGCTCCAGCGCCAGGGCCGCATCGGCTTCTACGGCGAGGCCATGGGCCAGGAGGCGGCGGTGGTCGGCTCGGCGGCGGCGTCGTTGCCCGACGACTGGATCATCCCGGCCCTGCGCGAGGCCGGCGTCGGCCTGTTCCGCGGCATGACGCTCGACAGCTACCTGGCCCAGATCTTCGGCAACGCCGCCGACCCCAGCAAGGGCCGGCAGATGCCGTGTCACCCGTGCGACCGCGCCACCAACTACGTGGTGATGTCGTCGTGCGTGTCGACCCAGATCCCGCACGCCGTCGGCGTGGCCATGGCCATGAAGATCGCCGGCGACGCCGGCCGCTGCGCCTTTGGCTACATGGGCGACGGCGGGACCAGCGAGGGAGACTTCCACGTCGCCATCAACTTCGCCGGCGTGACCCGCGCGCCGGTGGTGCTGATCTGCCAGAACAACCAGTGGGCGATCTCGACGCCGGGCAAGGTCCAGACCGCGGCCGAGACCATCGCCCTCAAGGCCATCGGCTACGGCGTGCCGCCCCTGCGCGCCGACGGCAACGACGCGCTCGCCGTCTACGAGGTGTGCCGCCGCGCCGCCGAACGTGCCCGATCGGGCGGCGGGCCAACCTTCATCGAGCTCCTCACCTACCGGGTCAGCGCCCATTCGTCGTCGGACGATCCCACCCGTTACCGCGACGAGTCCGTCACCGAGATCTGGCGCATGCGCCGCGATCCCCTGCACCGCATGAAGGTCCTGCTCGAGGGTCGCGGCTGGCTCGCCGCCGGTGAGGCCGAGGCGCTGGCCGCCACGATCGAGGCCCGGGTGCGCGAGTGCATCGCCCGGCAAGAGGCGGTTGGGCCGCCACCGCGCGCGTCCTTGTTCGAGGACGTCTTCGAGCAGCCGACGTGGCTGCTCGAAGAGCAGCGACGATCCTAGCCGTGGGCGATCAGCGGGTCATGGCGCGCACAGACGCATGATCTTGAGCTCGTCGTCGACGCCGGGGCCGGACTCGAGCCAGAGCAGGTAGGCCTGGTCGTCGCGGCTGACGAGATCATGGGCCTTCACCCGCGGCGACGCGTAGACGTCACCCGCCGGCACCCGCGGGTCCTGGTTGCCGCTGGCGTCGAGCAGGGCCCGGCCCAGGCGGCCGCCGGCGACCGCGTACGCGTACCAGATCCCGTCGGAGGTGGCGACGACCCGCGGATCCGACGACGAGTTGGAGCTGTCGCCGTAGACGGCGCGCTCACCCGGCAGCGGCGACGTGGGATCGCCGCCGGTGGTCCAGACCGCGTCGTTGTCGCAGTTCCAGGCGGCGACCACGTTGTTCGACGACGGCGCCGCCACCGCGCTGGGATGGTGGCAGGTCATCGCGATCGTGCTCGGCGAAGCCTGCGCGCCGAACGTGTCGTCGGTGGCGACCACCGTGCACTCGCTGGTGGTGCCAGCGAAGATCGCGTAGCCGCCGGGGCGCAGCGCTGCGCCCATGCCCTCGGGCGCCAGCGAGCCGCCGACGATCACCTGCCGCGACGGCTCGTTGAGGTCGCCATCGTGATCGACGCTGAACGCGTAGGTCGAGTTGCCGAAGAGGCCGGCGACGACGAACCGGTCGCGGCCCGGGTCGGCGAGCACGAAGGCGTGTCCAGCGCCGCGCTTGGTGTCGTACGGGGCGGGGCCGCCGCGGTTGTAGCCGTAGGCGTCGAGGTCGTGGAGCACGATGTGGTCGTTGACGGGGTCGTTGACGCCGAGCTCGACCATGTCGCCGATCGCCGCCACCGACAGGTCGACGGTGTCGCCGGCGGTCACGAAGCCGCGGGTCTGGATGTTCTCGACGCCGCCGGAGGCGTCCATGGCCACGCCGGTAGCGTCGATCGACCCGCCGCCGAGGGAATACACCGCCACGAAGCCGGTGGCGGTGACGGCGACATCGAGCGCGTAGCCCGGCGGCGAGGGCGCCGCCGCGCCCAGCGAGACCACCACCACGGGCGTGTCGCACGGCGTGGCGGTGAAGTTGCGGGCGGCGTCGGGGTCGTCGTCGCCGCCGGCGTCGTAGCCGATGCGTCCGCAGCCGGGCATCAGCAGGGCCGCCGCTGTGGCCAGGGTCAGGCGCCGCATAACTTCATCGCCCACAGCTCCGTGCGCGTCGACGAGTCGAGCCAGAACAGGAAGGCTACGTTGCCCCACACCGCCAGATCGTAGGCGCGCAGGTTCGCCGAGGTGTGGACCACGGCGGCGTCGTTGCCGGCGACCACGGCGCCGGTGGCGTCGACGAGCGCGACGCCGAGGCGGCCGCCGGTGACCTGGAACCCGTACCAGACGCCGGCGTTGGTCACGGCCAGGCGCGGGTTCGACGCCGAGTTGCTCGAGTCGCCGTAGACCGCGCGCTCGCCCGGCAAGGCCCCGCTGAGATCGCCGGCCGTCACCCACACCGCGTCATTGTCGCAGTTCCAGCCGGCGACGACGTTGTTGGATCCGACCGGCGCCGCCAGGCTGGCGTGGTGGCAGGTCATGTTGACCGGCTGCGGGCTGCCGACGGCGGCGAAGGCGGCGTCCACCTTCTTCACGTCGCAGTTGCTGCTGTTGCCGGTCATGAGCATGTACCCGCCGTTGACCTTCACCGCGGCCGCGCTCTCGGTGCCGACCGTGAAGGCCGCGTGCGGTCCGGTCAGCGGATGGATGTCGTGGTCGCGGGTGTACGCCTCGCTCGCGGTCGACGTGCCGTTGGCGCCCATGACCACGAAGATGTCGCTGACCGGATCGGCCATCACGAAGTCGTGGCCGTAGGCGCGCGCGGTGTCGATGTACTTGGTGGTCGAGCGCTCGAGGCCGCGCTCGTCGAGGGCGAACAGCCAGATGCCGGGCCCTCCCGGATCGTCGACGCCGAGCATGGCGTCATCGCCGATCGCGGCGATCGACATGACCGCGTCCTGCTCGCTGACGATGTCGGCCGAGAGCTGGATGACCTCGAGGCGCGGGCCGCTGTTCACGGCCAGGCCGGTGGCGCGGATCATGTCGGCGCCGGCGCTCCAGGCCACCACGAAGCCGGTGCTGGTGGCGGCCACGTCGAGCCCGTAGAACGACGCCGACTGGGCCGGTCCGAAGTCCTGGACCAGCACGGCGTCGCCGCAGGTGGTGAGCACGCCGGGGGGAGCGCCGGGAGCGTCGATCTCGGCATCATCGACCCTGGCATCATCGACCGCTGCATCGATGCCGTCGTCACCGCCCAGCGTGTCGTAGCCCACCCGGCCACACGCCGCGACGAGGACGACGCTGGCGAGGCTGGCGAGCACGGGAGCGCGCATCGGGCGAGGAGCGTAACACCGTGAGTGTCACCGTCGGCACGCGTCGATCCGGCAAGCACCGGCAGCCCGCCCACATGTGTGATAAACGAAACCATGTCCGAAACGCGCTACGACGCCGTCGTCATCGGGGCCGGACCGGGTGGTTACCCGACGGCGATTCGCCTCGGTCAGCTCAAGGTCAAGACCGCGATCATCGAGCGCGAGTACATGGGCGGAGTCTGCCTCAACGTGGGCTGCATCCCATCGAAGGCGGTGATTCACGCCGCCAAGACCTTCGAGAAGATCGGTCACGCCGACACCATGGGCATCACGGTGGCCAGGCCGACCATCGACATGGCCAAGCTGCAGGGCTGGAAGGGCGGCGTGGTGCAAAAGCTCACCAGCGGCGTCCGAACCCTGCTCAAGGGCAACGGCGTCGACGTGATCGACGGCACCGCGCGCCTGGCCAAGTCGGGTCCCGACGGCCACCGCATCGTGGTGCAGACCGCCAAGGGCGAGACCACCCTCGTCGCCAAGAACGTGGTGCTGGCCACTGGCTCGCGCCCGTTCGAGATCCCCGGCTTCAAGACCGACCAGAAGCGCATCCTCGACTCGACCGGCGCCCTCGCGCTCGATCACGTGCCGGCGCGGATGGTCGTCATCGGCGGGGGCTACATCGGGCTCGAGCTCGGCATGGTCTACGCCAAGTTCGGCACCAAGGTCACGGTGGTCGAGGCGCTGCCGTCGATCCTGGCCTCGATGGACAAGGACTGCGTCGGCGTGGTGGCGCGCAAGCTCAAGAAGATGGGCGTCGAGGTCATGCTCAAGGCCAAGGCCAGGAGCTGGGAGGACAAGGGCGACCGCGCCGTGCTCACCGTCGAGCTCGAGGGCGGGACCACCGCGACCATCGACACCGACGCCATCCTGGTCTCGGTCGGCCGCCGTCCCAACAGCGAGCACCTGGGGCTCGACGCCGCCGGCGTCGCCCTCGACAAGCGCGGCTTCGTGATCGCCGACGATCAGCTCCGCACCAACGTCGGCGGCATCTATGCCATCGGCGATCTGATCGGCGGCATGATGCTGGCCCACAAGGCGACCAAGGAGGGCGAGGTCGTCGCCGAGATCATCGCCGGCCACAAGGCGGCGATGGACATCCGCACCATCCCGGCGGTGGTCTTCACCGATCCGGAGATCGCCACGGCCGGCCTGACCGAGGACGAGGCCAAGGCCAAGGGTCACACCATCAAGGTCGGCAAGTTCCCGTTCGCCGCGCTCGGCCGCGCGCTCTCGGTCAACGACACCGACGGTCTCGCCAAGGTCATCTGCGACGCGACCTCCGAGGAGATCCTCGGCGTCCACATCGTCGGCAACGGCGCCAGCGACCTCATCAGCGAGGCCGCGCTGGCCATCGAGATGGGCGCGGTGATCCAGGATCTCAACCTGACCGTCCACCCGCACCCGACCCTGTCCGAAGCAGTGCGCGAGGCCGCCGCCGCCGCCATCGGCGAGGCCGTGCACATCATCAATCGCTGAGACACGCGCGCGATCAGAGGCCGAGAAACGGCGCGTAGTAGAAGAGCTCGAGCGCCGCGGCCTCGAACCAGATCCACGCCGACAGGAGCCGGAGGCCAGGCGCGTCGCCGCGGCGCTGGGCGGCGGCCGCGGCGGCGACGCCGGCGAGCACGAGCAGGAGGCCGACGGCGTGGGCGATCACCGACGGGCGCAGCACCAGCCAGAGATCGCGGGTGTCGACACCTCGTGCCGTGCCCGACCCGAAGGTCTGGACCGCGAAGATCGAGCCGCCGGGCCGGCGCTCGACGAATAGCCAGCCGCCGTCTCGGTGGCTCGCGACCCGCGGCCAGATCTGAAAGTGCGGACGGCGCGCCGACGGCACGTCGGATGGATGTCGGTCAGGAGTCGGCGCGCCGACGATCTGCTCGCCGGTCCAGTAGAACAGCACCGGCTTGCCGGCGACCCAGGCGTGGAGTCCGTCCTTGAGCCGATCGCGACCCCACGAGCCGTGGCTGTGGCTCTCCGAGCGCTGGATGTCGTGGGTGGCGGGCCCGACCGGGATCTCGAGCAACGGTCCGTCGCTGAGGGCGGCGATGGTGTGCTCGATCCGCCAGCCGCGCAGCCCGGCGTCAGACGTGAGCGCGCCATAGGTATGGATCTCGTTCTCCGAGGGGCCGGGCCAGAACAGGCGCAGCCAGGTCACGCCGAAGGTCAGCGCGACCGCGAAGGCGGCGATTGCTTGCGCGTGCGTGCCCGTGACCACGCGCGTCGGCGCACCCGCGATGGCGCGGACCAGCATGCCGAGGAGCCCGAGGATGAAGCGGCCGCCCAGATAGATGCCGAGCGCCACCACCAGGAACGCCGCGCCGCCATCCGAGTCGCCGCCGCAGCCCTCGCCGGCGTGGGGATCGACGGGCATGTCGACCGACAGCGGCCGTTCGACGACGAACGCGATCTGCGGGCTGAGCACCACCAGCGCGATCGCGCCGAGGAGGAAGGCGAGCCCGGGCCGCTTGCCGGTCTTCGCCGCTGCGTCGGGGACCGGCTGGCGGCCGCGCAGCTCCGCGACCACCGCCGCCAGACAGGCAGCGACGACGAGCGCGACCGAGACGACGGCGATCACGGCCCGGAGGATTGCACGAATGCGTCCTTCGACTCGCCTTCAGTCCTGAGCCGCACCAGCGTCAGCGAGGGCGAGTCGAAGAATCAGGACGAACGGGCGAGGGCAGCGCCGAGAGCGGAGGCCAGGTTCGGGTGCGTGAACGTGAAGCCGAGGCGCTGGAGGGCGGCCGGGACCACGCGGCGGCCCTCGAGCAGGTACTCGGCGAGCTCGCCGACGGCGGCGCGCAGCGCGAAGGCCGGCACCGGCAGCCACGACGGCCGGCCCATGGCCTTGCCCATGGCGCGGGCGAACGCCGCGTTGCGCACGGTCTCGGGCGCGACCAGGTTGATGGGGCCACGCCATCGATCGTCGTCGACGGCCGTGGCATACGCGGCCACGGCGTCGGCGAGCGAGATCCACGAGAACCATTGCTCGCCCGAGCCGATGCGGCCGCCGGCGAACAGCTTGAAGGGCGTGGTCATCTTGGCCATCGCCTCGCCGGGCCCGATCACCACGCCGGTCCGCATGCGCACCACCCGCACGCCCAGCGCCTCGGCGGCGACGGCCTCGGTCTCCCACGCCTTGCACACGCGCGACAGGAACTCGTCGCCTTCGGGCGCTCGCTCGTCGACCGGATCGTCGTCGTCCATCTGGCGGTTGGCGAAGCCGTAGTAGTCGGCGCCCGAGGCGGAGACCAGCGCGCGCGGACGAGCGTCGGCGGCCAGCGCCGCGATGCCCTCGACGATGAGCCGGGTCGACTCGACCCGGCTGTCGCGGACCTTCTGCTTGTGTTGGGCGTCCCAGCGCTTGCCGGCGATGGGCTCGCCGGCGAGGTGCACGATCGCCGAGGCGCCGGCCAGGCGCGCCTGCCACGGGCCCGCGCTCTCCAGCTCGCAGGCCTCGAGCTCGGCGCCCTCACCGAGCGCCGACCGCGCCCGGGTCGCGTCACGCACCAGCGCCACCACCCGGTCACCGCGCGCCAGCAGCGCCTTCACCAGCGGCTTGCCCACCATGCCGGTGGCACCGGTGATCACGATCGTGCGCCCGGAGCCAGTCGCCACCGCCGCCATCACAGCACCGCACCGCGGCCGCGGCCGGGGTAGACCGCGTCGGCGATGAGCGCCGCCACGTACGCCTTGGCTGCCCGGCAGGCGGCGCCGAGCGGCGAGCCGGCGGCGAGCTCGCAGGCGATCGCGGTCGACAGCGCGCAGCCGGTGCCGTGGATGGGCCCGTCGGTGGCGAAGCGCGGCGCCCGCAGCTCCTCGTGGCCGTCGGGCGTGACCAGCACGTCGATGGCCTCGGCGGCGCCGCCCCAGTGCCCGCCCTTGACCAGCACCGCGCCCATGCCGCGCTGGTAGAGCGCCAGGCCGGCGGCGACGGCGTCGCCCACCGAGTCGATGCGGATGCCGGTCAGCGCGTGGGCCTCCTCGGAGTTGGGGGTGAACAGCGCGGTGTGGCCATCGAGCAGCTCGATCGCCCGCGCCGCGTCGCCGGCGTAGAGCGGCGCCCGGCCGGCGCTGGCGCGCAGCACCGGATCCCACACCACCGGCGCCGCGGTCAGCTCGAGCGCGCGGGCGACCTCGTCGGCGATCGCCTCGCTGCCCAGCATGCCGATCTTCACCGCCGCGACC
The DNA here is from genome assembly GCA_005779305.1 of Myxococcales bacterium. Taxonomy (GTDB): domain Bacteria; phylum Myxococcota_A; class Polyangia; order Haliangiales; family Haliangiaceae; genus UBA2376. The sequence goes on from SXJR01000281.1 coordinate 9,808, forward strand.
TCGATGTCGGTGAGGATCATGCGCAGCTGGTCGCCGACGATGGTGGCGGTCACCGGGTTAGCGGCGCGGACCTCGGCGGTGGTCTGCTCGGTGAGCGCGGTGACGACGCCGATCGGCCGGCAGTCGTGCTGCTCGCACACCCGCACGTCGGCGATGAGGCCGGCCCCGCCCGACGGATCGAGCCCGGCGATCACCAGCACGCTGGGGCGCGCGTCAGCCATCGAACGCCGCCAGGCCGGTGACGTCCTGGCCGACGACGAGGGTGTGGATGTCGTGCGTGCCCTCGTAGGTGTAGACGCTCTCGAGGTTGAGCATGTGGCGGCCGCACTGGTACTCGTCGGTCACGCCGTTGGCGCCGAGGATGTCGCGGGCGTCGCGGGCGATGTCGCGCGCCATGCTGACGTTGTTGCGCTTGGCCAGCGAGACCTGGGCCGGACGCATGGTGCCCGCTTCCTTGAGCCGGCCCATCTGCAGGCACAGGAGCTGGGCCTTGGTGATCTCGCCGACCATGTCGACCAGCTTCTGCTGTACCAGCTGGTAGCCGGCGATCGGCCGCGAGAACTGGACGCGATCCTTGGCGTACGAGAGCGCCTCGTCGTAGCAGGCCATGGCCGCACCGACGACGCCGAAGCAGATGCCGAAGCGCGCCTGCGACAGGCACGACAGCGGCCCGCGCATGCCGCTCACGCCGGGCAGGATGGCGTCCTCGCCGACCTCGACGTCCTCGAGGACGAGCTCGCTGGTCACCGACGCGCGCAGGCTCCACTTGCCGTGGATGTCACGCGCCGTGAACCCTCTGGTCTTCGTCGGCACCAGGAAGCCGCGCACGACACCGTCGAGCTTGGCCCACACCAGCGCCACCTGCGCGGTCGAGCCATTGGTGATCCAGCGCTTGGTGCCGTTGAGCAGGTAGCCGCCGTCGGTCTTGCGGGCCGTGGTCAGCATGCCACTCGGGTTCGAGCCGAAGTCAGGTTCGGTCAGGCCGAAGCAGCCGATGAGCTGGCCCCTCGCCATCGCCGGCAGGTACGTGTCCTTCTGGGTCTCGGAGCCAAACGCGTGGATCGGGTACATGACCAGGCTCGACTGCACCGAGCAGAACGAGCGGATGCCCGAGTCGCCGCGCTCGAGCTCCTGGCAGATGAGGCCGTAGCCGACCGGCGAGATGCCGGGGCAGCCGTAGCCGGTCAACGTCGGGCCGAGCAGTCCCATTTCACCGAACACCGGCACCAGCTCGTGCGGAAAGGTGCCGGCGGTGAAGTGCTTGCCGATGCCCGGCATGATCCGCGCCGACACGAAGTCGCGGACGGTGTCGCGCACCGCCCGCTCCTCCTCCGTGTAGAGCCCTTCGATGCCGAAGTAGTCGAGGCCACGGTACGAGCCTGTCGCCATGGTCGCGGTATACTTCGCGAACGATGTGGCGAGCAACCGTGGTCGCCGGCGCGTTGCTCGCCGCCTCCGCCGGCCCCGCAGACGCGAAGCGTCGCGCCGCCACACCGGCCGAGAAGCTGGGCCAGGCCTTCACCGCCTACGAGGCCGGCGACCTGGCCGGCGCCGCCGCCCGCCTGAAGGGTGTGCGCGCCGATCAGCTTGCCAACCCCGACTACCTGTGGTGGGTGCGCGGCCAGATCGCGCTGCTCGACGGGCGGCCGCGCGAAGCCGCGGAGGACTTCCGCGCCGTCAGCAAACACCCTGGCTCGCGCTTCGCCGCCGACGCCGCCTGGCGCCTCGCCGACTGCCTGTGGGACGGCGGCGACCGCGCGGCCGCAGCCAAGGAGTACAACCGCCTCGCCAGCGCCGCCGGCGCCGAGGAACATGGCGACCTCGGCATCGCCCGATACCGCATCGCCCTCGCCGCCAGCGGCAAGGCCCGCAAGGGCGCGTTGCGCGACTTCGTGCGCCAGTACCCAGCCCACCCGCTCGCCGCTGACGCCGAGCGCACGCTGGTCGCCGAGGGCGGCGCCGCGGCGGTGGCCTTCGACGCCGGCGATCGCATCCACCGCTCGCAACGGCTCGTGGTCGCGCACCTCTGGCACGAGGCGGTGGCCGAGCTGATGCTCATCGGCGACGACGAGGCCGAGTCCACCCGCACCCGGCGCGACTACTGGCTGGGCACCACGCTCTACAAGATGCGGCGGCGCTACGGCGACGCCGGTACGCTCCTGCTCTCGGTCGCGCCCAAGATGGGCTCGGCCGAGGCCCTGTTCCACGGCGCCCGGGCCATGTCGCGCGCCGATCGCGACGACGACGCCATCCGCTGGTATCGCCAGGTGGTCGCGACCTATCCACGCACCGAGTGGGCCGAGGAGGCGCAGTACCTGACCGGCTGGCTCGAGTTCAACCGCGGCAACTACCGCGCCGCCATCGCGCCTCTCGAGGAGACCCTCCGGCGCTATCCGAAGTCCAAGTGGATGGACGACGCGTTGTGGTTTCTCGGCATGTCGCACTTTCTTCTCGGCGAGGACGCCGCCGCCCTGCCCCACCTCGACAAGCTGTCCAGGCGCGGCGCCTCGCTCGAGGGTGGCAAGGGTCTCTACTGGTGGGCGCGTACGGTGCAGCGACTGAGCCGGACTGACGAGGCGGTCGACGCGTACAAGCGGATCGTCGAGCGCTGGCCCTTCGCCTGGTACGCGCTCCTGGCCCAGGCCCGCCTGAAGGAGCTGGGTCAGCCGGTCGGCCCGTTCGGCGAGCGCCCGCCGGCGCCGCGCGGCCCGGACGTGGCGACCACGCCCGATCCTGCCGTCGCCCGCGATCCCGCGATCGTGCGCTTCGACGAGCTCGAGGCCGCGGGGCTCGACGTCGACGCCGGCAAGGAGCTGACCCGCGCCGAGAAGGCGTTCGTGAAGCGGCACAAACGCGCCGACGCGCTGGCCGTGCTCTTCGATCGCTACGGCCGCGGCTCCAACTGGACCCGGCCGTGGAGACTCGCGATCGCCTACGACGGCGGCGCTCTCGACACTCCGGCCGAAGGGCCGGCCCGCTTCTGGTGGCAACACGCCTATCCCGAGGCCTACAAGACGCTGGTCGAGCAACACCAGGACCTGGGCAAGAGCCCGCCGTACTACCTCTACGCGATCATGCGCAAGGAGAGCGGCTACGACCCGCACGTGCTCTCGTACGCCGACGCGCAGGGCCTCCTGCAGATGATCCCGGCGACGACGATCCGGGTCGCGAAGCGCCTGGGCATCGATTACGCGCCCGGAGATCTCTACGCGCCGCAGCTCAACGTGCAGACCGGCGCCTGGTACATCGGCAGCCTGCTGGCCAAGTTCAAGGGCCAGATCCCGCTCGGCGCCGGCTCGTTCAACAGCGGGCCGCGTCCGGTGATGCGCTGGCTCGACAAGAATGGCGCGCGTCCCATCGACGAGCTGGTCGAGCTGGTCAGCTACCAGCAGACCCGCGAGTACATGAAGAAGGTCACCGAGAACTACGCCCGCTACGTGTACCTGTACACGGGCTCGGTCTACGAGCAACCGCTCACGGCCGACGGCGCCTATCTCGTCGACGACCTCACCTACTGAGCACGTGCTACGTTTCGGCCATGGCCAAGTACACGGGTACGGTGCAGCGCAGCGACCTCGAGGGTGGACACTGGCTCCTCGTCACCGCCGACGGCGATCAGTACCAGCTCGACGGCGCGCGTGACCTGGTGGCCGGACAGACCGTCGAGGTCGAGGGCAAGGTCGACAAGGACGCGTTCGGGTTCGGCATGACCGGACCGATCCTGCGGGTCAAGAAGGTCTCGCCGGCGAAGAAGTGACGTCGCCGGTACGGAGCCAGGGACCGGTCAACATCGACCTCCTGCCCCACCGTGAACATCATCAGCGTCCGGCGCGCGGGTGATCGCGCAACCACGCGGCGGCGTCCTCGGCGGCCGGGGACGCCGGGGTCGCGGCGATCTCGCGGATCGCGCGACCGACCGACGGCGACCGGATCTTGCCGAAGTCGCGGACGAACGCGCGGACCTCGGCGGCGTCGCGGATCTTGCGCCAGTGGCTCGCGTAGTGCTTCACCACCGGCTCGCCGCCGAGGAACGCGAGCCGCGCCCACGGGCGCCACAGGGGCTCGAATCTGTGGCGTTGCACCTGCGCGAGGACGTACGCGGGATCGTCGTGGACGAACAGCAGATCGAACGGCTGGACGGAGCCTTCGTAGCGTTGGCCGCTGCGTTCCGCGCCGGCGGCGCCGTGCAGCACGACGTCGAGCATCTGCTCGACCTGACCTGGCTGGTCCTGCTTCCTCGCCGCCTTCGCGCGCACATACGTCGCCTCGAGGCGCTTGCGCTGCGCCACGCCGACCGGGGCGGGGCAGCGCAGGAGCGCGAACCCGACGCCCCAGCGCACGAGCTGGATCGCGGCCCGGTTCCAGCGCTGGAAGTCCTCGTCCTTGAGCCGCTCGAGCGCCTCGACGAGCGCGTCGACGATGACCTCGGGGCCGACCTGGGCCTCGAGCTTCGCGACGAGCGGCTGGTCCTCCGGCGAGATCAGGCTCTTCACGCGCGTTGCGAGCACCGCCCGCGCCGCCTCGACCTCCATCGGTGTCGCCTCTCCCTCGAACGACTGGCGATGCGGGTGGCCGAGCGCGAACGCGAGGTCGTCGTCGGGAGTCCACCCGAAGCCGGGCCGGACGAACCGCGCCCCATCGAGCGTACCCTCCTGCTTTGCTTTCCGAGGATATTGCGCCACCGTCGCACTATATGAAGGACCTCTGGGACCGTCTCGAGACCTGGACCAAGAACGCACGCGCGGGATCGCTCAAGCTCCGGCCCGGCGCGACCAAGAAGGACCTCGCGGCGGCGGAGAAGAAGCTGGGGATGAAGTTCCCCGACGACTTCCGCGACAGCCTGCTGCTCCACGATGGGCAGGAGAGCGACCCCACGTTCCCGTGGATGCCAGGCTGCTCGCCGCTCGCTCCGCTCCACACGATCGTCACGCGCTACGAGGAAGAGCGCGGCATGGACGAGGACCAGCGCGTGATCAAGGAGGTCAGCGACGACGGCAAGCACAAGCTGGGACTGTGGTACCCGAAGCGGATCCCGATCGCAGGCTCGCAGTGGTGGGACGGCGACAACACGTACCTCGACTTCGAGCCCGGCCCAAAGGGCGCCGCGGGACAAGTGACAACGTTCGTGACCGAGTGCGATCTCGTCGTGCTCGGCGCGTCGTTCCGCGAGGCGGTGGAGAAGTACGTGGTGCTGCTCGAGACCGGCAAGCTGCGGTGGGATGACAACCGCCAGGACGTGTTCCCGAAGGCGGGTGACTGGTCCGGGAACCCCGCCGAGCACCTCGCGAAGCTGAAGGCCGGCGGCAAGGCGGCGAAGCCCGCCGCGAAGAAGCCCGCCGCGAAGAAGCCCGCTGCGGCCGCGAAAAAGCCCGCGAAGGGTGGCCGACGGTTCGAGATGGTCGCGGGCACGTCGTCGAAGTTCTGGGAGGTGCGCGTCGTCGGGTCGACGCTGTCGGTGACGTTCGGGCGGCTCGGCACCGACGGGACGCGCAAGGACAAGAAGCTGGCGAGCCCCGCGGCCGCGGCGAAGGAGGCCGAGAAGCTGGTGCGCGAGAAGACGGGCAAGGGCTACGTCCAGGTGTGAGGTCGGGAAGGAGCGCGCGAAGGACACGCCGAAGCCCGCTCTGCACCGGCACCGGGCTGCAAGCCTTGATCGCGCGGAGCCACGGGGCACCACCCGAGGTCCCCCGCCGGCGCCACCGCACCCCGCCCCAGATCTGCGATTACTCGAGGACGACTTCGGTGCCGTCGACGATGCCGGCGTCGGGCGGGCAGACCACCGTGATCGCCGGCAGCGCCAGCGCGCTCACCGTGCAGTTGGCCTTCTGATCGGGCGCCGCCTTGACGGCGACCCGGACCGAGGCGTCGACCGCGGGCGTCTTGCCGGTCCAGCCGGGCGGCAGCGTGAACGTGGCCGACAGGATCGGCGCTGGCGTCACCGTGGCCACCACCTGATCGGCGCTGGTGCGCTGGTTCTTGGCGATCTTGATCGAGACGGTCCCTGCGACCGGCGCCTTCACGATCAACGACTCCATCTGCTGCTTGAGGGCGATGCGGTCAGCGGTCTTCTGGTCGAGGCGCTTCTGCCGCTCAGCGATGGTGGCGTCGAACGCGGTCGTCGGGCGCCCGGCCGCAGCCGCGGCGTCGCGCGCCTTGGTCGCGTCGGCGATCTGCTTGGGCACGCGGACGTCGATGTCGTAGTCGAGGCCGACCATCTTCTGCTCGTTGGCCGCGCTGCCCTTGAAGCGGATCAGCTCGTCGCCGGCGGCGACGAGCGCGCCGTCGGCGGCGACCGACACGACGATTCCGACCTGGGCGGCGATGACGTCCGTCGGCGAGCCCGCGACCGACGTCAGCGGCGCGCTGGGCGGCGGCGGCGGCGGCGGC
>SXJR01000038.1 GCA_005779305.1 Myxococcales bacterium
ACGGTCTGCTCCACATCACCGACATGAGCTGGGGCCGGGTCAACCACCCGTCCGAGCTGTTCCAGGTCGGCGATCACGTCCGCGTGAAGGTCTTGAAGTTCAACGCCGACACCGAGCGTGTCAGCCTGGGCCTCAAGCAGATCAGCGAGGATCCGTGGAGCCGCGCGGCCGAGAAGTACATCCCCGGCACGGTGGTGCGCGGCAAGGTGGTCTCGCTCAAGGACTACGGCGCGTTCATCGAGCTCGAGGAAGGCATCGAGGGCCTGGTCCACATCAGCGAGATGTCGTGGACCCGCCGGGTCAAGCACCCGTCGAAGATGGTGGCCGTGGGCGACATGGTCGAGGCGGTCGTGCTCGACGTCGACGTCAAGCAGAACCGTATCTCGCTCGGCATGAAGCAGCTCGAGCCCAACCCCTACGAGCAGCTCACCGAGAAGTACCCGCCCGGTACCGTGGTCAAGGGCAAGGTCCGCAACATGGCTGACTTCGGTATCTTCGTCGAGATCGAGGAAGGCATCGACGGCCTGGTCCACATCAGCGACATGTCGTGGACCCAGCGGGTCAAGCACCCCTCGGAGCTCTTCCAGAAGGGTGACGACGTCGAGGCCGTGCTGCTCAACATCGACACCAGCGACGGCGAGAAGCCCAAGATCTCGCTCGGCATCAAGCAGCTGGTCGCCGATCCGTGGGACCGCATCCCGTTCGACTACCCGATCGGCAAGATCGTCGATGGCAAGGTCCTCAAGGTGCTCGACTTCGGCGCCTTCGGGGAGCGGGAGAAGGGCGTCGAGGGTCTGGTCCACGTCTCGGAGATCTCCGAGGAGCACGTCGAGGACCCGCGCGCGGTCCTCAACCCCAACCAGGAAGTGAAGATCCAGATCCTCTCGACCGACGCGGCCGAGCGCAAGATCGCCCTGTCGATCAAGGGCGCGGCCCGGGCCAAGGAGATGGCCGACGCTCAGGGTTACAGCTCGCCCAACGCGGGCGGCGCCACTCTCGGCGACCTCATGCGCGGCAAGCTGGGCAAGATCGCCGGCAAGGGCAAGAAGGGCGGCAAGGGCGGGGACCACGACGAGGCCAACGACTGAGGGAAGCCGGGGCCTCGGGCCTCGGACCGCGGGCCTCGGTCAGAACAGACCGGGGCCCGTTCTCGTTTTCGGCTTCGGCCCCGCGCTGGCCGAGGCCCGAGGTCCGAGGTCGGGGGCCTGCGGATCAGAACCCGACCCCGAGCTGGCCGCCAAGGGACGACATGCCGTCGTCCCATGAGCGGCGCTCGACGCCTGCGACCACGCTGAGCGACGAGAAGCGGCGGCTGACCAGCGAGAGCTCCAGCCAGTTGCCGCGGCCGTGGGCGCCGGCGACCATCGTGGCGGTGGCCTCGAGCGCGGAGAGGTGATCGAGCGGGAATCGGAGCAGCACCTGGAGGCCGGCGAAGCCGCCGTCCTGGGTCGCCAGCGGCGAGCCGACGGGCGCGCGGTCGCCGCCCACCACCATGACCAGCGCCCCCTGGCTACGGGGTTGGCCCATGGCGACGCCGAGGGCTCCGTGGCCAGCGCCGACCAGGAGGTCGCCGACGAGGCCGGCGGCCATGCGGCCGCCGTACACCCAACCCGCCTTGGCGCCGCTGCGCCGGTAGCGCAGCGGCAGCGCGAGCGACGCGCCCATCCGGTTGCCTTCCTGGATGCCGTCGCCTTCGAGCGACAGCACGGCCAGGTCGACGCCGACGCGGAGTCCGTCGTAGCCGGCCGGCGATCGTGGCGCCCGATCCTCGGGCTCGGCCACGCGTCGCGTCGACGAGCGCTCGGGGACTGCGCTCGGTTCGGTGCGGGCCGTCGGCTCGGAAGCGGCTGCCTTGCGCGCGTTCTGGGCGTCCAGCGCCCGGCGAAAGTTGCGGGTTTCCTCCTCGAGCGATCGGAGCAGGACGTCCATGTCGCCGCTGTAATCGATGAGGGGCGCACCCACCCGCTGGAGCTCGGCCTCGAGGGCCTTGATCACGCCGCTGAGGTGAGCGCCGATCTCGGTTCCCTGCGGCATCGTGGCGACCACGATGACCATGGTGGAGGATCCGGCGTCGAGCTCGCGGCACATGCGCAGCTCGCGCACGCCGCGGGACTCGGCGATGCCCCACACCGGGAACCAGCTGTCTGGAACCCAGTAACCCAGCGGCGAGAACGCGCCGGACCCGGTCTGTCCGTACGTCGCGGCGGTCCCCGACGCCCACAGCTGACAGCCACCGTCGCTGCGAGTGATCGTGACGCCGGGCGGCAGGTCGACCGTGACGTCGAGGCCGGGCAGCGTGGTGGGCGTCGCCGACGCCTCGGCCGTCACGGCGCACACCACCAGCATCGCCAGGACTGCTCTGACCATGCGACAGGATCTCACAACCCGGGCGGGCGTCGGATGCGTGTGGGGTTGCGGTGTTCCGGTGGCCGAGGCCCTCAGAGCACGTGAGTTCCTCTCATCCGGTTCTCATTTCTCCCTCACGGGAGTATCGTCCCCGCCGGATGTCCTACGAGACTCTCACCGTCGAGCACGAGGGGCCGCTGGCCATCGTGACCATCCGCCGCGAGGCCGCCCTCAATGCGCTTTCGTCGCGCGTCATCGCCGAGCTCACCGAGGCCGCGGGTGACCTCGAGCTGAGCGAGGACGTGCGCGTGGTGTGTGTCACCGGCGCCGGCGCCAAGGCCTTCGTGGCCGGCGCCGACATCGCCGAGATGAAGGTCCTGGGGCCGGCCCAGGCGCAGGCCTTCTCCGAGATGGGCGGCAACCTGGGCCACACCATCGAGTCGTCCCACAAGCCCTGGGTGGCGGCGGTCAACGGCTTCGCCCTGGGCGGCGGCTGCGAGCTGGCCCTGGCCTGTGACTTCATCTACGCCGCCGACCACGCCCGCTTCGGTCAACCCGAGGTGAAGCTCGGCGTGATCCCCGGGTTCGGCGGCACCCAGCGCCTGGCGCGCCGCGTCGGAGTGGCCAAGGCCAAGGAGCTGTGCTTCACCGGAGACATGGTCAACGCCGCCGAGGCCAAGGCGATCGGGCTCATCGACGCGGTCTTCCCGGCCGCCGAGCTGCTCGGCAAGGTGAAGGAGCTGGCGGCGCGCATCGCCGCCAACGGCCCGCTGGCGGTGGCGGCGTGCAAGCGCCTCATCCACCAGGGCCAGTCGATGCCGCTCGACGCGTCGCTCACCATGGAGCAGCAGGCCTTCGGGCTCCTGTTCGCGTCGCACGATCAGCAGGAGGGCATGTCGGCCTTCCTCGAGAAGCGCGCAGCGAAGTTCATCGGACGCTGAGGACGAAGTCGACCATGCAGTTCACGCTGACCGAAGAGCAAGTCCTGGTGCAGAAGACGGCGCGCGACTTCGCGCAGGCCGAGGTGCTGCCCAAGGCCGCCGAGATCGACCGCGAGCACCGCCACCCCGCCGAGCTGGTCAAGCGGATGGCCGAGCTGGGCTTCCTCGGCATGGCCATCCCCGAGCAGTGGGGTGGCGCCGGCATGGATCACGTCAGCTACGCGCTCGCCATGGAGGAGATCAGCCGGGCCTGCGCCTCGACCGGCGTGATCATGAGCGTCAACAACTCGCTGGCCTGCGACCCCATCCACCGCTTCGGCACCGACGCGCAGAAGCAGACCTGGCTGGTGCCCCTCGCCACCGGCAAGAAGCTCGGCTGCTTCGCGCTGTCCGAGCCCGAGGCCGGATCCGACTCGGCGGCCCAGCGCACCACCGCCACGCGCGATGGCAGCGAGTGGGTCATCTCGGGGATCAAGAACTGGATCACCAACGGCCCGGTAGCCGACGTCGCCGTGCTGTTCGCGATGACCGATCGTACGCTCGGCAACAGGGGCATCACCGCCTTCATCCTGCCCATGGACCACAAGGGCGTGCGCTGCGGCCCACCCGATGACAAGCTCGGCATCCGCGGCTCGAAGTCGTGCCAGATCTTCCTCGACGATGTGCGTCTGCCTGCCGATCACCTGCTCGGCGAGCCCGGGGTCGGCTTCAAGGTGGCGATGTCGACGCTCGACGGCGGCCGCATCGGCATCGCCGCCCAGGCGGTGGGCATCGCCCGCGCCGCCCTCGAGGACTCGCTGGGCTATGCCCAGACCCGCAAGACCTTCGGCAAGCCCATCGCCCAGCACCAGGCCATCCAGTTCAAGCTGGCCGACATGGCCACCGAGATCGAGGCGGCGAGGCTGCTCACATGGCGCGCGGCCTGGCTCAAGGATCAGAAGCTGCCGTTCAACAAGGAAGCGGCGATGGCCAAGCTGTTCGCATCCGACATCGCCAACAAGGCGGCGCGCGAGGCCATCCAGGTCTTCGGCGGCAACGGCTACGTCACCGAGTACCCGGTGGAGCGTCACTTCCGCGATGCCAAGATCACCGAGATCTACGAGGGCACCAGCGAGATCCAGCGACTGGTGATCGCCAATGCTCTGGCCAAGGGGTTGTGACCACCCGTCACGAGGAGGAAGGACACCATGCGCAAGTTCACGATCGTCGGATGTCTGGGGCTCGCGCTCGTCGCGGGCGGCTGCGGCGGCGGGCAGAAGAAGGCCGACACCACGGGCGAGGTCACCGGCAGCGGCGGCCCCGACTACGAGGGTGACCCCTGTCAGGATCCCTGCGCCGATGGCATGTGTCCGCCCGAGACCCTCGACGCCATCAAGCGCGCGCTCGACAACAAGCGGCGGGCGGCGGCGCGTTGCCTGGCCGACGCCGTCAACGCCGGCAAGATCTCGAAGAACGCACACGGCCATGTCTCGCTGTCGTTCGTGATCGCCAAGAGCGGCAAGGCCCGCAGCGTCGCGGTCTCGGAGTCGAGCATCAAGAACCCCGACGTCGAGCAGTGCGTGATCGCGCAGGTGGAGCAGATCGACTTCGGCGACGTGCCGATCGATCTCGACTGGTCCTACACCTTCGCCTTCGAGTCGATGTGACATGACGCAGCCGTACCCGCTCGTCGCCGCGCTCCTCGCCGCGCTTTCGGCCGTCCCGGTGGTGGCCGCCTGCGGCGGCAAGCCCAAGCAGGAGCCGATCATCGCCACGCCGCCGCCGGTCGAGGACAACGGCGAGCCCGACGCCCCGCCGCCCGAGGACGAGGACGGGGTCGAGATCGTCTCGACCCGCGGCAAGATCGACCCCGACGCGGTGACCCGGGCCATCCAGCCCCACGCCGCGGCCCTCGAAGCCTGCTACGCCGACAACGTCGGTCGCCGGCGCTGGCTCGGCGGCGGCATCGAGCTGCGCTGGGACGTCGCCGCCGACGGCGCCATGGCCCAGGTCCGGCTGATCCGCAGCGACCTCGGGGCGTGGACCATCGAGAAGTGCGTGCTCGACATCGCCCGTCAGCTCAGTTTCGGCAAGCCCAAGGGCGGCAAGGCCCACGTCTCGGCGCCGGTGGAGTTCTCGGCGGGGTCGGGCGCGCTGGCGTGGAGCGAGGATCAGGCGGTGCGGGCGGTCGGTGGCAAGTTCAAGGAGCTGGGCGAGTGCGCCAAGACGGCGGCGACCGCGGAACCGACCAACGTGACGGTGACGATCTACGTCGGCACCCGCGGCAAGGTCCAGTCGGTGGGCTTCGCCTCGCCCAACGGGTTCGACGACGCCTGGGCCGATTGCGCGCAGGGCCGGGCCCTGGCCTGGGCCCTGACCGATCCGCGCGGCAAGGTCGCCAAGCTGTCGTTCGTGTACAATCCGGCGGCGTCCGAGTCCGACGACGAGGGCGACCTGTAGATGGATCTGGCGCTCACCGAGGAGCAACGCGCGGTCCAGAAGACCGCGCGCGAGTACGCGGAGCGCCGGCTGATGCCGGCCGCGCACGCCCGCGACAAGGAGAGCACGTTCCCCGAGGCCGAGCTGCGCGAGCTCGGCGACCTGGGCCTGCTCGGCGTCGCCGTGCCCGAGGAGCTGGGCGGCGCCGGCGCTGGCGTGGTGGCGTACTCGCTGGCCATGCAGGAGCTGGCCCGCGGCGACGCCTCGGTCGCGGTCGCGGTGTCGGTGACCAACATGGTGGCCGAGCTGATCTCGCGCATGGGCGACGAGGGCCAGCGCACGCGCCACGTGCCGCGGCTGGTCTCGGGCCAGGCGGTGTGCGGCGCCTTCGCCCTGTCGGAGCCGCAGGCCGGATCGGATCCGGCCGGCCTCACCACCCGCGCCGAGCGCACCGCCGGCGGCTGGCGCCTGACCGGCACCAAGCAATGGATCACCAGCGGCGACCGCGCCGGCGTGATGGTGGTCTGGGCCATGACCGAGCCAGGGTCCGGTCACAAGGGCATCACCGCCTTCCTGGTCGAGGGCGGCGCGAAGGGCCTGATCGTGGGACGGCTCGAGGACAAGATGGGACTGCACGGCTCGTCGACGGCGCAGCTCGTGCTCGACGGGGTCGAGGTCGGCGACGACGCCGTGCTGGGCGGCGTGAGTGGCGGTTTTCGATTGGCCATGATGGCGCTCGACGGAGGCCGCATCGGCATCGCCAGCCAGGCCATCGGCATCGCCCGTGGCGCCCTCGAGGCCGCGGTGCGCTACGCCGGCGAGCGCGTGCAGTTCGGCGTGCCCATCCTCAAGCACCAGGCGGTCGGCAACATGCTTGCCGACGCCGCCACCTGGCTCGATGCCGCTACCCTCATGACCCTGCGCGCCGCGGCGCTCAAGGAGAGCGGGCAGAGCTTCGGCGACGTCGCGGCGATGGCCAAGCTGTTCGCGACCGAGAAGGCCGGCCTCATCTGCGACATCGCCTTGCAGGTGCACGGGGGCTACGGCTACACCACCGACTTCCCCATCGAGCGCGCCTGCCGCGATGTCCGCGTCACGCGCATCTACGAGGGGACCAGCGAGATCCAGCGCATCGTCATCGCCCGTAGCTTGCTGGCGCGTGCGGCGCGAGACGGCCGCTAGAGATTCGACCAGAGGTTCCAATGACCGACGCAACTCCGGCTCCGTCACGCAAGCTCCGCATCCTTGTCGCCAAGCCTGGCCTCGACGGTCACGACCGTGGCGCCAAGGTGGTGGCTCGCGCCCTCGCCGACGCCGGCTACGAGGTGGTCTACACCGGCCTCCACCAGACCCCCGAGATGATCGCGGCGACGGCGGTGCAGGAGTCGGTCGACGCGGTCGGGCTCTCGATCATGTCGGGCGCGCACATGACCCTGTTCCCGGCGGTCATGGACGCGCTCAGGGCGCGCGGCGTGACCGACATGGTCGTGTTCGGCGGCGGCATCGTGCCCAAGGACGACCTGGTCAAGCTGGTCGGGCTGGGTGTGGCCCGCGTCTTCACGCCCGGCACCACCACCCAGGAGATCGTGGGCTGGATCGAGGAGTACGTCCGCCCGCGCGCCGAGGCCCAGTGACGCGATCGGGTGCGGGGCTCGCGCTGTGCGCGCTCCTGGCCTGTAGCGATCCGCCGCGCCCGCAGCAGCCGACGCCGGCGCCAGCGCCCGACGCCGCCGAGGAGGGCACGGGCCTCGAGCCCGATCGCCCGCTGATCGAGGAGGTGCCCGAGGAGGAGCGTATCGCTGCCATCGAGGTGGCCATGAATCAGCTCGCCCCGGTCGCCAACCAGTGCTGGGCCGCGGCCGCCGCCGACGACTTCCGGCTCGCCGGCGACGTGCGCGCGTTCATCTCGGTGGGGGCCCCGGCCGGGCCCGGCGCCGCCGTCGAGATCACGGCCAACACGACCGATGACGACTCGCTGGGGCGGTGTCTGGCGGCGGTGCTGGCCGCCTACCCGTGGGCGCCGCCGCTGGCCGGGCAAGGCATCGAGCTGCCCTTCCACTTCGCGGCGCCGGCGATGCAGAACGTCGTCGATCGCCTCTTCGTGCCGCACCGGGCCCAGGCCGGCGTCGACATCGCCGTGCTCCTCGACGAGACCAACACCGGCAACCCGGCGCTGTCGCTGGCCGAGGTCAACTCCCGCGGTGAGATCAAGGTCGGTGGCCGCGAGGCCGAGCGCCTCGAGCTGTGGACGATGTCGTCGGTGTCGATCGTCACGATCCGCGTCGCCGGTGGCAAGCAGCTCACCGCCGGCCCCGGCGACGTGATCATCGTGCCCAAGGGTGCCCGTCTGGCGATCGAGCCCGGCCCCATCCTGCAGGCGACGGTGGCGTTCGTGCCCGGTGGTCGCGAGGGCACGCTGCGCGCCGGCGCGTTACCGGGCAAGGCGGTCGCGCTGACCGGCCCGCTCAGGAAGGGAGAGCCGCAGGTGACGGTGGTGAAGGCCGACACCGGCAAGCTCTTCCCGCGTCCAGGCGGCGCCACCACCATCCTCGTCGAGCCTCCGGCCGCCGGCGGCGCCGTTTCCCTGAGCTGGCAGCAGATCGCCAAGGGCGCCAAGGTGCCGCCGCATGTCCACGCCAAGGAGACCGAGGTGCTGCTGCTGGACGGCGGCGGCGGCACCATGACCATCGCCGGCGTGGCGGTGACGGTGAAGCCGGGCTCGGCGATCCAGGTGCCGGCCGGCGTCGAGCACAGCTTCGAGGCCACCGAGGACACGCTCGGCCTCCAGTACTACACACCCGCCGGCCCCGAGCAGCGGTTCAAGAAGAAGCCATGATCGACGTCTCCCGCATCCTGGCCGGCGACATCCGCGCTGGCGCCCGCCTCATGCGCGAGGTCGACGACCGTCGTCCCTCGGCGCTCGACGCGCTCAAGGCCCTGTTCCCGCACACCGGCAAGGCCTACATCGTCGGCATCACCGGCAATCCGGGCGGCGGCAAGAGCACCGTCGTCGACGGGCTCATCGCTCACTACCGCGCCGCCGGCGAGCGCGTCGGCGTGGTGGCGGTCGATCCGACCTCGCCGTTCTCGGGCGGCGCCATCCTCGGCGATCGCATCCGCATGCAGCGTCACGCCACCGACGACGGAGTGTTCATCCGCTCGCTGGCGACCCGCGGCCACCTGGGCGGTCTGTCGCGCTCGACCTTCGACGTGGTCGCCGTGCTCGACGCCATGGGCTACGACCGTGTGCTGATCGAGACGGTCGGCGTCGGCCAGGACGAGGTCGACGTGATGAAGGCGGCGCACACCTCGGTGGTGGTGACCGTGCCCGGCCTCGGCGACGACATCCAGGCCATCAAGGCCGGCATCCTCGAGATCGCCGACGTGCTGGCCGTCAACAAGGCCGATCGCGAGGGCGCCGATCGCACCGAGCGTGACCTCCTGCACATGCTCGATCTGCGCGCCGACGGCGATCGCAAGGACGTCGAGATCATCCGCACCATCGCCAACCGCGGCCTGGGCAAAGGCTCGGGCATCGCCGAGCTGGCCGAGGCCGTCGAGCGTCATCGCGAGCGCACGTGGACCGGCGAGGGCGGCGTCCGCCGGGCCCGGGCCCGGGCCCAGGCGCAGATCGCCGAGCTGGTGCGCGCGCTCCTCGCCGATCGTGCTGACCGCGCGCTGGCGTCGCGGGGCGGGCTGGACGGGCTTGCCGGCGCCGTCGTCGAGCGCCGCCAGGATCCGTGGAGCCTCGCCGAGTCCGTCGTCGCCTCGCTGTGAAGGCGGTCCGCGTGTAGGGACAGAGGCGTCGCCCCGCGCGCGCGACGGTGCCCGAGATCACGCCCTTCGCGAGCACGCGTTTCGGGTGGTACGATCGTCGGTCTGGGAGGCTTCGCTTGATCATGCATCGCTTGCTCGTGGCTGCCCTGGCCGTGCCCCTCGGGGCCTGCGGCCTGATCGACCCCGACATCACCGAGTTCGACCTGACCCTGCCGTCCAAGCAGTTCACGATCGACTCGGCGCAATGGGGGTTGATGAACGCCGACGCGTTGATCAACCAGACCTGCACGACCTCGCCCGATCCGTGCGCCGCGGCGGCGCAGCAGGCGTGCGAGGAGGGCACCTGTATCGCCCAGTGCGACGCCCAGTCCCTGACCTGCGACCTCACGCTCTTCGTCTCGCTCTACAACGCCATCGATCTCGAGATGGAGAAGCCGGAGCTGTCGACGATCGAGGATCAGCCGGTGCTGGACGTGACCATCGACGCGATCAACTTCGAGGTCAGCGCCAACACGATGAACATCGAGACCCCCGAGATGGTGGTCTACGCGGCGCCGTCCACGGTGATGTCGCCCGACGCCCGCGCCAAGCGGGTCGGCACCGTGCCGGCGGTGCCGCCCGGCCAGACCCGCTCGCTCACGCCCATCGACTTCGATCCGATGGGCCGCGCCAACCTGGCCAGCTTCATGAACGACTACAAGACGCCGTTCAACATCATCGTCGGCTCGTCGATCCTGGTCGAGATGGGAGACGTGGTGCCGTCGGGGGCGTTGACGGTGAGGGTGGTGGTCGAGGCGCACGCCGGGCTGTGACCGGCCTCGGATCGTAGAAGGGCAAGGCAAGGGCAAGGGTCGTGGTATAGGGCGGCGTGGCACGGGTGTTTGACGTGATCGTCGTCGGGGCCGGACCAGCCGGCACGTCGACGGCGGCGAGGCTGCATCAGCACGGCGTGAAGGACGTCGTGGTCCTCGAGCGCTACGACTTCCCGCGCGACAAGCCGTGCGGAGGCGGCCTCACCGGCCACTGCGACGAGGCCCTGGCCGCGCTCGACCTGCGCCTGACGGTGCCGTTCGTGCCCTCGGCCCAGGCCCGCGTGCGTATGGGCGGCTTCGTGCGGACGGTGACCATGGGGCGCCCGGTCAACGTCATCCGCCGCATCGAGTTCGATCGGAGCCTGGTCGAGCAGGTCCAGGCCCGCGGCGTCGAGGTGCGGGTGGGCGCCGCCGTCGAGAGCGTGCGCGTCGATCGCGAGGCCGTGACCGTGCGGCTCGAGAGCGGCGAGGAGCTCCTGGCCCGCGTCGTCGTGGGTGCCGACGGTGCGGCGTCGGTGGTGCGCAAGCACCTCACCGGCAACGCCAAGGCCATGCCCCATCGCCTGTTCATGCAGGAGCTGCCGGCCCAGCTCACCGACACCGCGATGGTCTACGACTTCACGCCCATGAGCGCCGGCCTGCGCGGCTACCTCTGGGTGTTCCCGGTCAAGGGCGGCCGCGCCAACGTCGGCCTCATGCACTACCCGTCGTCGCGTAAGGGCGGCCCCGAGCTGCTGCGGCTGTTGCGCGACGGGCTGTCGCCGTACGGCATCGCGCTGCCGGCGCGGGGCGCACGAGGCTGGCCGGTCTGGGGCTACGATCCGGGCGCGCCGGTCTCGGCGCCGCGCCTGCTCACCGTCGGCGACGCCGCCGGCATCGACGGGCTCACCGGCGAGGGCATCGCGGTGGCGATGGAGCAGGCCCAGGTCGCGGGCGACACCGTGGCCCGGGCGCTCACCGATGGCGGCGTGGCCTTCCGCGGGTACCGCCGCGCTCTGCGCCGCGCCACGGTCGGCCGCGAGCTCGCCCTCGATCGCTGGCTGGCGAGGCTGCTCTACCAGGCCGGCCCGGGCTGGCGGCGGTGGATGAGCCTGGTGCTCTTCGATCCCGACGTGCTCGAGATGTACGCGGCGCGGGTCTCGGGCTCCGAGGTCCTGGCCGATCAGAAGCTGCGGCTGTGGCGCGCGCTCGTCCGTCACGTCGGGGCGTGGGGTTCGCGGACGCGACAGCTCGAGGCGGCGATGGCCGCGGCGTGGACGCCGGACGCGGCTCAGTCGGTGGCGTCGTCGCCGACGTCGTCGTTTTCGTCGTCGCCACCTTCGTCGTCGTGATCGTCGTGGTCTTGCTCGAGGGCGCCGGTCGAGGCGTTGACGCGCTCGCGCAGCTCCTTGCCGACCTTGAAGAACGGTAGTCGCTTGGCTTTGACCTGCACCGGCTCACCGGTGCGCGGGTTGCGGCCTTCGTACGGCTTGTAGCTCCGGACCTCGAAGCTGCCGAAGCCGCGGATCTCGATACGTTCGCCGCGCTCGAGCGCGCCGACCATGGCATCGAACATCACGTTGACGACCAGCTCGGCCTTTCCCTTGGGCAACTTCAGGGACTCGGAAAGCTGCTCGATGAGCTCACTCTTGGTGACCGGCATGTCGTCCCTCCGCGGACCGGCCGTTACGGCTGCCGAGCCCCTCAACCCATCGGAACCCAAAACCGCTCTGGAATCAACAGTCTAGCTGTGGGATCGACGGGGCGGGATCGTCAGAGGGTCCGCGACGGTACGTACTCGCCGAAGACCCCACGCATGGTGTCGGCGATCTCTCCGACGGTGGCCAGGGCTTTCACCGCGGCCAGGATGGGGGGCAGGAGGTTGTCGGTCTCGCGGGCAGCGTCGGCCAGGGCGCGGATGGTCCGGGCGTGCTCGTCGGCGCTGCGGCGGCTGCGCATGGCGCGGAGCCGGCCGACCTGGTCGCGCTCGAGCGCGGGGTCGATGGTCGCGACCTCGACTGGTGCCTCCTCGTCGAGCACGAAGTCGTTGACGCCCACCACCACGCGGTCGTGCTTCTCGACCGCCCGCTGGTGCTCGTAGGCGCGGCGCTCGATCTCCCGCTGCTGGTAGCCCTTCTCGATGGCGGCGATCACGCCGCCCTGGCGATCGATCTCGTCGATGTAGGCCTGGGCCCGGGTCTCGATCTCGTCGGTCAGTGACTCCACGGCGTAGCTGCCGCCCAGGCCGTCGATGAAGTCGGCCACGCCGCTCTCGTGGGCGATGACCTGCTGAGTGCGGAGCGCGATCAGCGCCGCCTGCTCGGTGGGCAGGCCCAGGGCTTCGTCGTAGCTGTTGGTGTGCAGCGACTGGGTGCCGCCCAGGACCGCGGCCAGGGCCTGCACCGTCACCCGCACCACGTTGACCAGCGGCTGCTGCGCCTGCAGCGTCACGCCCGCGGTCTGGGTGTGAAAACGCAGCATCAGGCTCTTGGGGTTCTTGGCCGCGAAGCGGTCGCGCATGATGCGCGACCACATACGGCGGGCGGCGCGGAACTTGGCCACTTCCTCGAGGAAGTTGTTGTGCCCGTTGAAGAAGAAGGACAGGCGCGGCGCGAAGTCGTCGACGGCGAGGCCGGCGTCGATCGCCGCCTGCACGTAGGCGATGCCATCGGCGAGCGTGAACGCCACCTCCTGGACCGCGTCGGCGCCGGCCTCGCGGATGTGGTAGCCGCTGATCGACACCGTGTTCCATTGCGGCACCTCGCGGGCGCAGAAGGTGAACGTGTCGGTGATGAGCCGCATCGAGGGGCGGGGCGGGTAGATGTACGTGCCGCGGGCGATGTACTCCTTGAGCACGTCGTTCTGGATGGTGCCGCGCAGCTCGGTGCGCGACACCCCCTGCTCGTCGCCGACGGCGACGTACAGGGCGAGGAGCGTGGCAGCGGTGGCATTGATGGTCATCGACGTCGACACCTCGCCCAGCGGGATGCCGTCGAAGAGCACGCGCATGTCCTCGAGCGAGTCGATGGCGACGCCGACCCGGCCGACCTCGCCCTGCGCCGTGGGGTGATCCGAGTCCTTGCCCATCTGGGTGGGCAGATCGAACGCGACCGACAGGCCCTTGCCGCCCTTGGCAAGGAGGTACTTGTAGCGGCGGTTCGACTCGGCGGCGGTACCGAAACCGGCGTACTGGCGCATGGTCCAGAACTGGCCCCGGTACATCGTGTCCTGCACACCGCGCGTGTACGGGTACTGCCCGGGGATCCCGAGCGAGCGCTCGGGATCGGCGCCGGCAACGTCGCCGGGCCCGTAGGAGCCCTTCACCTCGATATCGGCGTCGGTCGCGAAGCGCGCCTTGCGCAGGCGTGCGGGCTTCCTGGGCTTCTCGCTCTTTCCACTCTCGGGGTCGGACACGGCCCGCCGAAGCTACCCCGCCGGCGGTATCGGCGGCGAGGGCGAAGAGACTTCAGCTCAGGGGAAGGGGCAAGGGCACGGGAAGGGGCAAGGGCAAGGGCAAGGGCAGGGGCAAGGGGTCAGAGCGACATCTCCGGGACGTCGGCGGCAATGAGGGGGGCGCCGGTCGCGGCGCGGATGGCGTCGACGGTGACGCCGGGGGCGCGCTCGCGGAGGACGAGGCCGGCGGGGGTCACGTCGATCACGGCGAGGTCGGTGACGATGGTGTGGACCACGGCGACGCCGGTCAGCGGCAGGGTGCAGCGCTCGAGGATCTTGGGCGAGCCGTCCTTGGCGTTGTGCTCCATCATGACGATCACGCGGCGCGAGCCGGCGACCAGATCCATGGCGCCG
>SXJR01000282.1 GCA_005779305.1 Myxococcales bacterium
CGCCGCGACCGGGCCCAGCGCGATGGTGCGGATCGGGACCGCGGGCGCGGGTGCGTCGCGCTCGTCGACGATGACGACCAGGCCCGGCCCGCCGCCGTCGGTGACCGAGGCAGCGAGGACGGTGGGTGCGCGCGCGTCACCCGACACGTCGATGACGGTGGCGTGGGCGGGTCGAAGCTGCGCCGCGCGGACGACGGCGGCGGCCAGGGCCGCACCCGCGCGCTCGCCGCTGACCACGCCGACCTCGAGGATGGCGCCGGCGGCGTCGAGATCGCCGAACACCACCGTGACCGGCGCTTCGCCGCGCGCGGCCGCGTCGAGCTGATGGCGGCGCACGGCCAGCCGCACCACCTCGGCGGCGCCGACGCCGATCGGACCACGCACCACGATCGGGGCGACCCGCTCGCCGGCCCGATCCGCGGCGAGGGCGCGGGCCAGCTCGGTCACGGCGGCCTCGGCGCCGATCGCCGTCGGGGCCACCAGCGGTGGTCGCACCGACGGGCGCGGGCGGAGCCGAGGAGGGCGCGCCAGGGCCGCGGCAGCGGCGACCAGCTCGTCGAACAACGCCAGCGCCGACGACGGACGGGCGGCGGGTTCGCGGGCCAGGAGCCGCCCGACGAGATCGGCGAGCCCGGGCGCCGAGGCGTCGTCGATCCGGGGTGGCGCGCCGCGGAGGATGGCGCGCACCATCGACGCCCGATCGTCGCCGCGAAAGGGCGGCGTACCGGCGACGGCATGATGGAGCGTGGCGCCGAGCCCCCAGAGATCGGCGCGCGCGTCGACGACGCCGGCCAGGGCCTCGGGGGCCATGTACGCCAGCGTCCCGCGCGCCTCGCCGACGACGCCGCGCACCGCCGAGAGACCCAGATCGATGAGGACGGCGCGCGCGCGATCACCGCTGCCGGTGATCATCACGTTCGCCGGGGTCACGTCGCAGTGGCAGAGCCCGGCGGCGTGCACGTGCGTGAGCGCCGACGCGACGTCGATCGCCGCGATCCACACCAGGCGCGACCGATCGCGAGCCGGCGCCGCGGCGAGTGCGTCGAGCAAGGGCGCGCCGTCGATGGCCTCGGCGGTGAAGTAGATCGTGCCGGCGGGCAGCGGTCCCAGATCGGCGGCGAGCACGCCGAGGTCGCGCACCCGCGGCAACGCCGGATGCGCGAGCCGGGTGAGCCGCTCGAACTCGTGGGCGAGCTCGAGCGCGGCCGCCGGGGAATCGTGGCGGGCGCGGACCGCCTTCAAGACCAGAGGCAGACGCGGCGCGTGGGCGTCCTCGATCGACCAGACATCGCCCTGACCGCCACTGCCGAGCGGAGCGATCAGCCGGTAGCGAGCTCCGGGGAGCACGACGGCGGCGGGTTCGAAACGGCGAGGCACGTCCGGGACAGTGTGCCAACGGAGGTGGCAGTCGTGTCAACTGGGTTGCGGAGTCTGGCCCCGTGTTGATGTAAGTGACGAAGAAGACGGTAGAAGGGCCAGGGCATGGGCAAGGGCAAGGGCAAGGGGAAATAGCGTTGTGTTAGGGTGCCTCGGTGGGGGAGAAAGACCGACGCCGCGCGGGAGATGACACGCGGCAACGGATCGACGACCTGGCGGGCGGCTGGTCGGTTCCCGACAAGCCTGCCGAGCCGGCCGCTCCCGCTCCCACGCCGGCGCCACCACCACCGCCGCCGCCACGCGCCAAGCGCCCCTCGGCTGTACCTCCGCCACCTCCAGCTGCCAGGCGTCCGGCGGCCGCACCGCCGATGCCTCCACCGCCGGCGGTCGATGACACCACCGCACGCGAGGACAAGCTCGATCCGGCGACGTTGCGCGCCGACACCGCACGCGGCGACACCGCCGAGAACGGAAGCGACGACGCCACGCGCATCGATCCCGATGCCGGCGACGCGGCGCGCGCGGCGGCGTCGTCGGGTCGGCACGCGCCGACCGGCTCGGTGCGCGCCATCGCCTCGCTGCCGCGCAAGCGCGGCCTGGGCGGCGACATCCACTACGTCGCGACCGTGCTCTTCGGGGTCACGCGCAGCCGCCGCGAGCTGGCGCGGCTCGAGGCCCAGCTCACCGCCCAGCGCGGCAAGCGACGCAAGCGCCTCACCGAGATCGCCGCGCGGGTCCTCACCGACGACGACCAGCGCATGCCCGGCGTGGCCGAGGCCCGCGATCGCCTCGGCGACATCGAGGAGGAGAGCGCGCGCCAGGCCGGCCAGGGCGCGGCCGCCGAGGCCGAGGCCGACGCCGCCCGCCGCGATCACGAGGCCGAGACCAAGCGGCTCACCGCCGAGATCGCCGCCATCGAGGCTGAGCTCGCCGAGCTGGCCCAGAAGCTCGCGCCGCTCGAGCGCGAGGCCCAGGCGGCGCGCAAGAAGGCCACCGAGCTCAAGATCACACTCGAGCGGATCGCCGCCAAGATCGCCTCGACCGAGGCCAGCCTGGTCACGGTCAAGGGCGCCCGCAGCGACCGCGCCACCGTCGAGGCCGAGCTGGCCACGCTGCGCGCCGATCGCGTCGCCGTGCAGCGCGACGAGCCGGTGATCGCCGCCGAGCTGGATGGCCTCATGCCGCGCATCGCCGAGCTCGAGGCTCGCCGCACCGCGGCCCGCACCCGGCTCGAGGCCACGCGAACCGCCCTCACCGCCGAGGGCGAGCACCTGACCGAGCGCCTCGGCGTTGTCGGCGCGCACCAGAAAGTGATCGATCGCGCCCTGGCCGCCAGCCAGATCGCCCGCGAGAACGCGCTCGCCGACCTGGGCGATCGCCTGGTACTCGATCGGCCGCGTAGCCTGTCGCGCGATCTGAACGACATCGAGGCCATCGACGTCGACATCGCCGGTGACGAACGCCGGGTGATGGAGCTGCACGAGGTGCTGGGTTCGATCGATCGCGGCGCGCTCACCCGCGGCATCGTCGTTCTCTCGCTCGCGGTCGTGGCCGTGGCCGCGCTCGCGATCTGGCTCCTGATCCTGCGCTGACGCCGATCAGCCGCCGACCAGCGCGGTCAGCTTGGAGACCGCGAACAAGGTCACCGCGTAGCGGGCGCCCCCGAGCGCCAGAGCCATGGCGGCCACGCCCAGACCGACCGCGGCGGTGAGCCTGTGGGCGCCCGGCGAGTGGCGCCGCTGCCAGCCGATCCAGCCGGTCCCGAGCGCCGCGATGGCCAGCCCCAGGCCCACGAACATGCCGGGATGGGGCAGGGCGCCGGCCACCAGGGCAGCCACGGCGAGCGCGAGCGACAGGAGCGCCACGTCCCGACGGTCGCCCCGGCGCAGTCCGGGCGCCAGTTTTCGGTGGTCTCCGTGCTATACGCGGGCGCCATGGAGTCACCCCCCACGCCCGCCGCGGTCCACGGGGGGACCTGCGCCATCGTCGGCCTGCCCAACGTCGGCAAGTCGACGCTCCTCAACCGCGTCCTGTCCCGGCACATCGCCGCGGTCTCGCCGCGGCCGCAGACCACCCGCAACCGCATCCTCGGCATTCACCGCGCCACGGTCGAGGAGCTCGACCCACCGGCGGTCGAGCTGTGTTTCGTCGACACCCCCGGCATCCAGATCGGCAAGGGCGCCCTGCGCCGCTTCATGCGCGATCAGGCCCTGGGCGCCGCCGGCGACTGCGACGTGGCCCTCTACGTCGCCGACTCGCTCGATCCCCACGGCAACGGCCCGGATCGGCTGAGCCAGTCCGACGCCGCCGATCTGGGCACCGCAGTGGCCGGCGTGCCGCTCGTGGTCGCGCTCAACAAGGTCGACCGCATCGCCAAGCCCGAGCTCCTGCCGCTCATCGATCGCTGGGTGAAGTGGGGCGCGGCCACCGGCCGGTCCGATCTGCACGTGGTCCCCATCGGCGCGCTCTCCGGCGAGAACGTCGACCACCTGGTGGCGACCATCGCCCGGCTCCTGCCGGTCGGGCCCGCGATGTTCCCGGTCGACATGGTGACCGATCGCGCCGAGGAGTTCCTCGCCGGCGAGCTGGTGCGCGAGCAGCTCTACCTCCAGCTCGGCAAGGAGCTGCCCTACGCGGCGGCCGTGATGATCGAGACCTTCGAGGAGCGCGAGCGCGGCGACCTCGCCATCGGCGCCTGCATCGTCGTCGAGCGCGAGTCGCAGAAGGCGATCGTGATCGGCAAGGGCGGCGCCCGCGTCAAGCAGCTCGGCATCGCCGCGCGCCAGGCGCTGAGCGAGCTGTTCCGCTGCCAGGTCCACCTCAACCTGTTCGTGAAGGTGGTGCCGGACTGGTCGAACGCCGACGCCGGGCTGCGCAAGGTCGGCTTTGCCGACCTCGCCGGCGGGGGCAAGCGCAACAACGGCACCAGCGGCGGAGGTGGATCGTGAGACCGCGCATCGCTGTGGTGGGACGTCCCAACGTGGGCAAGTCGACCCTGTTCAACCGCATGGTCGGCGGCCGGCCGGCGCTGGTGCACGACACGCCCGGGCTGACCCGCGATCGCCGCTACGGCGAGCTCGACTACTTCGGCAGGACCATCGACGTGATCGACACCGGCGGTCTCGACCCATCGGCCGAGGGCGACGTGATCGGCGCCGGCATCCACCGCCAGGCCTGGCGCGGGATCGACGAGGCCGACCTGCTGGTGCTGGTGGTGGACGGCTCGGCGGGCCTGGCCCCGCTCGACGCCGAGGTGGCCCGTATGGTGCGAGCGACCGGCAAGCCGATCGTGCTGGCGGTGAACAAGATCGACTCGCCCAAGCGCGATGTCGAGGTCAACGAGTTCCATGTGCTCGGCCTGGGCGATCCGTTGCCGGTCTCGGCCGCGCACGGTCGCGGGTTCGATCGGTTGCTCGAGGTGATCGCCGAGTCGGTGTTGCCGACCGACGAGGAGGTCGCGGAAGCGGCGGATTCCGAGTCGGAGTCGGAGTCGGACTCGGACTCGGACTCGGAAGACGACGCGGACTCCGACTCCGACCCCGAGACCGACGACGACAAGGGTGAGGGTGAGGGTAAGGGCAAGGGTAAGGCGGAGAGGCGACCCTGGAGGCGGGGGGACGACGAGGTCGGCGCGATCCGCGTCGCCTTCATCGGCAAACCCAACGCCGGCAAGTCGTCGCTGACCAACCGCCTGCTGGGCGAGGAGCGCTCGCTCGTCCACCACGAGCCGGGCACGACCACCGACCCGGTCGACACCGAGCTCACCTTCGCCGGTCAGGACTACGTGCTGGTCGACACCGCCGGCATCCGCCGCAAGGCCCGGATCGAAGAGGACGTCGAGAAGCTCTCGGTGGTGCTGGCGCTCGGCCAGATCGAGCGCGCCGACGTGGTGGTCCTGGTCATCGATGCCTCGCTCGGTCCCAGCGAACAGGACGCGCGCCTGGCCGGCGCCGTCGAGGCCGACGGCCGGGCGCTGGTGATCGCGCTCAACAAGGCTGACCTGCTGCGCGGCCAGAACGCGCAAGAGACCCTGCGCCAGACAGTGAAGGACAACTTCCACTTCCTGCAGTGGGCGCCGGTCACCATGCTCTCGGCCCAGCGCGGCGACGGTGTCGACAAGCTGATGGACGTGGTCAAGCGCGCGGCCCAGCAGCATCGCCGCCGCGTCACCACGTCGGAGCTCAACAAGTTCTTCGCCGAGGTGTGCGAGGTGGTCCCGCCGCCGGTGTGGCGCGGCCGCTCGGTGAGGGTCTACTTCCTCACCCAGGCCGCGGTCCGCCCGCCGACGTTCATCCTCAAGGCCAGCGCGCCCGAGGGTATCTCGCCGGCCTACCGCCGCTTCCTCTCCAACCAGCTCCGCAAGCGCTACGGCTTCCGCGGCACGCCGCTGCGCATCTTCATCCGCGCCAAGGACGACAAGAAGTCCGACGGCACGGGCTAGTCGGCCGGCCGCCCGAGGCCGAAGCCCGAGGCCCGCGAGGCCCGAGGCCCGTCGCCTTCCGCTCGGCTAGAAGTAGCCCCAGCGGCGCGTGTAGCGCAGGCCGATCGTGAAGGTGGTGGTGTCGCTGGCGAAGCCGGTCAGCGCGGCGGTCAGGCCCCAGGACCGATCGCGGCCGCGCAGCCAGTCGACGCCGCCGGCCAGCTCGAGCACGGGCTCGACGCCGGTCTCGAACGGTCCGCCCGAGCGCACGATGCCGCCGACGCCGACGGCGACGTAGGGCACGTAACGCAAGACGTCGACGCGGTACGACAGGCCCACGGTCGCCAGCCCGCTCATCACCAGGCCGCCACCGCCATAGATCGAGCCGGCGCCGTGCACGCGCCAGGCGGCGTAGTCACCGAAACCACGCTCGTAGGTCGCGGCCAGCGCGGCGCCCGCGGTCGGCCGCAGCGTCTCGTCCTCGTCCTCGTTCGGCGTGGAGTAGGTGGCGAAGCCGGCGCCGCCCGAGACCGCGTTCTCGCCGTCGCCGGCGTGGGCCCGGCCGGCCAGGCCGGCGAGCACCACGAGCGCCGTCGCCACAGAGACCCTGGGCATCGCCACGCTCCCAGAGTGCGCGACCGCCGCCGGCCAGGCAACCCGGCTCCGGGCCCGAAAGTCTCAACATTCCAGCAGGAGCCGGCCAAGATCTGCGCCTTCATGCAGGTTTGACCGACCCGGGCCCGGGTGTTACACACCCCCCTCGGTTCATCGAGGAAGATCTCGTGGCACGCAAGACTGACGACGCAGAGCACGACCCCACGCTGGGCCCCGCGGTCCAGGCGGTTCACATCGGCGGCGAGTCGATCCTGGATCGCCTGATCCCGCACATGAAGAAGGTCGTGGTGGTGGTCGTGGGTGCCACGCTGCTGCTGATGGTCTACTTCGGCGTTCGCTGGTGGAAGCACCGCAAGGCCGAGAAGGCCACCGATCAGCTCGCCCGCGCCCTCGAGCGCGGCTCGGTGATGGTGATCCCCGGCTACGAGCCTGATCCCGCCGATCCCAAGAACGCGGACGCGCCCGAGACCTACGGCAGTTACGCCAAGCGCGCCGAGGACACCCTGGTTGGGCTCAAGAAGGCCGGGCAGGTACGCGGCGCCGCCTCGCTGTACGAGGCCCAGCTCCTGCTCCAGGCCGGCAAGCTCGACGAGGCGCTCGCCATCTACAAGCGCGTCGGCGCCGGTGCGTCGAGCGACGCCGCCGTGGCCCGCGAGGGCGTGGGCATCGTGCTCGAGACTCAGGCCGCCGCCGCCAAGGAACAGACCGAGCAACAGCGCCTGCTCGAGCAGGCCCTGGCCGCGTTCCAGGCCATCCAGCCTGACGACAAGGGCCCGCGCCGCGACTACAGCCTCTATCACACCGCCCGCGTCTTCGAGGCGCTCGGCAAACCGGGCGACGCCATCGCCGCGCTCAAGAAGGCGCTCGAGGTGACTCCCGATACGCAGCTCAAGCCGCTCATCGAGGAGCGCCTGGCGGCGCTCGGAGCGGGCGAGGGGACATGATCGCACGCGTCGGTCGGCTGGTGAGCGCACTGGCGCTGACGGCGGGGCTCGCCAGCTGCGTGGCCAACCCTGGCCCCGGCCGGGATCCGGATCTCGGCAAGCCGATGCTCCACTTGCGCTGGCGCCTTGTCACCAGCGACCGCGCCCGCGAGATCCGGCCGCAGGAGTTCGCCAGCATCGCCCGCGTCGGCGATCACGTGTACACCGGCTCGGCCGGCGGTCGCTTCTTCTCGCTCCATGCCCTCGACGGGCGGGTGCGCTGGCAGGAGAAGATCGGCTCGGTCAGCTCGCGTCCGGCGGTGGCCGGCACGCTGCTCTACGTCGGCACCGACGACGGCGAGCTGGTCGCGCTCGACATGCAGACCGGCAAGGTCGCGTGGAAACACGAGGGCCGCGGCCCCGTGCTCGAGACCCCGGTGATCGTCGACGACATGGTCATCTACGCCAACGAGGCCGACCAGGTCTACGCGCTCGATGCGCGCAAGGGCACCTCGCGCTGGACCTACAAGGGCGAGACCCCCGAGGAGTACACACTGCGCGGTCACGCCGGCGTCACCGTCTCCGGCGATCTGGCCTTCACCGGCTTCGCCAACGGCACCATGGTCGCGCTGCGGGTGAAGACCGGCTCGGTGGCGTGGCTGACCACGCTGAAGGGCGACAGCGATCGCTTCGTCGATGTCGACGGCACCCCGGTCGTGCTCGGCGACACCGTCTACGTCACGTCGTCTTCGGGCGGCGTGTGGGCCATCGATCGCACGACCGGCCTGGTGCGGTGGCGCGTCCAGCTCGAGGGCGCGACGGCGTCGTCCAGCCAGGGTGCGGCGGGAGGCGTGGCCACCGACGGCGAGCGCCTGTACGTGGCCGCCGCCGATCTGGGCGTCTACGCGCTCGATCTCGACGGCAACATCCTCTGGCGCCAGGGCACGCGCGGCGGCGGCGAGCCGGCCACGCCCATCGTCACCGACGATCTCATCATCTACGCGCTGGCCGACGCCGGCGTGTTCATCGCCGACAAGCGCACCGGCGAGCTGCTCGAGTACTTCGACCCGGGCGACGGCATCTCGGGCGACCCGACGGTCATCGACGAGCAGGAGCTGTACGTGCTGTCGAACCGCGGCGTGCTGTACGCGATGGATCTCAAGGAGATCTGAGACGCGGGGGGCGGAGAGCCCCGGCGCGGATCGTTCACGTCCGCGGTCGCCGTCAACGACCACGACCACGACGAAACGCCAAACGAAAGAGGCCGCCCGAAGGCGGCCTCTTTTCGTTTCACGTGAGTGAAGGGATCAGCCGTAGCCGCCCTGGGGAGGGTAACCACCGCCGCCACCCTGGGGAGGGTAGCCGCCGCCGGCGGGAGGATAGCCACCACCGCCCTGCGGAGGGTAACCACCACCCTGCGGAGGATAGCCGCCGCCCTGCGCCGGCGGATAACCGCCACCCTGCGGGGGGTAACCGCCACCCTGCGCCGGCGGATAGCCGGCGGGCGACTGCGGCATGGCGGGACGGACCGGCTCGGTCCAGCCGCTCAGCTTGCCGTGGCGAAGCAGCGCGAAGCCGGCGCCGGCGCCGAAGACCGCGAGCATCGACAGGTTGCGCGAGATGTCGGTGCGCCATCCCTTGGCGAAGAACACCGAGTCGATAAGGAGCGTCAGGGCCACCGCCGCGGCGATGCCGGTGCCGAGGCCGAGCAGGCCCATGGCGTAGCGTTCGACCTGCGAGTGGGTCGCATTGTTGGTGCGTGGCAGGAACAGCATGGCGAAGGCGCCGGCGATGACGCCGCCGCTCACGATGCCGGCGAGCGCGCCCTTGATCTGACCGAAGCCGCCCTTGAAGCCGCCGAACACGAACCAGATGAGGCCAAACGCGCTCATGAGGACCATGATGATGCCGGCGACGATGAAGCCCCACAGCACGAGCTTGGTGCCGATCTGCTTGTCGTCCTTGGACGGCCGGTCATCCCGGCGATCCCAGAAGCAGATGAACCAGTATCCGAAGATGACGAAGAACGGGATGAACATGAATGCGCCCAGGCTCTCGAGCGCGCCAAACATCGCTCCCATCGGTTCCATGCTGCTCTCCTCTTCTCCGAATTCGCCGCCGCGCTCCTTCTTCTTGCAGGCCGCGCTCACGAGCGCGAGCAAGACAGCAGGCCCCAGGCGGCTCGCGTGTGATTTCCAGCTGGCCCACATGGACCGCGGGTGGTTTCCCCTCATCGCGGAACCGAGCCTACACCGGATCCACGAACGGGGGGCCAGGGCGGGCAATCAAATAGCCCTGTAGATAATCGCACCCGAGATCGCGCAGGGAGTCGGCCTCGGGCTGGGTCTCGACCCCCTCGCCGATGACCCGGACCCCGCTCTCGCGGCACAGCGACACCACCTCCTTCACCAGGCGCTGCTTCACCGGGTGCGAGTCGAGGTCGCGGACCAGCGACATGTCGAGCTTCACGAAGTCGGTGTCCAGCGGGGTGAGGTGGCCCATCCGAGCGTGGCCGCCACCCAGATCGTCGACGGCGATGGCGTAGCCGATCTCGCGCAGCTCGGCGACGCGATCGGCGAGGCCCTCGATCCCCTCCAGCGACGTGCGCTCGGTGATCTCGAGGACCACGCGCCGGGCGATGCGGGTCAGACCCGAGAACGGAGAGGTCAGGGTGGGGTCGAACAGGTCGCGGACGTGGAGGTTGACGAAGACCAGGCCGCGCTCGGCCGTGGCCTTGCTGAACTCGGTCGCGACCTGGGCCCGGGCCATGCGGCCGAGCTGCGTCGTGCGCTCGAGGCGCTCGGCGGCGTCGAGGATGAGGCCGACATGGACGAGCTGCGGATCCCGCGAGCGCATCAGCGCCTCGTAGCCGAACAGCGTCTTGGGCTGGTTGGCGTGCACGATCGGCTGGAACGCCATCCAGATGTGATTCTTGGTGATGGCGCGATCGAACGCGACCTCGAGCTCGGTGAGATCCAGCTCGCGCTTGTCGGGCGATCCGCCCCCGGCTTCACCCATCGGTATCGCACTATCCTCCGCCGGCTGGGCGGGCTGTTGCAAGAGCCCGAACGAACCGTCGTCAGAGATAGCCGGCCACCGCGAGCCCCACGATGGGCACGAACAGGATCCACTGGGGGAGCTTCAACAGACCGCGCGGCAGCCGCGACGCCAGCGCGATCACCACGAACGCGACCGCGTAGAGTCCGTGCTGCACGGCGACGACGCCGGGAAGCTGCGTCGACACCCGTGCTGGCCACGCCGCCGCGGCGAAGAGCACCGCGGCCGAGATGACGAGGTCGATCGTGACCAGGTGCCAGACCACGTGCATCGTGCGCTTGGCGACCTCGTCGAAGTCGGCCGCGAGCATGACGCCGAGCGGTGCGCGATGTCCGGCGATCAGGTGGATGAGGGCGGTGACGGCGGCGATCGCGCTCGCGGCGAGCCAGAACCCGTTCATGACTCCCTCCGGGCCAGCGCGTAGGCCGCGAGCACCAGCGTGGCGACCGCGGTGAACGCGCAGAACATCGTGTTCCACGCGCCGCCGAGCCTCGCGTCGCGGACGATCAGGTTGGTCGCGCGCACTGTCTCCAGCACGATCATCAGCGCGGCCGTCACGCCGAGCGGGCGAGCGATCATGGTGGTTCGATGCGAGCCATGGCGCGAGCGCCTCGTCACACGATGTCGCAGCTGTCTTCAGGTGCAGCGGCGCAGGTGCTCGCGGAAGTCGCCGACCACCGCCGAGGCGGCGTGCCCGTCGTAGTGACGCTCGAGCCAGTCGCCGGCCACCGGCATGTCGAGGGTGAGCCGGTACGTCATCAGGCACGCGCGATCGGAGAGCGGCGTGAAGCGCGCCTCGCCCTCGACGCGGATGCTGCCGCCGCGGGTCGAGCGCCAGGCCACCGTCAGATCTTCGGGCCAGTAGTCATAGTGGAGGACGTAGCCGATGGTGGCGCGATCGAAGGCCGCGCGGAACGACACCTTTGCGGCCCGTCCGTCGGCGGTGCGCGCGAGCACGTGCGCCGCCTGGATCACCGACAGCCAGCGCGGGGTCTCGCCGGTATCCGCGAAGACCTCGTAGGCCACGTGTGCCCGCACCGGCAGGGTCGCGGCGACCTCGGTCGTGGCCGAGGGGAACGCGGCGTTGGCAGCGCGAACCAGATCGGAAGTGGCGACGGCGAGGGCGGGCATGATGACCTCCTGCCTCTTCCTTCAGCAACCGGGGTGCCGGGTCGTGCCGGGCCCTGGCCGGCGATCGGCTGGCTGGTTCCGCGCCCTTGCCGCGCAGCGTCGCAACCGCCCGGCTGGCTCCCCGAGTAGCCTGGAGGAGGCGGACGCCTGGGACTGTCGTCGCTGACTACACACCCCACGGGATCGCGTTCAACGGTTCTTCCAGACCGGCGGGCGCGAGCCAGCGTAGGCGGCGATGGCCTCGCGGGCGTCCTCGCTGGCCAGCACGCCCTCGAGCGCGAAGCGGCCGCGCTCGAGCGCGAGATCGAGCGGTTCTCCGAGACCGACCCGGAACGCAGGCAGGCCGAGCCGCAGGGCAGAGGGGCTCCGCTGGGCCAGCGCGCGGGCGATCACGAACGCCTCGATCTCGAGCTGGTCGGGCTCGAACAGCCGCTGCACCAGCCCCAGCCCGAGCGCCGCCCGAGCGTCGATCTGGGCGCCCAGCAGCGCCAGCTCGAGCGCGCGCCGCGGCCCGATGGCGCGACCGATCACGGCCATCGGCACGGCCGGCCACATCCCACCGCGCAGCTCCGGCATCCAGAACCGCGACCGCGTCGACGCCATCGCCAGATCGCACGCGGCCACCACCGCCATGCCCGCCGAGTGACACTCGCCCTGGACCACGGCCATGAGCGGCTTGGGTTGCTCGCGCATGGCGGCGAACAACGCCTGGCCATCGGCCGGCGGCAACGGCGACGGCTGGCCGACCCGCAGCACCGTGGCCAGATCGCCGGCTACGGAGAACGCCTCGCCCTCGGCCGCGATCACCACCACCCGCACCTCATCGTCAGCCGCCACGTCGCCCAGGGCGTCGATCAGCTCCGCACACGTCTGCGCATCGATGGCGTTGCCAGCGTCCTCGCGGATCAGCCGCAGCCACGCCGTCCCGTCATCACGCCGCACCTGGATCGTCGTGTAAGCCCCAGCCACGAAACCGAAC
>SXJR01000039.1 GCA_005779305.1 Myxococcales bacterium
GCCGCGCCACCGCGCTGGCGATCTCGGCCACCCGCGTGCCGGCGGCGCCTGCGGCTGTCGTTCGCCGCGCCAGCCCCGGCAGGAGCGCCTCCTCGCCAAAGGTGTCGCCGGTGCGCGCGGTGCGCAGCACCGTGGGCGCCACGTCGCCGCGTCGCGTGGCGCGCAGCTCCACCGCGCCGGCGAGGACCACGAACATGGCCTCGCCGGGCTCACCGTCCTTGTAGATCTCGCCGGCGGCGTCGCGCTCGCGGCCGGCGGCCACCAGGGCCGCGGTCACGGCACGACCACCCGGGTCTCGGCGACATCGACGATGTCGAGACGCGCGAGGGCGCGGCCGTCGACCAGCGGACCGCTCGGGCGCCGTCCCAGGCGCGCCTGCTCGCGCTCGTACTCGGCGAAGGCGCGGATCAGGAAGGGAGGGAAGGCGCGGAAGCGCAGGCGGACCTCGACGGTGAGCGCGCCGCTGCTGGCCGGGACCTCGAGCTCGTGGACGAAGCGCTGCGGCCGGCGCGGCGGCAGCGAGCGGGTGTCGATGATGGCGTCGGGCCCGCGGACCACGCCGCGGCTGGCGTCGAGGGCGCCGACCGGGAAGTAGATCTCGACGAACGCGTTGGCACCACGCAGGTTCGATCGGCACTCGCCGGTGTCGAGGTCGTAGTCACCGTCGACGAAGCGATCGGCGCGCGCGCGCTCCTGACCGGGCAGGGCCTGGCAGCGGCCGCTCGCGTCGATCTGGCCGATGCAGCTCACGCAGCGCATGAAGCCGTTCTGGAAGTTGACCAGGCCCCGGCCCCGGAACGTGTCGCTGGCGCCGCTGGTGTCACGGCCGCCGCCGGCGTCGGCGGTCCAAAGCGGCGCGTCGGGGCCGTCGGCGACGTCGGCGCCGAACAGCCCCAGCGGGCGACCACGGCGATCGGTGAAGGTGTCGCTGGTGTTGACGCGCAGCATCTGCTTGTCGCGCAGGTCGTCGGTGGCGCGATCGACGCGACCCGACTCGTAGACGACGGCGCCGCGGGCGTCGGTGACCCGGACGTGGAGCCAGAACTCGCGTTCCTGGCTGAAGCCGGCCGGGACACGATGGCCGGCGCCGACGTTCTCGACGACGATCGGCAGCTCGAGCCGGCCGTCGCCGCGGCGCGCACCCTCGATGGCCAGGCGGAACGTCCGGGCCAGGAGTAGATCGCGGCGCTGGCGGGTGCCGCGGGGCAGGCCGTCGACGTCGAGGGTCGCGTCGTCGATCGCCGACGCGTCGAACGCGGGATCGAGCGGCAGATCGACACCGGTGAAGCTGTGGCCGTGGAGCGGGCCAGCCTCGCTGCCAGCGGCGGCGTGGCCGGTCGGATAGCGGCCCGGTGGCACGTCGGCGAAGCGCGTCCCGGGTGGACAGGCGCGCGCCGCCAGGTCGGTGCCCGGCGCCTCGCCGGGTGCGGGTACACACACGCCGGGGTACAGGCTCATATGGCAGTCCTGGCAGCTCGCCGGGGCCCGGCCGGCTCGGCGCTCGTCGTCGGCCCAGCTCACCCACTCGCTGTAGGCGTTGCGCAGCCGCTTGAAGTGCTCACCGCGCCGCACGCCCTCGATCGCATCGGTGCCGAACAGCCGCACGTCGTGGCACGAGCCGCAGAACTCGCTCGAGCGGAGGTACGCGCGCTGTGCTGCCGTGCTGGCGCGGTGCGCACCACCCGCCACTTGCTCGCCACCGCCGATCAACGCCCGCAGATCGATCAGGTAACCACTGTTGGCGATGCCGAAGAGGCCGCGCTCGTCCTCCGGCCGCATCGAGAAGCGCGCGCCGGTCTCGGACGACACCCACGCCGGATTGCCTTCGTAGCTTCCACCCGGACGCGCCGGCCCGGTGACCTGGTGGCAGAACGCGCAGCTGATCCCTTCCTGGGCCGCGGCCGGCAGGAGATCGCGCAGCGGTCGCCGCGAGCTCGCATCGAACGAGGTGGCGTTCCAGGCCGGAAGCGAGCGCGCGATGTTCTGGCCGGGCGCGTGGCAGTTCACGCACCACAGCTCGCCGCCCGATCCGGTCACCGCGATCCCGGTCCGCTGGTTCACGCATGGGCCCGCCCCCGCGCTCCGCAGCACACCCGCGCCGTTCGGGCAGTCGTCCTGCCGGCCGACCTGCTCCTCGATCAACATCTCCAGCGACTGGTACAGGGGCGACCCGGTGGCGTGCGCCATCACCGATCGGCTCCACTCCGCTCCCTGCCGCGGATGACACGACGCGCAGTCGCTCAGGGCCGTCGCCTTGCCCAGCGGCTTGTCCTGCGCGCTGACCCCCACCGCTCGTTTCGCCGTCGCCTTGCCCGCGCCGACGATCGCGATCACCGCGACCAATCCGAGCACCAGCGGCGCCCCGAACGCCAGCCTTCCGATCCATCCACCCGTCGTGGTCGTGGTCGTGGACGTGGACGTGGACGCGGACGTGGACGCGGACGTGGACGTGGACGTGGACGCGGACGTTCTGAGTCCCCGATCGGGCACGGGCACGGGCACGGGCACGGGCACGGGGCTCGGCGCGCCGGCCGCGAGGAATTCGTTCAATTGCCGAGCGATGCTGGAGGCGTTGCGCGGCCGGCGACCGAGCTCCGGCTCCAGCATCCGCAACGTCAGGCTCTGCAATCCCACCGGCAGCTCTGCCGCCACCTCGGCCGTCATCGGCGGCGCGCCGCGCCCGGCCTGATCGCTCATCCCCTTGCGCAGACCCACCGTCGCGAACGGGTGCTCGCCGGCGAGCAGGCGGTACAGCATCAGGCCGATCGCGTAGCGATTGCTGGCGCTGTCCGCGGGAGCCCCGTCGGCCTGGGCCGGCGCCATCCACTTCGAGCTGCCGCTGGCGGTCGCCGGGCTGCTGCCTTCGCCTCCTCCCACGAGCGCTGCCACCAGCGAGTCGGCGCGCAGGACGATCCTGCCGTCCGTCACCGTCACCTCGTCGGGTTCGATGGGCCCCGGGAACAGCGCCGCGCGTTCGCAGGCCGCTGCGGCCTCGGCCAGCGCCGCGATCATGGTCACCGCCTCGCGCCACGGCACGGGCCCCGGGTGGTCGCGCAACCACGCCGCAAGCGTCGGCTCGCCGCTCGCCCGTCGCAGCCACGATCCTCCTGCTTCCTCGCCGCCCTCGACGAAGCCGCCCACGCCTTCCTTTCCCAGCGCCAGCAAGCGCACCGCGACCCGCGCGTCGGCAGGCCCCAGGCCCCAGCGTTCACCGCCGTCGTCGGTGATCGCCTCGCGCGTCGCGCGTCCGATCGCCGGCAGCGCCCGGGTCATCGGGTCGTCGTGGGCGCCGTCGGCGCCGGCTGCTCGCGCTTGTCGTTCGACCACCCGGTGCGAACCAGGTAGGTCGCCGCCGCGGTGGCCAGGCACAGCGCGATCACGAGACCGATCGCGCGCCGGGTCCCGATCTGCCGCGGACCGCTGGCGCGATCGACGAGCGCGATCGTGTCCATCCGCGGCGGCGCCGCCGGCGCCTGCACCGGAAGATCGGGTCGCGAGCCGCGGGCCGTGATGTGCACACCCGCGCTCGCGCCGTTCCCAGCCCCGGCGCTCGGCGCCGGGATCGACAGGGACACGCTGCCGCTCGCGCCGGCGCCATCGGCGGCCGCGAACGGCTCGAGCGCCGCGATCACCTCATGCGCCGACGCCGGTCGCTCATCGGGCGCCTTGGCCAGGAGCCTGCTCAGCAAGCGCTCCACGCCCCGCGGCAAGCCGGCGCGCGCCTCGTCGGGCAACGGCGGCGGTGGCGCGGTGCACTGCATCTCCAGGAGCTGGCGCGGTGACTCCGACTGGAACGGTGGCCGTCCGGCCAGCATCTCGTAGAGCACCAGGCCGAGCGAGTACAGGTCGGCGCGATGATCGATCGGGGCCGCGTCGATCTGCTCGGGGCTCATGTACGCGAGCGTGCCCACCGAACCGGTGGTGCCCTTGCGCATGGCCTGCAGGACCTTGCCGATGCCGAAGTCCATCACCTTCACGCCACCCGGGGTCAGCATCAGGTTCTCGGGCTTCAGGTCGCGGTGCACGATCGGCGGCTCCTGACCGTGCGCGGCGGTCAACGCCGCCGCCACCTCGCTGGTGATGGCCACCGCCTCGGTCCACGGCAGCCGCCCGCGCGTCACCAGCCGCTGGCGCAGGGTCTCGCCGTCGAGGAACTCGAGGGCCAGCACCAGCTCGCCGTCGACCTCGGTCGAGGCCAGGCTGCGCACGATGTTGGGGTGATCGAGGTGAGCGAGGATCGTCATCTCGTCGAGGAAACGGCGGCGGGCCTCCTCGGACCGCCCGAGCTCGGGCCGCAGCACCTTGAGCGCCACCCGCCGGCGCGAGAGGCGCTCCTCGGCCTCGTACACCTTTCCCATCCCACCTTCCCCGACAAGCCGACGTACGAAGTAGTCGCCGATCCGTTCCATCCCGCTGAAAACGTACGGCGATCGGGTTCGATCTGTACCGGCCAGGTCAGTCACGACGGGGCGTGGGGCGGGCGCGCATGCTCGATGTACTCGCGAACGCTGGGCCTTCGCCACACCGCCTCGGCGTAGGCGGCGATCGCGGGCGACATCTCGTACCCGCTCCGCAGGAGCCGCATCAGGGCGAACGAGATGTCGACGTCCGGGTGAGGGCCTGGAGCTGGATGGCCGGGGTCACGCCCGCGCCCTCCCAGAACGCGTCGATGTAGAGGACGAGGTTGCCGCTCACCGCCCCGAGCCCAGCGGCGCCGGGGTCCAGCCGCCGCACGCCTGCTCGATCACGCGTGCCGCGGCCAGGGTCAGGCGATCGCCGCCGCGGCGCCCGACCACCTGCACGCCGACCGGCAGCTCGCGCTGGTCGAAGCCGACCGGCACCGCCGTCACCGGCAGCCCGGTGATGCTGAACAGCGACGTGCACAGCGAGTCGAACGGCGTGAGCAGCGGCCACATGTGGCGCGGCGCCGGCCGGCTGTAGGGCGGATGAAGCAGCACGCCGCGCGGGCCGATCACGTCCTCGAGCCCGGCCTGCAGCGCGTCGATCGGCGGCGCGCCCCGCAGCAGCAGCGACTCGAACGGCCGGGCCAGCCGCTCGAGGGCGACCA
Organism: Myxococcales bacterium; assembly: GCA_005779305.1. Classification (GTDB taxonomy): domain Bacteria; phylum Myxococcota_A; class Polyangia; order Haliangiales; family Haliangiaceae; genus UBA2376. Next base: position 5,069 of record SXJR01000039.1, read on the forward strand.
GGGCCAGGGTCGGCACCGAGTAACGGGCCTTGCCGCGGGCCGCGCGCAGGAGCTCGGGCACGACGTAGAGCGGCTCGTCGCCGGCCAGCATCTCCGCGAACGACGTGGGTGGCTCGCCGGGCGCGGCCTCGCCGGTCCGCGCCAGCGCGCCCAGCCAGGACATGAGGTTGTTGCCGAACAGGCGTCGCCAGGTCGTGTCGTCGAGCTCGACCACCTCAGCGCCGCGCGCGGCCAGGGCTTCAGTGGCGCGCTCGATGGCGCGGGCCATCACTGGCCACATGCGGACCAGGCCGTGGCGCGGCACCGGTACCACCCGCACGCCGCGCAGATCGCCGGCGGCCAGCACCGGATCACGCGGCGCCAGCGTGCTGCGCACGCCACTCACCCCATCGGGGCCGGCGATCACCTCGAGCACGTGCTCGGCGTCGTCGACAGTGCGGGTCAGCGGACCCGTGCACAGCATGGCCTCGGAGGCCGGATTCTCGGGACCCCAGTGGCCGGTGTTGGGCACCAGCAACGCGCTCGGTTTGTGACCGACGACGCCGCACATCGCGGCCGGGATGCGGACCGAGCCGGCGATATCCGAGCCGATGCCGAAGGGCGACGCGCCGGCAGCGACGATCGCGCCCTCGCCGCCGCTCGAGCCGCCCGGCGTGCGCGCCGGGTTCCAGGGATTGCGGGTGCGGCCGTGCAGCGGATTGGAGGTCTCCATCCACATGCCGCCCTCGGGCACGTTGGTCTTGCCGACGACGATCGCTCCGGCCGCGCGCACGCGCGTGACCACGGTGGCATCGTGATCGGCGACCTCGTGCTGGCGCGAGAACAGACCCGCGGTCCACGGCAGACCGCGCACGGCGAGGAAGTCCGTGATGGTGCAGGGCACGCCGTGCAGCGGCGGCAGGCTCGTCCGATCGCGCCCGCGCCGCACCGCGTCTTCGGCGGCGCGGGCCTCGGCGCGGGCCTCCTCGAAGCGGCGCGACACCAGCGCGTTGATCACCGGATCGACCTCGTCGATGCGGGTCAGGTGCGCCTCGAGCAGCTCGACCGGCGAGAGCTCGCCGCTGCGGATCAGCGCGGCCAGCCGCACCACTGGCAGCGAGCGCAGCGACTCAGAGCTCACGGACGACCTCGCGCGCGGCCCGCTCGCCCGACTCGAGCGCGCCCTCGAGGTAGCCGGTCCACTCGACCGCGGTCTCGGTGCCGGCGAAGTGAACACGCCCGACCGGCTGGCGCAGGGTCGTGCCGGCCATGGTGAGCGCCCCCGGCGGCATCACCGCCACCGGACAGCCGCGGCTCCACGGCTCGGCGCTCCAGTCGGTGGTGACGATCGCCAGCGGCGTGCGGGCGTCGTCGCCGAACCAGCGCACCAGCTGGGCGACGATCGGCGCGGTGTCACCGTTCCAGCGCCGGGCCGGGCTGGCCTGGACGAAGCCGACCAGCGCCGGCTGGGCGCCATCGCTCGAGGTGTTGTCGAACAGCACCGCCAGCGGGCCGCGCGTGCTCACCACCTCGCCCGACAGCCCGCGCTCGCGCCAGAAGGCGCGCTCGTAGGCGATCACGACCTTGACGATCGCGCCCATCGCCGCTCGCTGCACCAGCTGATCGCGCGCCGGCGCTGACGGTGACATCTCGATCGCCGCGGTCAGCGGCGGCGGCACCGCGACCACCACCGAGCGGGCGGCGACCTTGCCGCGGTCGCTGGTGACGATCAGGTCGGCACCCTGCTGCGCGATGCGGCGGACCGGCGCCGCGGTCACCACCGGCGCGTCGAGACGCTCGCTCCAGCGTTCAGCGATGGTCTGGGTGCCGCCGACGAAGCGGCGTTCCTGGGCCCCGCCCTCGATGGTCGACAGGTTCATCATCCCGCCGCCGGCGCGCAGGTAGGCCAGGAACCAGAGCAGCGACAGCTCGGCGGGATCGACGCCGAAGATGGCGCCGATGGCGACGTCGAACACGCCGCGCACCCGCGGCGACAGCCGCCGCGCCTCGTCGGCCACGGTACGGGCATCGAGCGCGGCCGCGTCGGGCGTGGCCAGCGGATCGCGGGCCGAGACCCGCGCCGTCAGCTTGTCGATGCGGCGCAGCGCCAGGTGGAGCTGGAGCAGCTCGATCGGTCCCAGCGACGGGATCTCGCCGGCGTAGCGACGGACCTTGGCGCCGTCGTCGAGCAGCTTCTGGCCGGTCGAGTAGGTCGCGAACTGGGCGACGCCCATGCGTTCGGCCAGGGCCGCCAGTCGATCCTGGCCGGGGCCGATCCACTGGCCGCCGCGGTCGAAGCGGGCCTTGCCCAGGGTCTCGCTCCACGCCCGCCCGCCGACCCGATCGCGAGCCTCGAGCACGACCACACTGGCGCCGGCGGCCCGGAGTCGCTCGGCCGCGGCGAGGCCGGCGAGCCCGGCGCCGACGACGGCGACGTCGACACGTGCCGGGAGGTCGGTCGAGATCATCGACGCATCCTACCGGAATGCGTGCTGCGACGGGCCTTCAGTTCCGAGCGAGCACGGCCGAGTCGAAGGATCAGGACGAACGGAGGTGCGGCCCGCCGCGCAGCCGGGTCTCAGCGACGCGTGATGCGGTTCAGGGCGGGCGGCGCCAGCGGCGAACGCGCCGTGATGTAGACCTCGAGCGCGTCGACGTCGACGTCGCCGCCCAGGCGGGCGGTGCCCTGCTTGAGTACGGTGAAGCCGTCGCCGCCGTCGGCGAGGAAGCTCGACACGGTCACGCGGTAGGTCGCGGTCGGCGAGATGGCGACGCCGCCGAGCCGCAGCTCGCTGACGCGGTCGCCGATGGCGCGGGCCGGCTCCCAGGTGTACGTGAAGCCCACCGAGGGCGAGAGGATCATCGCCTTCTCCGTGCCATCGGTCTGGCGCGTCCACTGCTGCTCGAGCACCGCGTCGAGCTGGGCGCCAGTCAAGCTCAGGCTGACCAGCGCGTTGGAGAAGGGCTGCACCGAGAACGCCTCACCGTAGGTGACCTCACCGGCCTGCTCGCCACCCGAGATCGTCGCGGCCAGGATGTCGGCGCGCACGCCGCCCGGGTTCATGAACGCGATCACGGAGGCGCCACGATCGGCGGCGCTGGTCGCGGCCAGCTGGGCGTCGGCGATGACGTCGCCCATGAGCGACTCGCCGGCCGGATTCTGAAGCCTCGTCAGGTCGCCCGCGATGCGGCCGATGACGCGGTTGGCGAACGGCGCCGCCAGGGCGTCGTAGCGGGCGATGAGCGCGGTCTGGGACGCGTCCTTGGCCACGTCGCGGGTGACGATCACGTTGCGACCGGTCTTGGCGGTCACGTCGCCGGTGACCTCGTCGATGGTGAGATCGATGTCGGTCACCAGGCGGCCGAACGAGGCCGCGCTGGTCACCAGCTTGCCGTCGACGTCGCAGATATGGGCGGCGTTGGTGTGGCCGGCGACCACGACGTCGACCTCGGCGTCGAAGCCGCGGACGATGTCGAACAGCGGGCCCGAGATGCCGGCGCACTCATTGTAGAGGCCGGTGCTGAAGCCGCCCTCGTGGATGAGCACCACGATGGTCTCGATGCCCTTGTTCTTGAGCTCGGGCACGAGCGCGTTCACGGTCTCGATCTCGTCGTGGAAGGTGAGGCCTTCGACGCCGGCCGGGGTGACGATCGTCGGCGTGGCCTCGAGGGTCATGCCGATGAAGGCGACGCGGGCGGCGCGGAACGTGCGGATCTCGTAGGCCGGGAACAGGGTGTCGCCGGTCTCGTCGTCGGTGACGTTGGCCGAGAGGTAGCCGAAGGAAGCACCTTCGAAGCCGTCACCGTCGCGGCAACCGTCGGTGGGATGGCAGCCGCCGTAGGCCATGCGCAGGAGCTCGGCCGGACCCTCGTCGAACTCGTGGTTGCCGACCGAGGCGATCTGGAGGCCGAGCGAGTTCATCGACTCGACCGTGGGCTCGTCGTGGAACAGCGCCGACATGAGCGGCGTGGCGCCGATGATGTCACCGGCCGCGACCACCACCGTCTGCGGGTTCTGGGCCCGCAGCGCGGCCACGTGGGTGGCCAGGTACTCGGCGCCGCCGGCGTCGACGCGATTCACGGCCGCGTCGGGACCGGTCTGGATGCGGCCGCTCGAGCCCGCGGGCGGCTTGAGGTTGCCGTGAAAGTCGTTGGTGGCGAGGAGCTGCACCGACTGCGTGCTGCACTCCCAGGCCGAGGTGGCGCGGGTGCGCGCGAGCATGCGCCGGAAGGCGACCGGGCCGACGTGCTTCACGCGATCGAGATCGGCGAGGTTGACGAAGAAGCGATTGGCCCGCGCGCCGACGATGGCCTGCACGGCCAGCCGGTTGAGCTTGACCACGTCGTCGAGCTCCTGGAACGAGGCCTCGCGGGCCAGGCGCAGCACGGCGCAAGCCTCGGCCGAGCGCTCGGCGATGCCGGCCACGTCGGTCTTGCCGTCGTCGGTGACGAAGACATCGTCCTCGCCGTCGACGGGATCGTCGTCCTCGCCGAGGCAGCCGACGGAGGTGATACCCGCGGTCAGCGCCGCGGCCAGAGACACGAACCAAGGGGAGGAAAGGCGCATTGCCGGAGCGCCTTGCAGGCTCGGTGCCAGCCGAACGTGCAGAGATCACCCGAAAACGCCGGAGGCCCGCGTGTGCGGGCCTCCGACATGGCAACCGGAGTAGCCGGCTGCCGTCGTGGTGGCCGGCGTCAGGCCGGGCAGGCCGCCTCGACGGCGCAGACGTCGTTGGCGTCGCAGAAGTTGGTCTGGCACTCGTTGTCGCCCATGCAGGCCGCGCCGGTCGCCTTGACCGCCTCGCACACGTCCTGGTCATTGCAGAAGTTACCGCTGGCGCAGAAGAAGAGGCAGGCCTGGCCCGCGGTCGGCGGGTTGCCGCACTGGAGCGTGGTCTGGTTGCAGGTCAGCGGTGACTGGCAATCGAACAGGCCGGCGAACCCGCTCGCGCAGGCATCGCCGAGCTTGCCGAGGGCCACGCAGGTCGAGGTCGTGGTGGAGCAGCGATCGCCGATGTCGACGCAGGTGCCGTCGGGGCAGGCGTCGCCGCGGTTGGGGCCGTCGGCGCAGGTGCCGATCTCAGGGCAGTACAGGCCGTAGGTGCACTGGGAGTTGCTGGTGCATGCGCCTCCGAGTGGGCGCAGCGCGACGCAGGTGGTGGTCGCGGAATCGCAGAACGAGCCGCGCACGCACCGCCCGGTGGTGCCGTTGCAGGTGCCGCCGAGCGCGACCTCGACCCTGGTGGGGTTGCAGACGCCGGCGCAGCAGGCCATGCCGCAGTCAGCGATCGCGCAGCTCTCGCTGATGCACTCCTCGTTGTCGTAGCAGACGCCGCCGTCTGCGACCGTGCCCTGAAACGCGTCTCGGCAGGCCTGGGGCTGATCGCGCACGTCCTGGGCCGAGGTGTCGCACGACGCGCTGCCGAGCGCGTCGAGGCAGTCGCCGGCCTTGCCCTCGTCGTACCGAATGCGGCCGGCGTCGACGCCGGCGACCAGGTCGTCGAAGCGGACCAGGACGTCGGCCTTGCACTCGGCGACCGACGCGTAGGCGCCGCACCGCACCTGCCGCTCACACAGCGCATCGATGAACTCGTTGTCGAGATCTTCGATCTTGACGCCGCCACCGCCGCACGCGGCGGCCAGCGAGGCACAACAGACAAACAGCACGCTCAGGGCGCGCGACGATAGAGAAGCCATGGAATCCCCCTTTGCGCCCAGATGTACACCGATCCGCCCCGGCGTGCCTGTTCCTGGCGGTCTGGATGTGGGATCGCGCACGCGCAGTTCACGCCCGGGGTAGGCTCCGTCCCGTGAGGCTCGCCACTCTCGGGCTCCGCGAACGAGCGGCGACGCTGGGCCTGACGATCGACGCGCCGACGAACTGGTCGGCGACCGCGCCGCTCGATGTGGCCGCGTTGCAGTCCGAGATGTGGAGCGAGGGCTACTTCGTGGTGCCGCCGTGTCTGCCCGCCGAGCTGGTGGCGCGCTGCCGCGCCGCGATCGAGCTCGTGCTCGCGGCCGGCGCGCCGGCGCTGGCATCGTTCGCCTTCGACGCACCCTGGGAGCTCCAGCGGCTCCTCGCCGCGCCCGCCGCCGCCGCCCTCGACGACACCGCCCGGCTGCGTCCGGCCTTCTGGGCCTGGCGCCTGACCGCCGACGAGCCGCGCGGCTGGTCGCCGCACCGCGACCGACCCGGCATGGCGATCGACGATCGCGGCACACCCACGTCGATCTCGGTGTGGGTGCCGCTCACCGACGCCACCGCCGACAATGGCTGCATGTACGTGGTGCCGGCGCCGCTCGACGTGCAGTACGCCAACCCGCGCGCCTCGCTCGAGGTCCTCAACCTGCAGTGCGTGCGGGCGCTGCCCGCCCCCGCCGGGTCGGTGCTGGGCTGGACCGCCCGGCTCCTGCACTGGGGCGGCATCGCCCGCGCCGGGACCGCCGGTCGCATCAGCCTGTCCTTCGAGTACCAGGCCCCGCACGACCCGACACCGGCGTTCGCCAGCGACTGGATCCCCAGCCCGGCCGAGCGCGTCGCGCTCATCGAGCAGCAGTGGGACCAGTACGATCACATGCACGAGCAACCGCCCGAGCGCCGGGAGCGGCTCGCGGCGGTGCTAGCGGCGCTGCGCTGACCGCTCAGGCGCGCATGGCCTCGACCGGCGAGACTCGCGAGGCGCGGATGGCCGGGAACAACCCGCCGATCAAGCCCATGATGATCGAGAACACCAGCGCGCTGATGACGATCGACGGCGTGGCGTGGAAGGTGATCACGATCTCCGAGAACGTCTGGAAGTTCATGGTCGAGAACGTGAACAGGCCAAGCACCATCATCAGCGCGGTGCCCGCGGCGCCACCGACCAAGGCCAGGAAGATCGCCTCCACCACGAAGGAGGTCAGGATCGCGAGCCGGGAGAAGCCGAGTGCGCGCATCGTCCCGATCTCCTTGGTCCGGTTGGCGACCGCGCCGTTCATCGTGATGGCGGCGAAGATCATCGCCGCCAGCGACAGCAACACCGCGAAGACCGACCCCATCATGTTGAGGAAACCGGCGGTCATCTCCGACTGCTTCTCGTAGTACGTGGTCTCGCGCAGGACATCGAGGCCGAACCGCTTGTCGGACTCGACCGCGCTGCGGAAGGCCTGGAGCTGATCGCCGTCCTTGAGCCGCACCCGCGCCGACGACACCACGCCGTCGCGGCCGAGCGCGCGGCGGACGACGTCGACGTCGCCCCATACCTCGGACTCGTAGGACGAGCCGCCCGAGGTGAAGGTGCCGACCACCTTGAGGGGCCGGTTGTTCTTGATGTCGAACTGCTCTCCGACGCGGACGCCCTTGAAGCGCCCGGCGATGGCGTCGCCGACGATGGCCTCGTTGGTGCCCGGCGTCGGCAGCCGACCGCTGACGATCTTCACCTCGGGACGGAACCGGAGCTGGTCGAGGGGCGTGCCGCGCACCATCAGGTTGGAGATGCCACCTCCGCTGACCAGATCGATGGTGAGCACCACGACGATCTCGCCGATCGCACCCTGGCCATCGCCTTGCCTGACCTCGGGACGGTCGCTGACCAGCTTGACCAGGTCCGACGAGAACGAGCTGGGTAGCTCGGCGTCCGAACCGTCGCGAAGCAGGATCACCGTGTCATCGCGGCCGCTGATCCGCATCGCCCGCTGCATGCCCGCCGACAGCATCTGGGCGGCGCCGAAGACGAAGATGACCAGGGCCACGCCGAAGGCGGTGGCGATGGTGGTGATCTTGCGCACCCACAGGCTGCGCACGTTGTACTGGATGGGCACCATCAGTCGACCCTCCGCAGGGCGTCGGTGACCTTGCGCCGCGACGCCTGCAGCGCCGGGATCGTGGCCGCGAGCGTCCCCAGCACGATGGTGAGGACCAGCGCCAGGGCGATGACGCCAATCGGGGCCCGGAAGTAGGGGAACAGGGCGCCCATGTTCTCCTCGATCGCCGGTCCCATGACGCCGTTGATGAGCCCGGCGGTGAGCAGCACGCCGGCCAGCCCGCCGAGCACGGCGATCAGCACCGACTCGCCGACGATGAACCCGACGATGTGGCCGGGCTGGAACCCGACCGCGCGCAGGACCCCGTACTCGTGCGTGCGTTCGCGGGCGGCGGTGGCGATCGTGTTGGCCAGGATGAGGGCCATGATGAGCAGGATGATCGCCGACACCACGTCGAAGGCCTTGAGCACGCTGGCGAACGCGCCCAGGAACGAGAGCTGGAAGGCGCGCTCGCTCATGGTGAGGGTCTGGTCCTCGCGGTCGTCGAAGTTCGTGTCGATCGACTTGGAGATCGCGGCGCTGGCCTTGGCGTCGTCGATGCGCGTCAGCACCCAGCCGATCTTGTCGCGCATGACCTCGCCGCGGGGATCGTTGTTGAGGTAGTCCCAGCGGAAGACCATGCTGTTGCGATCGACGCTCTTGCGGGTGGCCTGGTAGATCCCGACGACCTTGAACTCCCAGTCGCCGGGATAGATGTCGCTCTGGATGGTCAGCCGATCGCCGGGCTTGACCTGGAGGGTCTTGGCCAGGATGTCGCCGAGGATGGCGCCGTTTGGCGTGCTCTTCCACTCGGCCAGCGCCGCCGGTTCGACCGCCATCTCGTCCATGACCGTGAACCAGCTCTCGTGGTCGGAGGCGAAGGCGGCGAAGAAGGGGGTCCGCTTCTTGGGGTCCTTGGAGCCGAACCACACCGCCCAGGTCGCCGCCTTGACGCCCTGGATCCCACGCACGTCGTCGATGTAGCGCTTGGGCAGGAGCATCACGATCGAGTTCTTGTGGCGGGTCGCGATGCGATCCTTGGCCGCGGCGTCGGCGCCGGCTTCGAACGAGGCCACCACCGTGCGGATGCCGCTGAAGATCATCACCGCCATCGCCACGCCGAGGATGGTCAAGATGGTGCGGCCGCGTCGCCGGAAGACGTTCCGGCGCGCGTACGTCATCAGGTTCATTGCAGCGCTCCCTTGTCGAGCTTGCGGCGGACGGTCGCGCGCTCGGCGGCTGCCGGATCGTGGGTGACCATGAAGATGGTCTTGTTGAACTCCTTGTTGAGCTGCTCCATGAGCTGGAGCACGTCGTCGGCGCTCTTGCGGTCGAGGTCACCGGTGGGCTCGTCGGCGACGATGATCTTGGGGTCGTTGACGATGGCGCGGGCGATCGCGACGCGCTGCTCCTGACCACCCGACAGCTGGCGCGGGTAGTGGTCCATGCGGTCCTCGAGGTTGACCACGCGCAGAGCGGTCGCGACGTGCTTCTTGCGTTCGGCGCTCGAAAGGCCGGTGAGCAAGAGCGGCAGCTCGACATTCTCGGCCGCGGTCAGGACCGGGATCAGGTTGAACGACTGGAAGATGAAGCCGATGGTCTGCGATCGCCATTTGGCGAGCTCGCCGTCGGACATCGCGGTCAGGTCGGCGCCGGCGACCTTGACCTTGCCCTTGGTCGGCCGAGCGAGGCCGGCGATGATGTTGAGCAACGTCGATTTGCC
>SXJR01000283.1 GCA_005779305.1 Myxococcales bacterium
GGCCGGTCACCGCGGTCAGCTCGTCGAGCATCGCGGCCAGGCTCGGCCAGCGCCGCGCCGGATCGGGCGCGAGCCCGCGCGCGACCACGGCGCGCAGGCGCGGGGAGACCCGCCGCCCGACCGGCACGCGCAGCTCGCCCTCCTCGATCTCCTTCAGGAGCGCGCTCACCGAGTCGCCGCGGAACGGGCGCGCGCCGTGGAGGCCGGTCCACAGCGAAACCGCGAAGGCGAACTGATCGCTCTTCTCGGTTGCGCTCTCGCCGCGCAGCAGCTCGGGCGCCATGAACGCGGGCGTACCGGCCAGCGCTCCGGTCATGGTGAGCGCGATGGCGTCGCCGCGCAGGTCAAGCATCGGACCCGCGAGCGATCCCGAGGCCAGCCCGAAGTCGGTGACGCGAGCGCGGCCGTCGGGACCGACCAGCACGTTGTCGAGCTTGAAGTCGCGGTGGACGATGCCCGCGGCGTGGGCGGCGGCCAGGCCGCGGCCGGCCTGGACGAACAGCGCCACCACGTCCGCCACCTGGCGCGGCTCGGCTGCCAGCCAGCCGGTGAGCGTCGGCCCCACGACCAGCTCCATCACCAGGTAGAGCTCGCCGTCGTGGCGCGCGACCTCGTAGGCCGCCACCACGTTGGGATGGGCGAGCCGGGCCAGAGCGCGGGCCTCGCCCAGGAGCCGCTGCTCGAGCCGCCGATCCTCGTCGTCGCCGAGGGTCCGGCGCAGGAGCTTGAGCGCCACCTGGCGATCGAGCTCGGGATCGCGGGCGGCGAAGACCACGCCCATCGCGCCGGCGCCGACGGCTCGCACCACCTCGTAGCGGCCGATGCGGGGGCGGTCCGCGCCCGCCCCCACGGCCGGCTCGTCGTCGCGGGCCACGGCTACCACCACCTCGCGGCAGACGTCACAGGCGTCGAGGTGATCGATCACGGCGGCGCGGGCGTCGTCGCCCACGCGTCCGCGGCCGAACGCCAGGAGCGTCTCCTCGGTGGGGCAGTCGGTCGGGGTCGGTGGGGACACGGCGCTTGTGTGATGGACCCGGTTCGTTCGGTTCGTTGCAGACGCGGATCGCCGGGACAGTACGATATCCTCGCGGGATGGCGGGTAGCGTCGATGTCGAGACCTGGCTCGCCCAGGGGCGCCTCGCCTACCCCGACGTCGAGCTCGACGACGCGTCGTTCCACACCGCGGCCGGGCGTCACGAGGTCAGCGACGAGAGCATCCAGGGTGCGGATCTGTTCCTTGCCACCGCCTGTGCCCGCGGCCTGCCCAGCGCGGTGCGGTACTTCGAGCAGGAGTATCTGGAGAAGATCCCACGCTGGCTCAAGCTGCCACCGGAGGACGCCGACGTGGTGGCCGAGGTCCGCCAGCGGGTCGCGACCCGCGCCCTGGTGGGCCGCGAGGGCGCGCCGCCGCGGATCGCCCAGTACGCCGGGCGCGGGCCGCTGTGGGCGTGGGTCCGCATCATCGCCCTGCGCGAGCACGCGCGGCTGCGGCGCGAGCTGGGCCGCCAGGGTGCCGTCGAGGTCAGCGACGACGACGAGCTCGACCGGCTGGCCCGAAGCGGCGAGCTGTCGGCCGATCTGCTGGCGCTGCGCGGCCAGTACCAGGCGGCGATGATGGCGGCGTTCCGCGCGGCGATCGTCGCCCTGCCGCCTCGCGAGCGCACGCTCCTGCGCCTGGCCTACGTCGACGCCCTGTCGCTCGACGCCATCGGCCGCATGTACGGTGTCAACAAGAGCACGGTGAGTCGCTGGCTGGCGACGTGCCGGGCCGAGCTCCTGGCCGGCGCCGGCGAGCGCCTGCGCGCCGAGCTCGCCATCCCCGCCGACGCGATCGAGAGCCTGCTCGGCATCATGCCGCGCGATCTCGACGTCAGCCTGCACGGCCTGCTCGCCTGACCGCGCCGGGTCGGTGACGAATCTCGTGCAACGGGCGGCGCGAGCCCGGTCTACCTGGCGCCGGCCGTGCCGGACAGGAGCCATGCACATGATCTCGCGTTCGATTCTCGCCACCACGCTCATCGCGCCCCTTGCACTCGGTCTCGCCGCCTGCGGCGGCGCCGCCGCCACCACCGGCATCGCGGCCAGCCCCATGCCGCAGGCCGCACCGACCAACACGTCGATCGCCGGCGCCCGCGCCCTCACCGCGGGCGAGAGCCTCGACGTGGTCGTGCCATGCGGCAGCAAGCTGTACTTCGGCCCGTTCAACTTCGCCGCCGAGGGCGACCGGGTGGCGCTGGTCACGAGCGTGCGCTCGGTGTCGGGCGCGCAGGTCTGCGGCGGCGGCGCCTTCGTCGACGGCGACGACGTCCAGCAGGCCGTCGCTGGCACCGGCTGCGTCGAGCACCAGGCCGACTTCGCGTCGAACCTCGACTACGCGTATACGCCCGGCGCCGGCGGCTCGACCGCCGACCCGGTGTACCTGTCGCTGTGGACCGGCGACGGCACCGGCGATCCCGCCGGCTCCACCTGTGGCGCCCTGGCGCTCCACCTCGAGGCGCGCACGCTGCCCTGAGGTCCGGCGCTCAGCCGAACAGCTCGGGCCAGGTGCCGCGGAAGCGCTCGCGCAGGCGGGCGTGGCCGGCGCGGACCAGGGCCTGGGCCTCACGCGCGCCGGCGAGATCGAGGGTGCGGGCGATCTCGTCGAAGCCGGTCTCGCCGAGCCAGAGCGTGAGCGCACGCTGCATCGGCGCCGGGAACTGCGCCATGTAGGCGTGGATCTCGGCCAGGGCTCGACGCACGCCCAGGAGCGTCGACAGGGGCGGCCGCTCGCCGATCTCGGGCACCCCGTCGAGGCGCTCGGCGCCGCTGCCGACGTCGCGCTTGCCGGGCGGCGCCGGCAAGGCCCGCACGGTAGCGCCATGGCCGACGATCAGACGCTCGAGCTCGGCGGCGCGGACCTGGGCGGGGCGGTGGGCGATGTCGAGCCGGTCGCTGGCCAGGTCGAGCTCGACGTCGGTCACGCCGGTCTGGGCGCGCAGCACGTCGAGCAGCGCGTCGCGCCAGGCGGGCGGTGCGCCCGAGGCCGGCTCGATCGCCGCGGCCCAGTGGGCCACGCCGCGCCATCCGAAGCGTTGCTTGATGTGTTCCTTGACGACGAAGCGGGTGAGCACCACCAGCCAGCCGCGCAGCGGGGTGCCGGTGAGCGCGTCGCCGCCCGCGGACGGCGCCTCGTTGTCGACGGATTCGTCGGGCTCGGCGGCGGCCAGACGAGTGAGGCCCTCGACCATCTCGGCCTCCGAGCGCTCCTCTTCGTCGGGAGGCTGCCGTGACAGGTAGGCGCGCAGGTTGGCGAAGTCGCGCTCGCACAGTCGATCGATGACGTCGACCAAGACGGCGCGCGGTTCGTCCTCGCCGGTCAGCCCGACCCGGCGCAGCGCCGGTGAGGCGACGGCCCAGGCCTCGATGTGCGGCGCGACCCGGGTGAGCAATGTCTGCCAGCCGCGGTCGCGCGTGCTCGCGGCGCCGCCGGCGCACACGGTCTCCACGAGCGCGTGGCACTCGCGCTCGAATCCCGCGTCCCAGGCGCGCATCGACCGCATGGTACCATCGGCCACCACGTCGAGCCTGACGTCGGGGCCCTCGGCGCCTGTTTGTCCCTGCGCATGCCGCATCCGCCCGTGTCCGAGCTACTCGCGGCGATCGACGGCGGCGAGCTCGCCGCCGGGGTCGCCAGCCACGTCGCCGGGTGCGCGAGCTGTCGCCGCCTGGTCGAGCGGGCCCGTCCGGCCGCCCACGCCGAGGAGCGCGGCCGCGGCGACGCCGACCTGCACGAGCTGCCCATCGTCGACCCGGCGCTCTACGTCCGCATCGAGCAACAGCCCGAGATCCGCGGTGGCATGGGCCGCACCTTCGTGGCCCGCGATCGCCGGCTCGGCCGCGAGGTCGCGATCAAGCAGCCGCTCGGCCGCGGCGAGGTCCCCGACTCCACGTTGCGCGAGACCCTGCGGGTGCGCTTCGAGCGCGAGGCCCGGTTGACCGCGCGCCTCGAGCATCCGGCCATCGTCGGTGTGCACGAGGCTGGTCGCTTCCCCGACGGCGAAGCCTTCTACGCCATGCGCCTGGTCCAGGGCCGCTCGCTCGCCGACGAGATCGCGCGCCTGCCGTCCCTGGCCGAGCGCCTGGGGCTCCTGCCCAGCCTGACCATCGTCGCCGAGGCCCTGGCCTACGCCCACAGTCGCGGCGTCACCCACCGCGACGTCAAGCCCGGCAACATCCTCCTCGGCGGCTTCGGCGAGACCGTGCTCATCGACTGGGGCCTCGCCGCCGACGCGGCCTCGACCCGCGAGGGCAGCCTGGAGAGCGATGTGTACCGCCGTGCCGAGCTGCCGCTCACCGACTACGGCGTCGGCACGCCGGGCTACATGGCGCCCGAGCAGGCGCGCGGCAGCGCGCCCGAGGCCGCCGCCGACGTCTACGGGCTGGGGGCCACGCTCTATCACGTGATCGCCGGCCGCGCGCCGGCGCCGGGGTTCGCGCGTCCGCTCGCCGAGCTGGTCCCCGAGGCGCCAGCGCCGCTGGTGGCGCTGGTCGGTCGGGCGATGGCCGAGCAACCGTCGGAGCGCTTCGAGAGCGCGGCGGCGTTGGCCGCCGAGCTGCGCCGCTTCCACACCGGCCAGCTCATGGCCAGCCACCGCTACTCGCCGCGCGAGCTCCTGCGCCATTACCTGCGCCGCTTCCGGGCGCCGCTGGCGATCGCGGCGATCGCCGCGGTCGTGCTGATCGCGGTGAGCGCGTTCTACGTGCGCGGCCTCGCGCGCTCGCGCGAGCACACCGAGCGGGCTCGCCGCGCCGCCGAGGCCAGCGATCGCGCGGCGCA
>SXJR01000284.1 GCA_005779305.1 Myxococcales bacterium
CATCGTCGTCGACGACAAGGGCAACGACTTCTTCGCCGACATCGACGGCCCACCGGCGGCCACCACCAAGCTGCCGGTCGCGGGCTGAGTCAACGCTCGCAGACGAACGGTCGGCCAGCCGAACAAGGGGAGGTCCTCCAGCCGTCGGAGCCGGTGCTCACGCACTCGTGCTCGGTCCGCGGCTCGGACGGCGCCCAGTGCCGGTAGCTGGTACCGTCCGGCTGATCCCACGCCCAGCCGTCGCTGCTCGCGGTGTTGGCCCCGAGACCAATCCACGCCCGGGCCTGCCCCCGGGCCGCCAGAAACTCCGACAGACACGCTTCCTCGCCGAGGTCCCCGATCGTGACGACGTGAGCCCCGAAGGAGCCGCAGGTCGTCACCGCGATGGCTCGCGCGCCGGCTTCGCAAAGGTAATGACAGGATGGCGGGCAGGAGAAGGGGACGCATCCGGCCGGGGCCACCGGACAGGAGCTGTCGACGGCGACCACCGCGAGCGCGTCTCCGACCAGCCACGAAGCCTGGTCGGTGTGCACCGACAGCGGGTACACGCCGACCGGCAGGGGCGCGGCGATCTCCACGTCGATGCCGTCGACGCCGGCGCCGAGCACGACCGCCAGCGCGTCGCCGATGGCCGCCGCGAAGCCGTCGCGCATGGCGACCACGCCCTCGTCGGAGTCCAGGTAGGCCGATGGTGCCAGGCCGCCGATGCGGAACTGCCGCGCGTCCTCGGTCACCACCACCACTGACGGTGTGAGGCGCGGCACGCCGTTATCGACGGCGCAGGCCGCGAGGCCGTGCAGCGCTCCGATCCACACCACGTCACGCCACATCGATGAGCTCCCGGATCCGCGATAGCTCGACCGGCTTGCTCAGGACCAGCACCCCGGACGTGGTGACGTCCCCCCCGGCGCCGGTCATGAACACCAGCCGCCCTGCCGCGGCGGGCGCCACCCGGCGCAGCGCCTCGAGTACCTCGCCGCCGTTCATGTCCGGCATGTTCCAGTCACACAGGACCAGCGCGCAAGGCTGCGCACGCGCAGCAGCGATGCCTTCGGCGCCGCTCGCCGCAGTCTTGACCTCGGCGAAGCGCGCCAGCGCGCGCTGCATGGTGCGCAAGATCGCGGGCTCGTCGTCGATGACCAGCACGCACGGGCGGGAGGAACCGGCGCTGGATTGGAGCCCGTGCACGCTCGGGGCCTCGTCGCTGTCGGCGGGCAACGATAGCTGGAACGTGGTGCCACCAGCGCCGGTCTCGACCAACTCCAGGGCCCCCCCCTGGCTGCGGATGAACTCGCGCGACAGGTAGAGCCCCAGGCCGGTGCCGTGTTCGCCCTTGGTCGAGAAGAACGCATCGAACAGCTGGCGCTGCGCGGCAGCCGGGATGCCGGGGCCGTTGTCGCGGACGCGCACGACCCAGCTCCCGTCGTCGCGGTGAAACGACACCTCGACCCGACCTCCAGGCTGAGCGGCCGTGGCGTCAATGGCGTTGACGACGAGGTTGAGGACAGACTGTCCAACGCGGCCGCGCCCACAGCGCACCCACGCCGGCGGCGACGGCGCCACCACCAGCTCCGACGTGCCAAGGCGGACGCGCGCCACCTTGATCTGGTCCGCAACCAACGCGACCAGATCCTCGCGCGCGATCGTATCGCCACCCCCGCGGTACAGCCGCGATAGATCGGCGACGATGCGCGTCACCCGCTGCACGCCGCCCTGGATCTCGCGCACGATCTCCAGCTCGCGCCCCTTCAGCTCCTCCTCGAGCAGGTTGAGGTTCAACGTGACGTAGGCGAGCGGGTTGTTGATCTCGTGGGCCACGCTGGCCGACAACTTGCCGACGAGCGCGAGCTTGTCGTTGACGGCCGCCGCGCGGGCCAACTCGAGATTCTTGAGCGCCGCCACCGCCGTCCGACACAACGTCTCGATGCTGCGGCGATCGTCGGCGCTCGCGTTCCCGCTGCCCAGTGCCACGAAGCTCGAGGCTCCGCCGGTGTCGCCTTGAACCACGAGCTTGCCGCCAAGATCGATCACCATCGGCGCGGCGATGCCCTCGGTCCCGGCCCGAGTCCACGAGCTCTGCGGGGCTACCCCCGCCGTCCGTAGCGCGGCGAGCGCGTCGTCGCCGGTCTGCACCTGCCACTCTTGATCGGGATGAGCCGCCCGCAAGGCCTCGTCGAGGTGGCGCTTCACCGCGGCGGGCTCGGACGTGCGCAGCGCGTCGCGCGCGAAGCGGGCGCTCACGGACAGCAGACGGGCGTCGTGCGCCAGCGCCCCATGGGCGCTCGCGATCGCCTTGCCCAGCTCGCCGATCTCATCGTCGCTCAGCGGGGGCAGCACGAGCTCGCCGCCGCCACCGGCCCGCACCGCGGCGGCCAGCGCCCGCACCGGACGGGTCACGCGCCGGCTGAGCATCCACGACAGGAGCAGGACCAAGACCGCGGTCGCGGCGACGCCCCAGCCGATCACGCGACGCATCTCGCCGTCGATCTCGGCGCGGGCGCCGGCGAGCGAGGCGTCGTGCCGCACCGCCAGCTGGTCGCCGATGAGCGCGAGCGCGACGGCGTGCTCGCCGTCGTCCCCACCGCGGCGTTCGACGATCACGTTGGCAACGCCCAGCCGTGGATCCGTGGCCGCTTCGATCCGGGCCGAACGTGTCGGCCCCGCCGGCAGGAGACTCTCGACGGTGACCACCCCCACCGCGGCGGCGCCGCCGACGTCGACGGCGACCACCACGTACCCGTCGGCCAGGACGCCGGCACCACCTCGAACCGCCACGCCCAGGGCCCGGCGGGCGTGGTCGTCTCGGACCAGCTCCAACGACTCACCGTCGCGCTCGACCCGCGCCGCGCGCACGAAGTCGGAGAGCACCGTCGACACCGCCGACGTTCGATCGACCTCGGCGAGGAGCGCGGCCGATGTGAGCTCGGCCCGAGCCACCGCCAGGCGATCGGCGATCAGGGTGCGCGCGTGCTCGGTGCGCTCGATCGTGTCCTCGACCATGCCGACCTCGGCCAGGTCGGTCATCACGCCCAGGGTCACGCGGATCGCGATCGCCCCCGCCGCCAGCGCGGCGAACAGCACCACGGCCAGCACCCTGAGCTGGATCGAGCGAAGCCAGTTCAGTCCCACACGACGCTCCTCGAGAGCCGACGCACGTTGCCGAGCTCGTCTCGGGCCGCGATGACGAGATTGGTGAGGCCGGGCTGGACGTCAATCTCCAGGGTGAAGAGCCCGTGGGCATCCGCCGTCGCCTGGCGCTTGCCGATCTCGATCGTGGCACCTGGCTCGCTCTCGCCGGTGACGCGCACCCGCGGGCCGCTCACCGCGGCCCCAGGGCCGGGTTCCGTGATCGTCAACGGCGGCGGCCGATCGTCGACCTCGATGATCAGGCGCCTCGGCTGCGAGGGCGGCCACAGCGTGTTGCCGCGTACCGCGTGGACGCTCCACCGATACTCGCCGGTGGTCACCGTGGCCTCGAGCGAGGGCCCAGGCGCGTCGATTCGCCTGGCGACTTCACCAGTGCGGAGCATGACGCGGTAGCCGTCGGCGCCCTCGACCGGACGCCAGCGCAAGGTGACGGCGCGCCGAACACGCATCACCGCGCCATCGTCGGGTGTCAGCAACTCGGCGGACGGGCCGGCGCCGCCCTGATCGATCTCGGTACCGCGAGCGTGGAAGCGGACCCATTCCTTCTCGCCGATCGATACGGCGCTGCCGCTCGCGGCGCGCAGCTCGGCCTGGCCGACGCGGACCTGCACCGTGGTGGCGGTCGGGTCCACGTCGATGGAAGCCTCGGCGAGCGGACGGCTCGGGTCGGTGGTGAGGACGAGCAACCCCGGGGGCAGCGCGAGCTCGAACCGGCGTGGCCGATCGTGGTCCACGAGGTGCGCACTCAGGTGACCCGTCAAGGCCTGGACGCTCGACGGCGACGCGCCGAGGCGCATGGTCGTCCCCGAGGTGACCTTGAGCTCCGCCGAGGTCGCGGCGATGCGCAGGAGTGCCTCGCCGCCGGCCATCGCCTGCACCGTGTCGAGCGCTTCGAGGGTGGTGCCTGAGGTCAGGTGTGTCCACGCTGCCGCGCCCGCACGCTGGAGGCGAACGTCACCTTTGAGCTCCACGACCGTCGCGATGGCGGCGTCGCGGGACTCAGTGGTGGGTGTCGCGACCGCGCCTCCAGTGGCCGATACGATCGGCGCTCGCTCGCCGGCGCGTGCCGCTTCCTCGCCGCAACCAGTCAGCGCCGCGAGGACAGCGGTAGGGACGATGCCCGCGATGAGCGCCAACGTCCTCACAGGTTCAGCTCCAGGAACAGCTCGCTCCCGGCCGTGTTCCAGGTCGGCGCGATGACGTCGATCGAATGGCCCAAGCCGAGCGCGAGCCCGAACCGCCGAGCCCCGATCCTTGCGACGATCCCGGCGGTGACGGTCCCACGCACGCGCAGCCCGAACGACGTGGCCTCGCGGCTCGCGAGGGTCGCTTGCTGGCGCGAGAGCGCAGGTCCTGCTGCGACGCGCAGTTCCCAAGGCAACTCTCGGTCACGCAGCGCGACACCGGCGTCGAGCTCGAGCGACTGCTCGCCGACCGACAGTTCGTCGATCACCGGGGCGAGGGGATCGAGGTGCCGCCTCGACAGGTGCACCCCGGCGCCGATCGAACCACGCAAGCGGTCGGAGACTTTCGGATCGAGGCGGACGGCGACGCTGATGTGGCGCGTCCCGCCGAAGAACGCCGAGCCCGAGAGTGCGCCGCCCCACGTCGCCGCGCCGCCCCGCGTTGCCGCGGGGCGCGCCGAGGCCGGGGTCTCGGTGACCACGGGGGCGATCACGAAGACGGACGAGTGCGCGATCGGCACCCAGGTCCCGCCATGGTTGACCCGTATGACCAGCGTCTTGACTCCAGCCCTCGTGCAGACCAGACCCTCGCCACGGTGGGCACAGTCGGGCGACGCGACGCGGACCCGATCGTTGGGGACGTTGGCGCCAGCCCGTGTGGTGACCTGAACGGTGACCGAGAATGGCTCTCCGACCCGCGCCCGCGACGCGTCGAGATCGACACCGTGCGGTGGCCCCGGATCGACCGGGATGACGACGCGTTGCTCGTTCCCGTCCTCCGTGACGACCACCAGCTCGACGCTCGGGCTCCACGCGTCGACCTGGACATCGACGGCGGCCAGCCCGGGGCCCTCCCAGCGCAGGGCACGCACGCGTGCGCCGACGGCCCGGATGTTGATCGCGATCTCGTCGGTGGGCCGACCATGCTCGGTCACCGCCAGCCGCGCCGCGAGGGCCACTGGGCCCACCGGAAGGGCCCGGGCCGGCTCCACCGAAAGCGTGAGCGGGTCGCCGGTGCTCGCCGGCGAGAGCAACGGCGCGACCGACAGCGGCGCCATCGTCGTGGGCGTCGACTCGATGGGCAGGACCTTGCCGCCGATGACGACGCCAGGCTGAACGTCGAGCGGTCCCTCGATCGTCATCGTGCACACCGTCGCCTCGATCACACGGAAAGGGGCTTCCGTTGCCAGCTCCCCCGAGCCCACACAGTCACCCCCGCGTTCGATGACAAAGGTCAGAGTGCGGCGCTCGTTCGTGAACTGGTCCTCGAGGACGTGTACGACGGAATCCGCGCCCGCCGCCCGCCCGCCTGCATGAACCGCGGTGCATGCGATCAAAGCAACGATCCATGATCGCCCCGCCACAACTGACAGTATCGCCTCGGCGGGGTGATCGCGACGTGCGCGAAGGTGGGCGTCCAGGCACGATGCGCCGCAAGGCGCTGAAATGACACGGGCTTCATGACTCTGGCATGGTCAGTCTTTTTCCGAGCGTGCGCCGCCATGGCGAGCTGCTCGGCGTCCCGCTCGACGAGCAGCTCGGCTTTCTGATCGACGCGTCGCGCCCTCACGCCGCCGAGCTCGGCCTCACGAGCCGGAGCTGATCGACGGCGCGCGGGTCGCGGGCAACCGGACCTCGGCGCACAGCCCGCCGATCGCCGCTCGCCCGAAAGTGATCTCGCCGCCGTGACGGGCGACGATGGCACGCACGATCGACAGGCCGAGGCCGTGTCCGCCGGTGTCGCGGCTGCGTGACGGATCGATGCGGAGCAGGCGGCGACCGAGCTCGGGCAGGAGCTCGTCGGGGACCCCGGCGCCCGAGTCCTCGATCCGGATGCGCACGCTGTCACCGTCAGGCCGCGCCGTGACCACGACCGTGCCGCCCTCGGCGTGGCGGACCGCGTTGTTGATCAGGTTGGCCAGCACCTGATCGATGCGCTGCGGATCGATCCGAGCCGGCGCCGGCTTGGCGTCGCAGCGCAGCTCGCACGCGCCACCGCCAGCCAGGCGAGCCCGATCGACGGCGCGGCTCGCCAGGTCGCCGACGTCGCACGGCTCGAGCAGCATCGGCAGGGCCGGATCCTCGAGATGCGCGACCTCGCGCACGTCAGCGATCAGGCGCTCGAGCCGCGCGCTCTCATGCTCGAGGTGATCGAGCATGTGGCTGGTGTCACCAGGGTCGGTGCGGAGCGCGTGGGCGATGCCGAGCAGCGTCGTGGTCGGCGTGGCCAGCTCGTGGGCGAGATCGGCGAACAGCCGGCGCCGCTCGAGATCGGCATCGCGCAGCGCCTGCATCGAACGCTCGAGCGCCGCGGCCATGTCCGAGAACGCCTCGTGGACGGTGACGAAATCCGCGCCGGCCGTGCGCGGGGGCAGCCGGACCCCGAAGTCGCCGGAGCCAAGCTGACCGTACGCAGCGGTGATCACGGTGGTGATGCGCGTGGCGATGAAGCGCGTGAGGAAATAGACGATCAGGATCGGGACCAGCAGGGGCAGAGCGAACAGCGCCGCCCGGGTCACGGTGCTGGCGTCGCGAGTGACCTCGGAGATCCCCACGAGGACCACGAGGATGACCGCCTGGGTGGTGGCCGCGAGCAGCGCCAGCTTGACCGGCAAGGACCGGCTGGCCCCCTGCAACTGGCTCACGCGTCGCCCAGCCGGTAGCCCGCGCCGTGGACCGCTTGGATGGGCGACGGGGTCCAGCCCGCGCTCTCGAGCTTGCGGCGCAGGCGGGTGACGTGACAGTCGACGTTGCGGGCGTAGCCCTCGTTGCTGGTGCCGAAGACCTCCTCGAGCAACTGCTTGCGGGTCAGCACCTCGCCGGGCGACGAGCACAGCCGGATCAGGAGCGCCAGCTCGGTCGGGGTGAGGGAGAGCGGCTTGCCGCGGGCCTCGGCCTTGCGGGTCTTGAGGTCGACGCGGATGTCGGTCCACTGGACGACGTCGCTGGCGGGCGTCGACGCGGCCGCGGTGTCGCGCGCGCCCAGGCGCCGGCAGAGCGCGGCGATGCGGGCCAGCAAGATGGGCGGCGCGAACGGCTTGACCACGGAGTCGTCGGCGCCGGCGTCGAGCCCGACCACCATGTCGGCTTCGCTGCCGCGGGCGGTGACCATGACCACGCCGGGGCTGGGCGAGTAGCGCGCCCGAAGCTCGCGGCAGACGTCGAGGCCGGGCAACCTGGGCAGCATCAGATCGAGCACGACCAGATCGGGCCGATTGGCCGCCGCCGCCGCGAGCGCGGCTTCGCCGTCGCCCACCGACTCGACGGTGTAGCCGGCCCTGGTCAGGTGCATCGCCGTGACCTCGCGCAACGCGAGGTCGTCCTCGACCAGGAGGATGCGCTCACCCATCCCTCCACCCTACTGCAAGTCGACGGAACCCACCGCGCCTATCAACTCGCATCTGCCTCAGGCAGGGTGGTCAGGGTGATCACCTGGACCGAGAAGTGATTGTCCGGCGTCAGGCAGATCTCGGCATAGCGCATTTTCCCGTCCAACCCGCCAGTCGACGCGCATTCTCCCAACGTCGACGATGGGTGTCCGTACACGAGGACGTCGCCAATCCGCTGGCAGTAGGTCTCGTGCTGGTGGCCGTGGATGACGAGCACCTCCTGCTTCGTTTGATGCGAGTAGATCTGAAGCATGCGGAAGAGCCTGTGACCGTCGAGCGCGACCTTGAAGTGGTCCATGATCCGCTCGAGTCGAAACCGAGCACGCACGCCCGCAAACCAGGAGGAGTGAGACTCCGAGCGGAAGGCGACATGATGGTGCAGCGCGACAATCAGCGGCCTCCGTGCCGCGCGGAGGCCGCGAAGGATCGTCTCCAGGCGTCGAAGCTGATCTCGTCCTAGCAGGCCAACCGCGTTCGAGAGCACGTATTTCGAGAGGTACCGGTTACTGTCAAGCAAGATGAGGGCCGGACCCTCCAGCGGAATTGTGACTGGGTATGTGCCTGCATCCTTGCCGCCGTATCGCCTGGCCATCTCGACAAATCGGTTCTCGCGTTCGCGTCGGCGACGAAGCCTGGGGTCAGATTCGAAACCTCGATTGATCGCGATGTCGTGGTTTCCTGGAAGAAGGAATGGCCGCTGCCGCGAACGAGCGATTGCGCGATCAAAGTGCTCCCAATCATCCGCGGATCCTAGATCGGTGACATCACCGGTAACCACCAGTGGGCACTGTGGCGACAGCCGATCGATCTCGTGGAGAATCGATGAAAGTCGCGTCGGTGTTGCAGGCGGCCCGACATGCGGCCAGAGATCAGGCTGCTCGGTGATCTCGTACGGCTGAGTTCCGCAGACGTGTAGATCACTGATCTGGCGAAGCACTGGCCGCAGCCCGGATGCGTGGCTGAACTTCCATCCGACGCTTCGGGGCACTCGCTGACTGGCCCAGAGCAGCCTGCCCAGGCGAACAGCTGAGACCAGCACCGAGAGAATCGACAGCGCCACAACGAGACACAATGTCAGCGCCACGAGTGTGAAGCCGACGGCCAGAACCGGACCGACGAATCTCAAGTCCGATAACCACGACGTGATGAGCCCACCGGTCGCTCGCCACCGCGCCATCACGCCCGACGAAGAGCCTGAGATGACTGCAGCGCACGCGACCTTGGTCCGCTTTGTCTCGTACCCGGAAAGAGCCTCGAGCCGCTGGAGCGGGATCTCGATGGTGCGGTGAGGAGGGCTTGCGTCGACTACGAGGACCTGTGTGCCAACGAGTGGAGCCGGCAAGGTCGCGGTACCGACAGTCACATAGCGGGCGCAGATGGTGCCGTCCTTGAACCAACCAGAGGACGATTTCGTGTAGGCGTTGGCCCCGTGTCGAGACGGTGCAACGACCTCCGTTTCTGTGCGCCAAACGGCGCTGGCGTACAGTTGGCTCACCGTCGGCCATTCCCCTGGGTTCCGACGGGCGCTGTCCAGCGGATACGCGAAGAGCATGAACCAAGCGGCCGACGCGACCAGAAAGGCAGTGAAGCCCCAGGGAAATGACCGCTTCTCCGCCCAAGCAGTCTCGTCAATCTCGAGGAGAGTCATGGGCCAAAACAGCACGACTCCAACCACCGAGAAGACCGCAGCGAACGAGCCCCTAATCACCGGCCAGAACAGGTACTCCGCGAGCCAGCCGAGCGGCCGAGCCTTCCGAAGGACCTCCACCACGCGACCTTAGCGTACTCGGCAAACCCTCAGGCGTCGGCGGCGCGGGTTTCCTTGGCGTAGGTGATCAGCGGCTGGGCGTGTTTCTCGATCACGTCCTCGTTGATGATCACCTCGCTGACCGACTGGCCCGGGATCTCGAACATGATGTCGAGGAGCGCCGACTCGAGGATGGCGCGCAGGCCGCGGGCGCCGCTCTTCTGCAGGCCGGCGAGGACCGCGACCTTGGCCAGCGCGCCCTTGGAGTGGAGAGGGTCTCCGCTGCGGCGATGACCTGAGCATCGGAGAGCAGTTTGCTGTCGATGAGCGGCACTTCATCGAGGAATGGCTCGAGTTCCGGACCGAGCGCGGC
>SXJR01000040.1 GCA_005779305.1 Myxococcales bacterium
GCCGGAGCCGCCGGTGATCGCGAGCTGCGCGCCACCGCGGCCGCGCAGCGCCACGCCCAGCAGGTGGGCGTCGGCCTCGACGTGGGCGCCGTCGAGCTTGCTGCCGCGCAGGTCGAGGCCTCCGAGGTAGCCGAGGCCGGGCCCGCCACGGCCGACGCCGAGGCGGGTGCGCATGCCCAGCGACAGCCCGAGCTCGTCGCCGAGCGCGCCGTCCCGGGGCTGCTCGACGCGCGCGTCGAGCTCGATCGAGATCGAGCGGCCGTCGCGATCGCCGGCCAGCGGGCCCGCCGGCGTCGACGACGTGAAGGTCACCGGCGCGCCGCCGCTGTGGGCGTCGATCCAGGCCACGATCTCGCCGGTCACGCGCTCGCCGGCGCCGTCGGGCTCGCGCAGCAGATCGTGGAACAGACCGTCGTGGAGGCGCAGCGTGCGATCGGTCGAGCCCGCGCGCGCCACCAGGTCGCGGCTGCCCGACGGCGCGGTGAGCCGATCGGCGGTGCCGTGCTCGACCAGGAGCGGCACCCGCAGCCGCTCGGGCGCGGCCCACACCCGCTCGGAGCCGTCGGTGGCGCTGCGCGCGGTGCGGGCCGGTCCCTTGCCCTGCTCGATCAGCGGATCGGTGTTCATCTCGGTCACCACCTCGGCGCGGCGCGAGAAGCCGGCGTGATCGGGCGGCACCGCCGGCAGGTCGCGCGCGATCACGCCGAACACGGCGATGGCAGCGGCCTGCACCGGCAGCGCGTCGAAGGCGAGCGCCGGCGCCGCCAGCACCAGGCCGGCGAGGTCGGGCTGGCGCTCGATCGCGTAGAGACACGTGATGAGGCCGCCGAAGCTGTGGCCGTAGAGGAAGACCGGTCGCCCCGGCTCGCGGGCGCGGACGAGCTTCAGGAACAGATCGAGATCGTCGAGCATGACGTCGATGCTGTCGAACGAGATGCGGCGCCCGGCCGATCGCCCGTGGCCGCGCATGTCGAGCGCCCACACCGCGTGGCCGGCGCGCACCAGCTCGAGCGCGAGAGCGGCGTAGCGGGCCGAGTGGTCGGCGAGGCCGTGGTGGATCACCACCACCGAGCGCGGCTCGCCCGCGGCCGGCCGCCAGTGCTGGGCGTAGAGCTCGACCCCGGCGCCGTGGAAGGTCTCCTCGGCCCAGGCGACTCCTTCGGGCACGGCGGCGCGCGCCGGCGCCTCGAGCCGGAGCCCGGGATCACGAGGAGCACACGCGACGACGCCGGCGAGCAGCGCGGCCACGGCGAGGCGACGAGAGTTCATGCCGGGACTGTCGCCACGACCGGCCCTGGCGTCGATGGGTCGAACGACCCATTGCCCGGCGCGGCGGGCTCGGCCACGGTAGCGCGGTGCCGCCGACCGTGAGCCCGCCCCGCGTGTTCGAGGGCCGCACCCTGGTCGGTCTGGCCGCGCTGGTGTTCGCCGTCGAGGCCGCGGTCTCGCTGGCCGTGCGCGACCACGCCACCAACGCCACGGCGTGGCGCGAGCTCATCCGCATCACCGCCCGCACGTCGGTCGGCTGGTTCGTGCTCGCCTTCGCGGCCCGGCCGCTGGTGTCGCTGTGGCCGACACCGGCCAGCAAGTGGCTCCTGCGCAACCGCCGCTACCTCGGGCTCGGCTACGCCGTCTCCCACGGCGGCCACCTGATCGCCATCCTCGCCGCCGCCGGCCTCGAGGGCGCCGCGTTCTGGGACGCGCTCGCCATCACCACGCTCCTCGGCGGCGGCTTCGGCTACCTGATCCTGGCCGCGATGGCCGCGACGTCCTTCGACGGCGCCCAGCGCGCGCTCGGTCGTGGCCGCTGGCGGGCCCTGCACCTGACCGGCATGTGGACGTTCTGGGTGATCTTCACGTCGAGCTACGCGCCGGCCGCCATCGCGAGCCCCGTCGCCGCCGTCGCCGTCGTCGCGCTCCTCGCCACGGCGGGCCTCCGCCTCACCGCCTGGTTCCGCTCCCCACGCCGCCACAAACGACGTGGCGCAGACGAGTGACCGGCTCGGCAGCAGGTGTTAGCGTGCTCGGATGGGGAATCGGATGGTCGGGTGTGGTGTCCTGGTTGCGTGCGCGCTGGCGACGGGTTGTGGCGACGACGGCGGTGGCGGCAGCATCGATGCTGCCAGCACCGACGCGTCGATCGACGCCCGGCCCATCGACGCCGCCGCGTGCAACGCCGTGGTCAATCAAGGCACGCTGCTGGCGACGCTGCAGGTGGCCCAGGCCGCCCCGAGTCCCGGCGGAGGCACGATCGTCGACGGTACCTACGTGGTCACCGCGAGCACGATC
This sequence comes from Myxococcales bacterium, assembly GCA_005779305.1. GTDB lineage: Bacteria > Myxococcota_A > Polyangia > Haliangiales > Haliangiaceae > UBA2376. The sequence continues at coordinate 2,290 of SXJR01000040.1, forward strand.
TACACCGGGGTCAACGGCGTCACCGGGCCCAACGGCGCCATGGTGCGCGCCACGTCGGTGAACAGCGCCGGGGCGTACCAGTACATCGACGACGGCGGCGGGACGGTCAACCGCAGCGCCGGCACCTACTCCACCACCACGACCAACATCACCATCGTGCAGACGTGTCCGGACCCGACCCAGCTGACGTTCACGCGATACGACGCGTCGCCGACCGCGCTCACGATCTACGACGACACCAACATCGCCGCGGTCGTGGCGGTCACCTTCACGAAGGTGTGACGACTCGCCTCAGGTCCACAGCGGCTCCTGGCTGTCGAGCATCCCGAGGGCTTCGCCCTCGCTCCAGTAGCCGGTCCAGGCCTTGGCGTCGGCCGTGGTCACGATCTTGGTCGGGCAGCTGGCCAGGAGATGGCCGCGCACGTCGAAGCGCAACGCGTTCACGCGCGGCTTGACGATCTCGACCTTGCCGTCGCGCAGGGCGCCGGTGCCGGCCTCGCCGGCGGCGACCCAGGTCTCGCCGGCGAAGCGCGCCACGCTGTAGAGCGGGGTGGCGTGTTCGGCGACGAGCTCCCAGCGCTGCGTCGACCCGCGCAGCACCGAGCCGTCTTCGCCCACCGCCCAGATCTCGTCGGCCGAGCTCACCCGCACCCCGTTCAGGTTGCTCTCGGTCGGAACCCTGGCGCGCTTCCACGCCTTCCCGTTCCAGTGGGCGGCCAGCCCGTCGCGGCCCACGGCCAGCACGAGGTCCTTGGCCACGCCGTGCACGTCGAGCACGCCGAAGCCGGGCGACGGCAGCTCGGCCCACTTCTTCCCGTTCCAGCGGAACATGATCCCGCTCGAGAGATCGCGATCGGCCCAGGCGAAGACGTTCTTCTCGTCGAGGCCCCACACGCCCATGAGCGCCGCGGGGAGCTCGTCGAGGTCCCAGACGTCGCCCTTGGCATCGTCGCCGATGGCCGAGAAGTGGATCACCTTGCCCCGCGAGTAGGTCGCGAACAGGGCCCGGCCCGAGTACCACAGGCCGGTGGCCCAGCCCGAGTAGCCGTAGAGCGGGCGCAACCCCTCGGCGTCCTGGCGCATGATCCACGAGTCGCTGTGGGTCGGCTTGAACCCCTTCGAGCGAGGAAAACGGACGCACACGAAGCACAGATCGTCGTCGTCGAGGCCGCTGACGCAGCGGTAGTGCGAGCCCAGCTTCATGGCGGCCAGTATCTCATTTGAGCTCTTCGGGATTGCAGTGGATGGCGGTGATGGCGAACCGGATACCGATCTGAGTAGCGGTGCACCCCGAGATCTTGGCGGCGCGATCGCTCTGCCAGTCGGACGCCAACGAACCGCCCTGGATGGCCTGTTCGAGCTCGCCGATCTCCGTCGGGCTCGAGCTCGACGCAGCCGGTCACGGTCACAGCCAGGATGGCGAAAACAAAGAGGTCTCGGCGGAGGGGTGCTTCATGGCAGTCGGAGCCAGGCCCCGCCTGGATGTGAGTCACATGCGAACCAACCCGCCTCTACGTCAGTGCATGCGAGACCAGCTCCGTGACCAATCCGGATCCTCCGCCGACGCCGACACCGATGCCCGCCCCGCCGGCAAGGTGACCCGCACCTCGCGCCTGCAGCGCGCCGCGCGTGGCGGCGACCCGCTGCCCGACGCGGCGCGCACGCGCATGGAGGACAGCCTCGGCACCGACCTCGCCGACGTGCGCGTCCACACCGGCGCCGCGTCGGAGACCGCCGCCGGCGATCTGCAGGCGCGCGCGTTCACGACCGGCAACGACATCCACTTCGGCGCCGGCCAGTACCAGCCCGAGGATCCGTTCGGCGTGCACCTGCTCGCCCACGAGGTCGCCCACACCGTCCAGCAGCGCGGCGGCACCGAGCCCAGCGTCCAGCCCAAGCTCGAGGGCAGCCCGTCGCAGGACGCCGCCGAGGTCGAGGCCGATCGGTTCGCCGATCACGTCGTGCACGGTGGCCCGGCGCCGAGCCTGGGCGCGGCGCACGCCGGCGCGGTGCAGCGCAAGGAGGCGAGCGGGCGACCGACGCTGCGTCCCGGCAATCGCGGCGCCGACGTCGTGCACCTGCAGGAGCTGCTCGACCTCAAGGCCGACGGCGACTTCGGGCCCAACACGACCAAGGCGGTGAAGGCCTTCCAGACCAGCGCCGGCCTCGTCGCCGACGCGGTCGTCGGACCCAAGAGCTGGGAGGCGCTCGAGCAGAAGGGCGCGGCCGCACCGGCGATCGCCGACGCCGGCGAGGCGCCCGCGCCTGGACCCGCCGCCGCGGTCGCCGCCGTGCCGGGAGCCAAGGCCGACGCTGGCGGCGCTCCCGCGGGCGACGCTGCCGCGCCCGCCGCCGACGCCGCGCCCAGCGAGCGACCGACGCTCAAGAAGAACAGCTTCGGCGAGCACGTGAAGACGATGCAGGAGCAACTCAACGCCGCCGGCGCCAACCTCTGGCCCGACGGCACCTTCGGCAGCGGCACCGAGAAGGCGGTGAGCAAGTTCCAGGGCGAGAAGGGCCTGTCGCCGACCGGCGTGTGCGGCCCCGAGACCTGGGCCGCGCTCGACAAGGTCGCGCCGATGGTGGTCGGCCCCGCGACCCGCAAGCCGCGCGCCCCCCGGCTGCAGGCGCTCATCGACGGCGCCTACGCCGACAAGGGCACGTACAAGCCGAGCAGCGACGGCTTCACCGACGGCGATCTCGACGCGCTCTTGCGCGAGTACGGCGAGTTCTGGCTGGTCGACACCAGCCTGCCGCCGCTGCCGCCCGATCAGGTCAAGGCGAGCCAGGGCGCCGGTCACAGCACCGGCAAGGACGTGGGCGAGTTCCCGGCCTGGGTCGGCGTCATGCAGCAGAAGGTGATCGCGTCGTCGAAGTGGACCGACGATCACCAGGCCACCAACAAGCTCTTGCAGGCCTTCCTCAACAGCTGGGCCCGCTCGCACGGCGACGTGTCCTCGAACGTCGAGGAGTTCTTCTCGCACGTCGGCAAGAGCGAGACCAACGGCAAGGCCAAGGTGCTCGGCGGCCACAAGGGCGCGTCCAACTGGTGCGCCGAGGCGTCGACCAAGGCCGCGATCCTCGGCCTCCTGCGCAAGGGCGTACGCTTCCGCGGCGACGGCTTCCGTCCCAAGCAGTTCATGCCCGAGGTGCAGAAGCAGGTCAACGGCTTCATCAAGTGGCAGAACAAGGGCAAGGGCAACGTCATCGGGCCGCCGGCGGCGGCGACCGCGGAGATCGACTCGGGCGACATCATCTCGATCGTCGGCGGTGGCGGCGGCAACCTGTCAGGTCACGCGGCCACGGCAATCGAGTGCGTCGGCGACAAGCTGCGCATCGTCTCGGGCAACGCCATGGGCGAGTCGATCCGCGTCGAGGAATACATCCGCTCGGTGCCGCCGCCCGAGTTCAACTACTTCGAGATCTCGGCCCACGGCAACAAGATCATGAACCTCGAGGCCGAGAAGCGGAAGGCCGAGAAGGACGGCGACTACATCAAGCTGGCCACGCTCGAGATGGAGATCATGAGCGAGAAGCTCGCCCACCCCGAGCTGCCGCATGACAAGTCGCAGGCCAAGCCCGGCCTCCACTATCCCAAGAACAAGGGCGAGTGCTGGGTGGTGACCATCACCAAGGCCAGCAAGCTCGACGCCAACCTGCTCAAGGCCGACCTGACCGACGCCGGCCTCGCCGCCGAGGGCCTCGAGCGCTGCGATCCGCTGGAGACCGCCTACCCCGACTACAAGGCGTACGAGTAGCGCCGCGCAGACGCGCGGGTCAGCAAGCGACCCGCGCCCGCGGCAGATCGACCTGCTGGGCAGGAGATGGCAATGCCGGGCAACGCGGTTGTCTGCGCCCACCGCGGGGTCGTATCGTCCTGCGGATGACCCGCGCATCGCTGGCCCTCGCGGTGATCGGGGCCGCGGCCTCCGCCTGCGGGCGCATCGGGTACCAGGCGCTCGACGACGCCGACGGCGGTGCCGGCCTCAGCCTGACCTATCCGACCAGCGACGTGGCGGCGGTGGTGGGAGTGACCGCGATCGACCTGGCGCCGTTGGTGAACCGGACCGCGGACGGGTTCACGATCGCGCCGGCGCTGCCGGCCGGCGTGGCCCTCGACTTCACGAGCGGCGTCATCGCCGGCGTCCCGACCGCGGTCGCTGACGACGTGGACTACACGATCACGGCCACGGCCGGCGCCGAGACCGCGACGTTCCAGCTTCGGCTGACGGCGCTGCCGGGCAGCGCAGTCGACGTCACCGCCGACCACCCCGATGACAACGGCGGCGCCGACGCGATCTGCTTCGCCACCCCGGCCGGCGGCTGCACCTTGCGCGCGGCCGTCCAGACCGCGAACCGGCGCACGACCCGGCAGCTGGTGTTGCTGGCGGAGGGCGACTACGCCCTCGGCTCGGCGCTCGAGCCGATCGCCAACGACGTGGTGATCGCGGGCCAGACACCGCAGACGACCCAGGTGCGGGCATCGAGCCCGCAGCCCGGCTACGGGATGCTGCGCCTGGCCACGCAGCACCGGCTGACGCTCCGGCGCGCCACCTTCCGCGACTTCGGCATGACCGACGGCGCGGTGGTGTACGTGACCGCCGGCCATCTCGAGGTCGATCAGGGGCACTTCGACGGCAACGCGTCGGCGGGATCGGGCGGCGTGTTCTTCGTCGCCGGCGGTGCCCGGGCGACCATCCGCGCGTCGCTGTTCACCGACAACGAGTCGTTCGGCGGATGCTGCTCGGGCTGGGGTGGGGTGATCGACGGCGAGGAGTCGGGCACCACGATCACGGTCGAGCGATCGACGGCGAGCGGCAACCGCAGCGCGTGGGGCGGGTTCGCCCACATCACCACGGGCACCACGCTGCGCCTGGTCAACTCCACCTTGTACGGCAACCACTCGACCATCGCCGGCGTGCTGGCCACGCCCGGCGGTCAGTACGACGTGGTCAACAGCACGATCGCCGGCAACACCAACGCCGCCCAGAACTCGGCGGGTCTGTATCTCCACTCCGATCCCGGTCACTACCAGCTCGCCAACACGCTGGTCGCGTTCAACACCGACTCGAGCGGCGCCCAGCACAACTGCCGACGCAACGACACGGCGCCCACGCTCACCTCGCGCGGCGGGAACCTGATCGGCGACGGCGGCGGCAACTGCAGCCAGTTCCTGATCGGCCCTGGCGATCGCCGGAGCATCGACCCGGGCCTCGCGCCGGGGGCGCCCGCCGACCACGGCGGCCCCACGCCCACGCTGCTGCTGACCGACGACGCCGCCGCGCTGGGTGCGGGCCTGCCCGGCGAGTGCCCGAGCGTCGACCAGCGTGGCTATCCGCGCCCCGACGGCCCCTGCGATAGCGGCGCGATCGAGATGCCCTGACCGGTCGAGGCCAGTCGACCGGCGCACCGCGAGGATCACGAAACGCGCGTTACCGTGTCGGCGGGGTCGAGGGCAGCCCCATCGCGGTGCGGACCTGCCGGAACTCGGGGGTCCAGGCGCCGTCGCGATCGCGCACGATCAGGGTGTGCGCCGACGGCCCGGCCGGCGCCGCGTCGGTGAGTACGTCGACCATGACCAGCACCTCCTTGCCGGCGCGGGGGACGATGTCCCAGTGCTCGCGCAGACGCAGGCCGAGCTCGGCGGTCGCGAGCGTGACTCGATCGCGCTCGAGAGCCGACGTGACCACGACGATCTCGCCGCCCGGCGCCAGCACGCGTTGCGCCGCCTCCAGGTAGTCCTCGACACCACCGCGGACCTCGAACCGGCACGGCGTGGCGTGGGGCTTGGCCGACTCGGTGCCGGTGCCGCGCGGGAAGTACGGAGGTGTGCCGGTGACGAGCTCGAACCCGTCGCCGAGATCCGCGACGACCTCGCGCAGATCGCCGTCGACGATGCGGCAGCGATCGGCCACGCCGTTGTACGCGATCGACCGCCGGCCCAGCGCGGCGCGATCGGCCTGGGCCTCGATGCCCACGACCTCGGCGCGCGGGAGCTTCCAGGCCACCATCAAGAGCACGCTACCGAGGCCGCAGCCGAGGTCCAGCGCGCGCAACGGACGCTCCGGCTGGCGGCGCGTCGCGATCCACGCCGTGACCAGATCGTCGAGGCTCCAGCGATGTCCGCGGAGCTTCTGGAATAGACGCCAGTCGCCGGTGAGGAAGCACAGGTCCTCGTCGGCGGCAGGTTCGAGCTCGGCCCGGCCCTGGGCGCCCGCGGGCGCCGGACCGGGCGCCACCCAGCCAGCGGGACGACGCGCCTCGCGCACGATGCCGCGACCGGGATGCGGCGAGCGAGTCATGCGGCGACCATGTGCTGGGCGTTCGCCGGGCAACTACGTGGCAACGACTGCCGAAGCACACCCACGTCATACGTCGCCGGTGGGCGGGTGTTCGGCGTCACGACGATGGAGATGGGATTCTCACCCGCGTCGAGCGCGGTAGCGGTCGTCGAGGTGCCCGACGGGACCACGGCGCCGTCGACCGTGATGCTGGCGCGGCCCGGAGTGAACGACGTCGGGATCGACGCCATGGTCGAGGTCGCGAGCGGAAAGCCCATCCCGTAGCTCGTCGTGGCCGTGGTTTCGCCGCCGGCGGCGACCACGACGACGTCGAAGTCACGGCTGCCCGGCGACAACGCCAGGGGCGACGACGCGGCCCCGGAGATGACCTCGCTGCCGTCCACCGTGATCGTCGAGCCGTCGGGCACTGCCGCGGAGAGCGCGCTAGCGGACGGCCAGGGCCCCGGCCGAGCTCGCCCCCGAGACCACGCCCGCGGGCGTGAACGTCGTGCCGAGGGGCAGGTTCACGCGGATCCGCCCGAGTCCGCCACCGCCGCCACCACCCACCGGATCGTCGTTGAGGCCGTTACCGCCGGGCTGGGCGGCGGTGGCGCCGGCCGCACCGTCGCCACCACTGCCGGTGTCACCGGCGCAGGTCTGGCCGGGGGCGGGCATCGCCGAGAACAGGCCGGCGGAGCCCGAGCCGGTCACGCCGCACGAGCCGCCGCCGCCGTTGGCCACGACGCCCCCGGTGGCGGCCACGGTGATGCTCGGCGCCTCGAGCAGGATCGCGCCGCCGGAGCCGGCGCCCTCGCCGATCCCGCACGGCGTGTCGATGATGCAGAAGATCGGGTTGGAGGGGCCCCTCCCGCCGCCGCCGTTGGCGGCGACGAACCCGCCGGCGCCGATGTCGATCGAGGTGCCGCTGCTGATCTGGATGGCGCCGCCGCCGCCGCCCGCGGCGTAGCTGGCTGGCTGGGGGCCCGAGCGGCCCCCGGGGCAGCCGCCGCGCAGCGGGATCAGCTCGCCCACCCCCGCGATGCCGCCCGCCGCGCCGCCCTGGACCGTGGGGGAGCCGCCGGTGCCGCCGCGGCCGCCCGCGGTCCCGAAGCCACCGCCGCCACCGCCGGCATGGCCGTTCGCGTTGGCGGCCCCGGCGTTACCACCGCGGCAGTTCGCGTCGATCGCCAGCGCGCCAGGGCCGGTGATGTCGGCGCGGGCGCTCACCGAGAGCCGGTGGCCGATGGTGACGGCGCCGGCCGAGACGATGGCGAGGGCGCGCGTGCCTTGCACGGTCACGAGGCCGCCGGTCGTGAACGACCTTACCTTGATGACGAACACCCCGACCGGCAGGCCGGCGGTGACCGTCGAGGTGAGCGGAGTCCGGGCGCCGCCGGTGTCGGTGATGGTGCCCGAGTCGGTGTCGATGGTGGCGGCGCCGACCAGGATCAGGTCGGTCGCGCCCTCGGCCTCGTCGTAGAACGCGGCGAGGTTGTTGGAGGGTGCCAGCTTGTTGCACCGGCGCTCGGTGGCGTTGCAGCCGAGCAGGCAGGCCTCGGTGCCGGTGATGTTGCCCTGACCGTCGCAGGTGATGAGCTCGGCCCCCGCGCACATCGCGGTCGTGCCGATCGGACATGCCGGGGCGTCGATCGGGGCGGCGTCGGTGACCGGGGCATCGATCGGATCCGGTGGCGCATCGACCTGCTCGGTATCGACCGAGCCGCAAGCGGTCAACGCAGCCAGGCAGACGCTCGCAACGAGTTCACGCATTGGTAGAACCTAACCTTCCCCCACCAGGCGGTGGGTTTCAGCAAGGACCCCTTTCAAACCGTGCGTGCGGATTTCCCGCACACGGCTTGCCAGTGATCTCTCGCGTCGCAGCATTACGCAGCCTCCGGGTAGCAGATGGTTCCTCGCAGGCGGTGGAGCCCGAGGCCTTCGATGAAGTAGTCGCGGGTCCACTTCTCCCACTCGCCCGCTCGGAGGTTCCGTTCCGCCCGCTTGATGCGGAGCGTCCGAAGCCGCCGGTAGACGTACGAGTCGAGCTGGTTGAACTTCGCGGCGGCGTTCCCGGTCTTGAAGTAGCCGCCCCAGCCACGCAGCACGGGGTTGATCCGCGCGATCAGCTCGCGCATGTCCTCGTGGCAGCGTGACTTCGGGGTCAGGTCCTTCACGCGCTGCCGGATCCGCTTCATCGACCGTGCGCTTGGCCACCGGTGGAGGAAGTAGATCTTGCGAC
>SXJR01000285.1 GCA_005779305.1 Myxococcales bacterium
GACGATCGCCTCGCCCAGCGCGCGATCGAAGTGTGCGTTACCGGCCGCGCCCTCACCGATCGAGAGGATGGCGTCGTCCATCACGTCGTCGCGGATGTCGTGGTGACCCTTGCCACCCTCGCGCTTGGACAGGAGGATGAGGATGTCGCCGTGGACGGTGCCGTCCTTCACGATCTGGGTGTGCTGGAGCACCGTCGAACTCTCGCGCTTGTCGCCAACCGGCAGCTCGACCAGCTCGAACCCGCCCTTCTTGGCGTACGGGGCCAGCTTGTCGTGGTCGAAGTAGTGGTGGTGGCCGCCCTTGCGGCGATCGGCCATCTGCACCTTCTGGCCGATGATGCGCAGGTTCTTCCCCGGTGAGCCGGTGAAGATCCAGTCGCGGGCATCGGCGAAGTGGGTGCCGACGTAGCTCGAGTCCATGAGCGTCACGTCGGTGATCTTGTCGGCCAGGCTGCCCATCGCCTTGGGCGACGACATGGCCTGGTGCACGCCCTCGTAGCCGCCGGCGCTGTGGCCAGCGATGCCGATGTGGTTGGGCGTCAGCTTCTCGACCTTGAGCTCCTTGGCGACGTTGGCCAGGACCGAGTTCACGAACGGCTCGAGGCCGCCCTCGAGGGCCTTCATGTGGCCGCCGCGCTCGTCCTGCCGGCCGATGTTGCCCTGGGGCAGGATGGCGATCATGTTCTTGCCGGCGGTGTACGCCATCGCTTCCTCGGCGACGTCGCTGCCCGACTTGTAGAGCGTCATCTTGTCGGGGCGGTCCTGCTTCTTGTCGACGTCCTTGCCGTAGTCGGCCTGGTAGCCGTGGAAGAACAGGAACAGGTCGGGGGTGGCGGTGAGCTGGCCCGGCGAGACGAACACCAGGCAGCTCTGCACGCCGCCCTTCACGACCATCCGGGTCGGCGCGCCCTTGACCAGCGGCTGGGGCGCAACCTCGGACTTGGGCTTGGGCTCGACGTCGACCTGGGGCGCCGCGTTGGGCGTCGGCGTCACCGCGGGGGTCGGGGGCACCGCCGGGGTCACCGACGGGGTGACGTTGGTCGTCGGCGTCACCACGCTCGGCGTGATGTTGACGGGCGGGGCCGGCGGCGGCGGGGCATCGGCGACTTGCTGCTGCGCGATCGGCGGAGGCTCGTTGCCGACGGCGGCATGGACGGTCAGGGGACCGCAGAAGCCGTCGGGGCGAACGCCGTGCGACGCCTGCCAGCGCGCGATCTCGTTGGGATCGAGATCGCCGTCAGCGCCGACGCAGGCTCCGCCGGTCGCCGCCTTGAACTGGTCGACATACTCGGAGTTGTTGCGGTGGTACTCGCGGGCGCGGGTGACCCACGCCGACTCCTGCTTGGGCGCGATGGTGGGCGCGTCGGGGGCGGGTGCCGGCGGCGGGCTGACCTCGATCGATGGCGCTGGCGCGGGGGTCGGCTCGATCGCGGTCTGCGCGATCGGGGCGACGACCGACTGGTTGGGCTCGGGCTCGGACACCGGTGGCGGCAACACGTTGGCCGTCTCGGGGACCGACTGGGTCTGAGCCTCGGGCAGCGACATGTTCTCCGGCTCAGGCGCCGGCAGGCTCATGAGCACTTCCTCGGCCGGCTTCTGGACCGGCGCCACACTCTCGGTCTGCTCGCTCTGCTCGGCCTCGTTCTTCTTGGGCGCGCCGTTGACCTTGGGCTCGCTCAGCTTGCGCGAGATCTTGGTGACGATGTTGTTGCCCTTGCGGTGACCGACCGAGGTGTAGTCCTCCTTGGACTTGGCGAGGAGCGCCGCGTCCTCGTCAGTGCTCAGCTTTCCGCCCTTGCGAGCCTTGGCCTTCTTGTAGTGGAGCAGCGGCTCCTCGATCTCGTAGGTCTGGATGATCGACTTGGAGAGGATGTCGAGGAAGGCATCGCGGGTGCTGGCGCCCTTGGCGCCGTTGTCGACCGCGCGGTTGATCGCCTTCGACGTGAACGCCGGACGGTTGTTGTACGTCTCGAGCAGCCAGCCCTGCGAGGTGGTGTCGGCGAAGTAATCGTTGCCGCCGCCGCCGCCGCCGGTCGCCTTCTTGACCATGCCGTTGACCTTGCCGAGCTCGCCGAGGGCGAGCTCGCACATGGCCTCGACCACCTCCGGCTCCATCGACGCCTCGTAGAACTTCATGCCCCACTCGTGGCCGCGCAGCTCCTCTTCGTCCTCGACGCCCTGGATCGCCGGCGGTGGGTTGCTCCAGCCCGGGTGCTGGTACTTGCGCGAGGTGTCGAGGACGAGGCCGTGCTTGGCGAATGCCCCCGACGCCTTCTTCATCATCTTGGCCAGCGAGCCGTGGCCGAGCACGACCTGCTTGAAGCCGATCGAGACGATCTGATCGTCGTAGGTCTGGACGCACGCGATCTGGCCGCCGGTCTCGACCTGGGCCACGGCGTCGAGGATGGCGATGTCCTTGCCGCTGATGCCGAGCTTGCCTTGTTCGACCAGGTTGGTCAGGAAGCCCTTGACCGAACCGCCGCCGTACTTGGAGAAGCCCTTGCCGTGCTTCTTCTCGCGGGCCCCCTTCGTCTGCACGCCCTTCGACGCTCCGCCGCCGGCGGCGGCGGGCAGCAGGTCGGACGCCGACGCACCGGCGACGACGCGATCGGCGACCGCGTCGGCGTTCTGCTCGTAGCTATCGCCGACCTCGCCGACGCCGCCGTAGAGGTTGACGCCGTGGGCCTGCTGCACCACGTGCGCGGCCTCGTGGGCGGCGGTGTGCAGATCGGGGCTGCCTCCGAAGGCGACGTGGTTGCCGGTGGCGTAGGCGCTGGCGCCCATCGAGGCGCTGGCCTCGGCGGCGGCCCCGCCGACGTGGGCCTGGACGCCGGAGACGTCGTGATCGGCGCCGAACGATCGCTGGATCTGGTCGAGGAAGGGCAGGCGCTGGGCCGGCGCCTCGAGGCCGCGCGCCGCGGCCGCGTGAACGTCGCCGCCGCCGTCGCCGTCGCCGCGGCGTTGCACCGGCGTGTCGAGGTGGACGCCGAACGGATCGACCTGCGTGCTCGGATCGGGCGCGTCCATCGACAGCGGCGCGGGCGCGCTCGAAGACGACGAGCGTTGCACCGGCGCTGGCAGCCCGGTGGTCATGCTGCGCTTGCCGGGCGCAGCAGTGGTGCTCTCGGTGGCGCCTGTGGACGCCGCTTCATCGTGACCACGATCCTGTTTCATGGGCCGTCTCCGGACTCCAGGCTTCACCGTCCCGCCGCCGGGGTCAAGGTCCATCGACTCGATGTAAACCTTTGCCATCACAGGGAAGATCGCAGGGAAGGTGGCTCCCCGATCCGCCGTATTAAGGGGCGCAGATCAGTGCGCCGACGGGGTCCGGTCGCTCGCAAACGCGGCCAGGTAACGCTCCACCAGGTCGGCGTCGATCACGGTGAGCCCGGAGCGCTCACGCATCTCGGCGACCTCGGCCGACCACGCGGCGGCATCGAGCTCGGCCGGCGAGGGCGGCAGGTGACAGTTGCCGCAGCGTGCGAGCAGGAGCGAGCGGCCGCGGTTGAGATCGGCGGCGGTGGTGCCGGGCCATCGCGCCGACACTCGCGTCGCGTCGGCCTCGGTGGCCTCGGGGATCCAGCGCCCGCCGCACGCGGTGAGCGCGACGATCGCGGCGATGGCCGCGGCGAGCTTCACAGGTGCAGACCGATCAGCCCGCGCACGCTCAGGCGATCAGTGCGATCGTTGAGGCCAAGACCCACGGTGGTGGCAATCCACAGCGAACCGGCGGGCGCCCACGACAGCGCCGGACCGACCGCGGCCTTGGCCTCGTCCGGCGCTCCCGCCTCGAAGCCGCCCCAGGTCTCGGCGCCGACCTTGAGCGAGGGCGAGACCTCGTAGGTGACCCCCGCGGCCCAACCCAGCTCGATCTCGGTCTCGGGCACGTCGCCGCCGAAGACCACCTCGAACACCGGGTTCACCGCCACGCTGACCTGCCCGAAGTCGCGGCCGAGGATGGCCTTGGCCTCGGCCACGTACACGCTGGCGCCGAACTCCTTCTTCGCCTCGAGGTACGCGAGCGGGTCGACCGGGAGCTCGCCGCGCTCGGAGAAGCGGTAGCGCGTGCGCAGCTTGATCTCGGACAGGTGCAGCGCCTCGCCGGGATCGACGACGGTGCCGTCGCCGGTGGATTGCTCGAACACGTGGTAGAGCGAAACGTCCCAGCGCTCGGTGAGGCCGTGCTCGAGCTCGAGCTGGAACTGGAACGACTCGGGCGAGTCCCCATCGAAGGTGTCGCGCGACTGGGTGGTGTAGAGCTCGACCTCGGTCTCGCCCTTCGGCATCGTCATGTACTCGTACGTGCGCGTGAACGAGCGACGATCGGCGGCGGCGACGGCGGCGAGCGAGGGGATGAGGAAGCAGGCCAGGACGGTGGTGCGAAGGATGCGGGACATCGGGGTCGACCATAGCGCCGCGTCTGGAGTTTGACAATCGTTTTCAGTTTCAGTGTGGACTCAGTGGCACCCGCTACGGCCGAGCATGGCGTCGAAGTGCTCGTAGCGCCCGTCCTTGAGCACGTAGCGGACCTCGACCGGTTCGGGTCGACGACACCGGCTGTCCTTCTGGAGGTGGCGCTGCTCGCTGCCGACGATGTCGAGGGCGCGCTGTTTGCCCTTCTCGAGGCGGTAGCTGGTGCTGGTGCCGCCGCCCGCCGGATAGGTGTCCTCGGTCGACAGGCGGGCAACCGTGGGGACCTTTTCGTCGGCCTTGCGCAGCGAGACGACGAGCAGGTGGTGGTGGCGCTCGGTGCCGCTGTACGTGCCTCCGAAGCGGGTGGTGCCCTCTCCCGGCTCCTCGTCGCGGATCTCGATCACCAGCGCGGGAAACTTCGTGCGCTTGGCCGGTAGGGGCAGCGACGTCGTCCAGTCGTCGCGACTGGCGCGGACCTCGGTGCCCCGCAACGGTCCGGGCTTGCCGGCCAGGTCGACGATGCCGTGGAGGTGGGACTCGAATGCGCCCAGCCACACGCGCTGGCCGGTGCAGCGGTGGTCGTCGCACTTGGCCAGCGCCACGATGCGCTGCTCGCGCCCGCCCGTATCCTGGTACGAGCCGATGGCGATGTGGGTGTAGGCGGCGACGCCGGTCACGCGGTAGCCGCTGGCGCTCTTGATCTTGGTCTCGTCGACGTTGAAGAACGAGGCGAGCAGCGTCTTGGCGCCGCCGGCCGCGGCCGGGCGCGGCGAGGCGACGGCGAGCGCCACCGCACCCACGAGGACCAGCGTCGGCGAAGGCGTCATCGACATCAGTATGAGCGTGAACGCACGACCGCTGCGGAGGTTTCAGTTCACGCCGCGGTCTCGGCCGGCCCAGAACGGCTCGCGCAGCCGGAACTTCTGCAGCTTGCCGGTGGCGGTGCGGGGCAGGCTGTCGCGCAGCTCGATCGTGGTCGGGCACTTGTAGTGGGCGAGCCGGCCGCGGCAGTGCGCGATCAGTTCGGCCGGCGTCGCCGCTGCGCCGGGGCGCAGCACCACGCAGGCCAGCACGGTCTCGCCCCATTTGTCGTGGGGCACGCCGATGACCGCGGCCTCGGCCACCGCGGGGTGCTGGTACAGGCAGTCCTCGACCTCGATCGACGAGACGTTCTCGCCGCCGGTGATGATCACGTCCTTCTGGCGATCGGTGATCACGGCGTAGGCGCCGTCGAGGTGGCCGCCGTCGCCGGTGTGGAACCAGCCGTCGACCACGCAGCGCGCGGTCTCCTCGGGCTGCTGGTAGTAGCCGTCGAAGACGTGGTTGGAGCGGGCCAGGAGCTCGCCGCCGGGGCTCACGTCCATGCGCACGCCCACCGCCGGGGCGCCGGCGCGGGCCAGGAGGCGCGCGCGCTCGGCCGGATCGAGGGCGTCCCACTCGGCGGGCGCGCGGTTGACGGTGAGCAGCGGCGAGGTCTCGGTGAGGCCGTAGATCTGGATGAACTCCCAGCCCAGCTCGGCCTCGACTCGCTCGATCGTGCGCGATGGCGGCGGGGCGCCGGCGACGATCATGCGCACGGTGCCGCGGCCGGGGACGGTGTCGCCACGGTCGCGGCGGGCGGCGGCGGCATCGAGGACAGCGGCGACCACCGCCGGCGCGCCGTTGAGCAAGGTGACGCCGTGGCTCTCGATGCGGCGCAGGATCTCGGCGCCGTCGATCTTGCGGATGATCACCTGGCGCACGCCCATGGCGGTGAGCGCGTAGGGCATGCCCCAGCCGTTGCAGTGGAAGGTCGGCAGCGTGTGCAGGTAGACGTCGCGATCGGTGACGGCCACGTGCCAGCCCAGGGTCACGGCGTTGAGCCAGCAGCTGCGATGCGAGAGCTGCACGCCCTTGGGGCGCGCGGTCGTGCCCGACGTGTAGTTGATCGAGAGCGTGGCCTGCTCGTCGGCGACACCGAAGCTCGGCACCGCGCCGGCGCGCCGGAAGAGCTGCGCGTCGGTGGCGTGACCGAGCACCAGGCGGTGCGCGACCGGCACGTCGCGCACGGTGTCGACCAGCTCGGGATCGACCAGCAGCACCGACGCGCCCGAGTGCTCGACGATGTAGCCGATCTCGGCGGCGTTGAGGCGGAAGTTGATCGGCACCAGCACGCGGCCGTACGCGCTCACGCCGAACAGGCTGATGACGAAGCGCGCCGAGTTGGGTGACACGATCGCGACGCGCGCGCCCTCGGCGATCCCGAGCTCGTCGAGCGCCGCGGCCAGGGAACGCGCCATGTCGCCCAGCTCGCCGTACGTGATCGAACCCAGGCCACCGCCGGGCGGGTCGGGTTCGTCGACGACGGCGACGCGGTGGCCGTGCACGAGCTCGGCCCGGTAGAGGAAGTCGGACAGCGTCAGCGGCACGTGCATGGGATCTCTCCGCGCGCATCGTACTCGCTGCCGGCCGCGGCCGCAGCGATCGCGCTATCCTCGTCTCACCGCCATGGACTTCGTCTTCATGCTGACGCGAGCCGATCGGACGGTCGCCGACGGGCTCGACGTGCTCGACGACATCGCCTCGGTCGGGCTGACCCACATCGGCTTCAAGGACGTGGGCATGCCGCCCGACACGCTGGCCGCGCTGGCCCGACGCATCAAGGTCATGGGCGCGGTCAGCTACATGGAGGTGGTGAGCACCACGCCCGAGGCGGTGCTGGCCTCGGCGCGGGTGGCGCGCGACATCGGCATCGATCGGCTGCTGGGCGGCACCCAGGTCGAGGAGGTGCTCGCGATCCTGGCCGGCAGCGCGGTCCAGTACCTGCCGTTTCCGGGGCGCCCGTTCGACCACCCCACACGGCTGGGCGGCGCGCCCGACGACGTCGAGCGCGACTGCCGGCGCTTCCGCGAACAGGGCTGCGCCGGCGTCGATCTGCTGGCGTACCGTGCCACCGAGGCCGATCCGATCGAGCTGGTGCGGGCAGCCCGCCGCGGCACCGACGGAACGCTGCTGGTGGCGGGCGGCATCGGGCGTGCCGAGCAGGTGCGCGCGCTGGCCGCGGCCGGCGCTGACGCGTTCACGGTCGGCTCGGCAGCGTTCGACGGATCGTTCGTGCCGAACCTGGGCTCGCTGCGTTCACAGCTGCGCGCGGTCCTCGATGCCTGCCGCTAGCGCAGCCGACCCGATCGCGCTGCTGCTCGCCGGGCGTTATCCCGATCGCGAGTCCGGCGCGCTGCTTGCCGCCGAGACCCGCTCTCTCGTGATCGAGGATCGCCTCGACGGCGGCGAGGCCGAGCTGGTGGCGGGGCTCGGCGCCGGTCGCAAGGTGGCCGTGCTCAGCGACGTCGACACCGCGGCGGTGATGGGCCACCGCATCGAGCGCGCCCTCGGCGGGCGCTTCGACGTGCAGCCGATCGTGCTCGAGCGCGACCCTCACGGCGACGCGTCGCTGGTGCAGCGGATCGTGGCCGCGCTCGATCCCGCCACCGATCTGGTGATCGCGGTCGGCTCGGGGACTGTCAACGACCTGGCCAAGCTCGTCGCCCACGCCCGCGGCGTGCCCCAGGTGGTGTTCGCCACCGCTCCGTCGATGAACGGCTACACCTCGGTGAGCGCCTCGCTCTTCGACGGTGGCGTCAAGCGCTCGGTGCGCACGGCCACTCCAGTCGGCGTCTTCTTCGATCTGCGGGTGCTGGCGGCGGCCCCGCCTCGCATGATCCGCGCCGGGCTCGGCGACAGCCTGTGCCGTTCGACGGCGCAGGTCGACTGGCTGCTCGCGCACCTCTTGCTCGATCGCCCGTACCGCGAGGTGCCGTTCGCGCTCCTGGCCGACGACGAGCGGGCGCTGTTCGCCGATCCGGCGGCGCTGATGCACGGCGACATCGCGGCCATGCGTCACCTGGTCCGCACGCTCGTGCTCTCGGGTTTCGGCATGACCCTGTGCGGCGGCAGCTATCCGGCCAGCCAGGGCGAGCACCTGCTGGCGCACTTCGTGGCGATGACCCGGCCGCCGGACGTCGTGCCGGCGCTGCACGGCGAGGAGATCGGGGTGTGCACGCTCGCCATGGCCGAGCTCCAGGGCCGCTTCCTCGACGCCGACGAGGCGCCGGTGCTGGCGCCCAGCACGGTCACCCACGACGAGCTGCGGGCCCGCTACGGGCCCGGGCCCGGCGAGATCTGCTGGCGCGAGCTCGTGCCCAAGCTGCTCGATCGCGCCCGCGCCGACGCGCTCAACCAGCGCCTCGCCGCCGGCTGGCCGGCGATGCGCGCCCGCATGGCCGCGGTGTCGGTCGATGCCACGCGGCTGCGTGCGACGCTCCTGGCCGCCGCTGCGCCCATCGCCCCGGCGGAGCTGGGCTGGCCAGCGCCGCTGTTCGCCGCCGCGCGCCGCCACGCCCGCGAGATCCGCGACCGCTACACGTTCCTCGATCTGGCCGCCGACGCGGCCGCCTGACTCAGCGGTAGCTGCCGAGATCCACGAAGGCGTGGTCGGTCATGATCACGTACGGGCGATCCTCGAGCGTGATGTCCTTGCCGTCGAAGACCTGGATCTGGAGCAGGCCCATGCCGTAGCCCATCGGTCCCTGCGAGTAGTAGTTGATCGACAGCTTGTAGGGCGCGGCGGTGGGCTTGCCCTCGATGGCGAAACACTCGGGCCCGTAGCCGGTGGTGACGTCGGCGTAGAGCTCGCCGCCGGAGCGCAGCTTCATGTTCGAGTACCAGGCGTGGCCGCCGCGCGCGTCGCGGATGTGGAAGTCGACGTCGTTGGCGTCGGTCTCCCAGTAGAGGATGAAGCGGGTCGACGGCTGGGTGGGCAGGGCGACCTTGCGCTGGGTCAGCGCCTTCACCACCTCGTCGCGCGCGCCGCCATGGGTGATGTAGGCGGCGCCGATCATGCCGGCGTCCTCGCTCAACACGCGGGTGGCGCCGCGGAAGCGCCCCTCCGGGTACGGCTGATCGACGCCGGCCAGGATGGCGGCGAAGGCGCCGGCGTGGTCGCCGCCACGGAGGAGCGCGTAGGCGAGCAGGCGGTGGCCGGTGGCGTGATCGGGGCGATCGGCGACGGCGCGGCGGTAGGTGTCGATGACCAGCTTGCGCGCCGGCGCGCCCAGCCGCTCGAGTCGCTCGCCGGCGAAGCGGCGCAGATCGGCGCGGCCGGGGAACAGATCGATGATCGATCCGTAGACGCGGGCAGCGGTGGTCGGGTTCCGGGTCGCCTCGAGCGCCTCGCCCAGCGCGATCAGCGCCAGCACGTCGCCGGGCGACTCGTCGTGCCAGGCGCGCGCGAGGGTCAGCGCCTGGTCGGCCTTCCTGGCGGCGATCGCGGCCATCACGTCGGCCAGCTTGCCGGTGAGCGGCGGGCCGCCGCGATCCTCGGGCTCGTCGGGTTCTTCGGGCGGAGGCTCCTCTTCTTCCTCTTCCTCCTCGGGAGGGGGCTCGGGCGGCCGGCGGCGTCCCGGCCTCGGCGGCGTGCCCAGCGGGTTGGTGGCATCGCTGTCGATGCTGGCGCCACCGTTGGGGCTGAACACCAGCGGGTACCGCACCTGCACGCTGCCGCCGCCGTGGGGGCGCGGGAACTCGATCGCGCCGATGACCCCGGCGATGCAGCGCGCGACCTCCGGATCGACGCCGTTGGCCTGGACGCCGCTGGTGGCGCCGGTGGCGGTGATCAGGAACTGCACCGTGACGGTGCCGGCGAGGCGCGGCTTGGCCAGGAGCACGCGCTCGTAGCAGAAGCTGATGCGCGGGATGTTGCGCTTGATGTAGCGACGGATGATGGCGCGATCGAGCTCGCCCACGACCTGGGGCTGGCCGATCCGCACCTGGGGGACCGCCGACGTTCGTCCGCGCATCCCGCCACGGCCGCTGCCGACGCCGTAGCCGCTGCCGGTGCCCGAGCCGTGGCCGAGGGTGCCGTAGTCGCCGGTGCCGACGGTGCCCCAGCCGGTGCCGCCGCCGCCGGGCCCGAAGCCCGAGCGGCCGAAGCCGAAGCCGCCGTTCGCCTCGCCGGGCTCGTTGCCGAGCAGGCCGCCGTGGAGGTCGCTGTCGGTGAAGCCCGACATGCTGTCCGAGCTGTCCCGCTCCTGGCGCTGGGCCAGCATGGAGGCGGCGCGCGCGCGTTCGCGCGCCTCGGCGACCGCGCGGTCGCGGGCGGTGATCTCGTCCGGCGGCGGGTCGTCGCTGGCGATGACGTCGACCGCCTTGCGCTGGGTGGCCTCGACGCCGTCGGGGCCGATGACCAGGATGTCGGCCAGGGCCGTGCGCGCGATGCCGTAGCGCTTGTAGTCGTCCTCGCTCTCGAGCACGAGCATCGAGGTCTGGCTCGACAGCACCCGATGCTTGACCGAGCGCCTGGTGATCTCGTCGCGGAGCCCGCCGGCTGCGGGCCCGGCGCCGGCGGCGTCGAGCTGGTTCTCGAGCTCCTCGATCTCGGCGCCGGCGACCGCGCGCGCGAGCAGCGCCGGCGTGGCCCGGCCCAGACCGATCGTGCGGCGGTCGCCGCCGACGATCACGTCGATCGATCGCGTCGGCTGCTTCATGCGGGCGTAGACCATGAGCACGCTGCCGGGGCGCGCCGCCGGGACGGTGCGCGGGTACACCCACGCCGCGCCCGGCACCTCGATGGGCACGTCGACCAGCACCGGATCGGCAAGGCCGGCGACCACGCCGTCGATGCCGCGATCGAGGTCGTGCACGTCGCCGGCGTGGGGCAGGCCGGCGCGCACCATCGTCGCCGCGAGGCGCTCGTCGCGGATGCCGCCGGCGAGCACGACGTCGAGGCGATCGGCGGGCA
>SXJR01000286.1 GCA_005779305.1 Myxococcales bacterium
CGCAATCACATCCGGCGAGAGTGGGATCGACGTTCGCTGACGACGTGCGCGAGCGAGGTCGAGAAGATCTTGCGCCAGCAGCGGGATGTCGGCAGGGCGATCCCGAAGCGGCGAGATCGTCAGCACGGACCCGCCCAAGCGGACGTACAGGTCCTGGCGGAAGCGGCCTGCGTCGACCTCGGCCTGGAGATTGCGGTTGGTTGCCGCGACGACTCTGATGTCCAGGACGCGATCGGTCACCGAGCCGACGCGTCGATTCGACTTGCAGTCGAGGATGCGGAGGAGTCGTCCCTGGAGCTCGAGAGGCAGCTCACCGATCTCATCGAGCAGGACGGTTCCGCCGTCGGCCGACTCGAGCAGTCCTTGATTGGCCCCTGCGGCGCTAGAGAATGCTCTACGCTCGTCATCAGTCGCTGATCGGCCCAGGTCCGATCACGCCGCCAAGCTCCAGTTCAGAGCGTCTCGAGGTAGGCGACGAGGTCGGCGATCTGGGCGGCGGTGAGCTCGTCGACGTCGGCCATGCCGTGGACCAGGCCGCGATCGGCGAGCAGGGCCTCGAGCGTGGCGGCCGAGCCGTCGTGGTAGTAGGGCGCGCTCATGGCCAGGCCGACCAGCGACGGCGTGTCGACCTTTGGCAGGTTGCCGGACAGAGGGTGGGTCTCGCGATCGGTCAGGCGGGCGCCGCTGTGGCAGCTGTTGCAGCCCAGCTCGGCGTTGAACAGGGCCTTGCCGCGAGCGACGCGGGGTGCGGCCCGGTTCGGCGCGCGCGGCGCAGGCAGGCCCTCGACGAACGCGGCCAGGGCCCGGGTCTCGTCCTTGCGAAGGCCGCCGCCGCCGAGGCGCTTCATCGTCGCGGTCAGGCTGATCGTGATGTCGGCGTCGCCTCCGTCCCACTTGAACGGGTGGGTGCCGAGCACACGGCCGCTGAGCACCGGGGTCTGCAGCTCGTGCCTTTCGATGCGCCACGACAGGCCGTCGGTGCGGGCCTCGGCGTGGCAGCTCGAGCAGGCCATGGAGCCGCGGGTCGACATCCGGAAGTCGTTGCCGCGGCGGAAGAGATCGAAGCCGAGGTGTTCCTGGCCCGACATCCGCGTGCTCGCGACCTCGGGGCCCCAGGTGACGGCGGCGACGTGCTTGTCGTCGACCGAGACCCGGGCGGTCTTACGCGAGACCGCGCAGAAGACCAGGGCGTCGCCGTCGTCGGCGAAGGCCACACCCTGGGGACCGCACGTGCGATCGCCGAGCGCGACGTCGACCACGTGGCGGATGCCGGCCTGGGAGGCAGCGTCGACGAAGAGCAGCGAGTCGGAGCCGAAGCCGGCGACGACCAGGCGATCGCGGGCCGGATCCCAGGCCAGCGCGCGAGGCTGGTGGATCGCGATCTGGGCGGCGACGTGACGGGGCAGGTCGCGATCGCCGGCGGCGATGATGGTGAGCGCGTGGCTGATCGGCGGCTCGAAGCCGCCGCCGTACGAGCCGGTGTTCTCGCCGAAGCGAGTCTCCTGGAGCGGCGTCGACACCTGGTGGGGCACGATGGCCAGCTCGTTGCCGACGAAGCGGGCGGCGAAGGCGTTGCGCGGGAAGCGGCGCCCGCTGGTGCTGTCGTCGATCGCGTCGGTGGCGGTGACGACGTTGTCGACGCGGGCGGTGCCGAGCGCGATGGCGCTGACGGCGCTGGGATCGGCGAGGCGGACGCGATCGACGGTGGAGCTGGTCAAGTAGGTGACCAGGGCCTGGGCGCCGTCGGGCGAGATGGCGACGCCGCGCGGCTCGGGACGGAGCGGGCGCTGCCAGCGAACGGTGCCGGCGGCGGTGTCGAAGGCGACGAGCGTGCGGTCGGCGACGGTGGTGACCAGGAGCGTGGTGCTGTCGGGCGACAGGGCCAGGCCGAAGGGCTCGGCCGGGGTCTTCCAGCGGGCGCGGACCACGGGCTCGGCGCCGCGCAGGTCGACGACGGCGACCGAGTCGCCGCGGCGGTCGGCGACGTAGGCGGTGCGCGCGGCCCGGTCGACGACGAGCTGCGAGGCCTCGGGGCCGATGGCGAGCCGGGCGACGAGCTCGCCCTTGCGATCGAGGCGAACCAGATCGCCGCTGTCGGGATCGATGACCACGGCCCCGTCGGAGATCGCGGCGATGTTGCCGCCGGCGAGGTGCGCGGGGGCGCGGAAGTCGGCGCCGGAAGGGACGCGCGGCGCGCCCAGCGAGACGCCGTCGAGGGCGAAGCTGGGTGGCACGCGATCCTCGTCCATGATCATCATGCGCTTGGCATGAGAGGTCGTGGGAGCGAGGAGGACGGCGGCTGACGACAGGGCGAGGACGGTGGCCAGGTAGGTTCGCGCGCGCATCATCTGGGCAAAACGCACGACCCCGCGGGATGTTCTCGGGTTTCGTCGGGTAGGCTCCTGTGCGTATAGTTGGCGGGTGATCGCGCAACGCCCCGAGATCACGACCCCGCGGCTCTACCTGTACCTGTTCGGCCCCGAGCACGCCGGGGTCATGCGCGAGCACGTGGCGCGCAACGAGGGCCACCTCGCCCGCTGGTCGTCGGCCCACCCCGAGGGCTATCTGACCGAGTCGTACTGGGAGACGCGGGGCAAGAAGAACGTGGACGAGGCGACCGCCGGCAAGGCCTTCCGCTTCGCGATCGCGTGGATCGATCAGAAGCGAGGGCCGGTGCTGGGCATGGTGGCGCTGACCGACGTCGTGCGCGGGCCGCAGCAGTGGGCCAACCTCGGCTACGGGCTCGACGAACGCGAGCAGGGCAAGGGCATCATGGTCGAGGCGGTGAAGGCGGTGTGCACCTGGGCCTTCGACGAGCTGCGCCTGCACCGCATCACGGCCAGCTACATGCCGACCAACGACCGCTCGGCGAAGGTGCTGCGGCGCGCGGGGTTCGCGGTGGTGGGGTACGCGCGCGACTTCCTGTTCATCAACGGCGCCTGGCGTGATCACGTGCTGACCGCGCTGACCGACCCCACGGGTCGCGCGCCCGGGCCGACGTCGGGGCCGGGGTAGCGTGTAAGGGAGCCGGGGCTGGGACGTTCTTCGAGGCATGAGCTTCGGTCGATCGTGCGTCGTGTCACTGGTGATCCTGGGTGCCATGGCGTCGTGTGCGGCGGGTGGTGCCAAGATGGGCACGGCGGGGGTGGCGTCACCGTCGTCGATGGTGGCGCCGGGCGAGCCGACGTCGGTCCAGATTCCGGAGCAGCTCGTGATCGAGGGCTCGGTGTTCGTCGAGGTGACCGAGGTCGGCGACCTGGTGGCGGGCCTGCGCCAGGAGGTCGAGGGTGCGGGCGGCCGCGTGATCACCGAGGAGGTCTCTGGCGGCGAGACCTCGTGGAGCGCGACCCTCAAGCTGCGGCTGCCTCCCGACAAGGTCGATCACGTCGTGGACTGGCTGGCCAAGCGCGGCGACATCACCGACAAGCGCATCAACGCCACCGACGTGTCGCGCCAGCTCTTCGACCAGGAGCTCGCACTCGAGAACCTGCAGGCCACCAGCGATCGCCTGCAGGCGCTCCTGGCCCAGCCCGGCATGGTCATGAACGACATCCTCGCCATCGAGAAGGAGCTGACCCGCATCCGCGGCGAGATCGAGGCGATCAAGGGATCGCAGCGCTTCCTCGCGGACCGGGTGTCGCTGGCCACGCTCGACGTGTCGCTGCGCCGGCGCGACGGCGCGGTGCATATCGCACGCGCCAAGTTCTACCCGGGCGTGCGCTTCACGACGCTCACCCTGATCGATCCCGAGGGCCGGCAGCGCACCCGCGTCGGCGGCAGCCTGGTGATGCACACGGTGATGCGCAACCACAGCCTCGAGCTCGACCTGTTCCAGGCCGAGCCCGACGCCGCCGGCGGCGCGGCCAAGGCCGCGGTCATCGCCACCACCGGCGGCGCGGCGTACTCCGACTTCCTCGGCGGCGGCCGCCGGCAGGTCCTCAATCCGTACCTCGGTGGCCGCCTCGGCTACGCGTACCTCGACAGCTCGCGCTTCGTGATCCAGGCCGAGGCCGGCCTCGAGCTGTACAAGAGCCGGCACGTGGTGGTCGACGCCTCGGTGCGCGGGACCGGGATGCTGGGCAAGAAGACCGACACCGCGGTCGTCGCCGGCACCGGCGTGGTGGTCGCCTTCTGATCGCGAGTTCTGATCGCGAGTAGTATGCGCGGATGAAGACACTGGTCACCGGCGCCACCGGCACGGTCGGCGGCGCGGTGGTGAAGGAGTTGATCGATGCCGGCCGCGAGGTCCGGGTCCTGGTGCGCGACGTCGAGCGGGCGCGCGCGATCCTGCCCGCGGTCGAGCTGGTCAAGGGCGACGTGACCGACGCGGCGTCGGTGACGAGCGCGATGGCCGGCTGCAAGGCGGTGTTCCATACCGCCGGGCTGCCCGAGCAGTGGCTGCGCGATCCGAAACGCTTCACCGAGGTCAACGTCACCGGCTCGGTGAACGTCGGCGAGGCGGCCCTGGCCGCCAGGGTCGAGCGCTTCGTCTACACCAGCACCATCGACGTCTTCGCCTGGAAGCACGGCGAGCCGTTCGACGAGTCGACGCTGGCCACCGATCCCAAGGGCTCGTACTACGAGCGCTCCAAGCAGGAGGCCGATCGCGCCATGGTCGCGCTCGCGGGCCGCGGCCTGCCGGTGCGCTACGCCCATCCAGCGGCGGTCTTTGGCGACGCGCCCGCGCTCAACCCCGGCCTCAACGACGTCATCATCCGCTTGCTGCACGGCAAGGTGCCGATGCTGCTCCCCGGCGGCATCCCGGTGGTGATGGCAGCCGACGTCGCCCGCGGGCACCTCTTGCTCGAGGCCGCGCCGGCCGGGGCGCGTGCGATCTTCTCGGAGCGCTTCGTCTCGCTGGTCGAGCTGGCCCGGGCCGTCGTCGACGCCGCCGGCAAGGGCAAGGTGCCGGGCGTGATGCCGCGCTGGCTGGCCAGGGTGGTCAGTGTCACCGGCGAGGGCCTGGCCAAGATCATTCGCAAGCCGCCGCTCATCCCCGCCGGCCAGCTCCAGTTCCTTCTCGAGGACGTGCACCCGACGGCCGACCACGCCCGTCGCGACCTGGGCTGGGCGCCGACGCCGTTCCCCGAGGCGATCACAGCGAGCATCGCCGCCTTCCGTGCGCGAGGCTGGATCAAGGAGTAGGCTGGTTCGTGGGCTCCGGTCCG
This sequence comes from Myxococcales bacterium, assembly GCA_005779305.1. Lineage (GTDB taxonomy): Bacteria > Myxococcota_A > Polyangia > Haliangiales > Haliangiaceae > UBA2376. The sequence continues at coordinate 5,169 of SXJR01000286.1, forward strand.
GGCGACGACAACGCGGGCGACGAGACCGTCCCGCTCCGGGGATCGGGCGCGACGGAGCAGTTTGGCGTCACGGTCACCGCCGGCGGCATCGGACGGGGCGGCGCGGCCCTCCATGCCGGTGATCGGATCGGCCGCTTCGTCCTGATCGAGCAGATCGGCGCCGGCGGCATGGGCGTGGTCTACGCCGCCCGTGACTCCGACCTCGAGCGGCGGGTCGCCATCAAGGTGCTGCGGGCCAAACACGGCCAGGCGCCGAGCGCGGCGATGCGGGCGCGGCTCCTGCGCGAGGCCCAGGCCGCGGCCCGGCTCTCCCACCGCAACGTGGTCACGGTGCACGAGGTCGGTGCCATCGAGGACGGACCCGCGAGCGGTCAGGTCTTCATCGCCATGGAGCTGGTCGACGGCGAGACGCTGTCGAAGTGGCAGGCCAGGCAGCACGAGTGGCGCGAGATCGTCGAGGTCTACATGCAGGCGGCGCGCGGCCTCGCCGCGGCTCACGCCGCCGGCCTGGTTCACCGCGACTTCAAGCCCGACAACGCGCTGCTCGGCAAGGACGGCGAGGTCCGCGTCACCGACTTCGGCCTCGCCGCCATGACCGGTGAGAGCAGCTCCGAAGCCGCCACCCCTCAGGTCGTACGGACCCTTCGACTCGACCCGCTTCGCGGGACCTCGCTCAGGACTGAAGGCGAGTCGAAGGACGCATTCGCCCGCTCCCCCGTCGAGCGCCTCACCTCCACCGGCGACATCATGGGCACGCCGCTCTACATGGCGCCCGAGCAGCGGCACGGCCGCGCCGTCGATGCGCGCGCCGATCAGTACGCGTTCTGCGTGGCGCTGTTCCGCGCCCTCCACGGCATCTACCCGTTCGGTGTCGGTAGCGAGGAGGCGCTGGCCCGCCGCGCCGAGGCCTACGAGCTCGAGACGCCGCCGCGCCGCACCGTGCCCGGCGCCGTTCACAAGGTGGTGACGCGCGGCCTGCGCCCCGATCCCGGCGCGCGCTGGCCCGACATGCCCGCGCTCATCGACGCACTCGAGACCGCGATCGGCGCGCGTCGCCGTCACGCCATCGGCGCCACCGCCGGACTCGTCGCCGTCGCGGCCTCGGCGGCGGTGTTCTTCTCGCGTGGCGGCGCCGCCGCGCCGGCATGCACCACCGCCGGCAGCGACGCCGAGCTGGCCGCGGTGTGGAACGCCGGCAGCCGCGGCCGCGTC
>SXJR01000287.1 GCA_005779305.1 Myxococcales bacterium
ATGGGCCTGGGCAAGACCTTGCAGACCATCGCCCACATCCTCTGCGAGAAGCGCGCCGGCCGGCTGACCCGACCGGCGCTGGTGATCACGCTGACCAGCGTCACCGGCAACTGGCAGCGCGAGCTGGCGCGCTTCGCGCCCGAGCTGCGCGTCTTGACCTGCACCGGACCAACCCGTCGCGAGCGCCTGGCCGAGCTCGCCGGCAACGCCCACGACGTGGTCATCACCACCTATCCGCTGGTGTGGCGCGATCGCGAGACGCTCGCGGCCGAGCCGTGGTCGATCCTGGTCCTCGACGAGGCCCACACCATCAAGAACCCGGGCGCGCTGGCCCACGAGGCGGTGCGCGAGCTGCGCGCCGACACCCGCGTCGCTCTCTCGGGCACGCCGATCGAGAACAACCTGGGCGAGCTGTGGGCGCTCATGGACGTGCTCAACCCCGGCCTGCTCGGCACCGCCGACGAATTCCGCGCCGCTTTTCGCGTCCCCATCGAGCTCCACGGCGACGCGGCGCGGGAGACCGCGCTGCGCGACCGGATGCGGCCCTACCTGCTGCGCCGCACCAAGGAGACGGTCGCGCCCGAGTTGCCGCCCAAGACCGAGCTGGTGCGCGCCATCGAGCTCGACGGCGCCCAGCGCGAACTCTACGAGAGCATCCGCGTGGCCGCCCACGCCGACGTGCGCGCCCACATCCGGTCGCGCGGCATCGGCGGCTCGCAGATCGCGATCCTCGACGCGCTGCTCACGCTGCGCCTGGTCTGCTGCGATCCACGCCTGGTCGCCGTCGAGGCCGCGCGCGGCGTGACCACATCGGCAAAGTACGAACTGTGCCTCGGGCTCATCACCCAGCAGCTCGCCGCTGGCCGCCGCATCCTCCTGTTCTCGCAGTTCGCGCGCATGCTGGCGCTGCTCAGCGAGGGCCTGCTCGGCAAGGGCATCGGCCACGTCACGCTCACCGGTGCCACCGTCGATCGCCAGCGCCCGATCGACGCCTTCGAGCAGGGCAAGGCCGACGTCTTCCTCATCAGCCTGCGCGCCGGCGGCACCGGCCTCAACCTGACCTCGGCCGACACCGTCATCCACTACGACCCGTGGTGGACCCCGGCGGCCCAGGCCCAGGCCACCGACCGCGCCTACCGCATCGGCCAGCGCCGCCCGGTGTTCGTGCACTCGCTCATCGCCGCCGGCTCGGTCGAGGAGCGCATGCTGGCGCTGCAGCAGCACAAGCGCCGGCTCGCCGACGCCATCCTCGGGCCCGGCGGCGGCGCCGCGGCCGCGCCGCTCTCGGAACGCGACGTCGACGATCTGCTGGCGCCCCTGCCCGCCTGACTCCGGAGGCAACGATCGCGCTGCCTCGCCGCCTCAGGCGCGGTTCGGCCTCGGATCGATGCCCCGTAACGACGCCGGGACATCGCCGCTGTCGCACGCGTCGCACCGGCACAGCGGCCCGGAACTCGACCATGTCAACCGAATGCAGGGGGGGCGCATCCTGGGGAATGTGCGATCCTCGCTGGCAGTTACCGTCAAGGGCCCCGACGAGATGGCACTCGATCGCACGCAAACGCTCGGCCCGCGCGACAGCACGGGAGACGACACGCCCCACCGGCATGTCGGTGAAGACGCCCTGCCGTCCGCGCCCGTGGACGCCTCCGATCGCTACGAGCTCGAGGCCGAGCACGGCCGCGGCGGCATCGGCCGCGTGGTGCGTGCCCGCGATCGCCACCTCGGCCGCACCGTCGCGGTGAAGGAGCTGCTCCGCACCAACGAGCTGGCCGAGGCCCTGTTCGTGCGCGAGGCGATGATCACCGCCCGCCTCCAGCACCCGGGCATCGTCCCGGTGCACGAGGCCGGCCGCTGGCCCAACGGCGATCCGTACTACGTGATGAAGATGGTGTCGGGGCGGACCTTGAAGGAGGTCATCGCCGGAACCCGATCGCTGGCCGATCGCCTCGCGCTGCTGCCCCACGTCATCGCGGTGGCCGAGGCCGTGGGCTACGCCCATAGCCAGGACGTCATCCACCGCGATCTCAAGCCGGCCAACGTGCTGCTCGGGGAGTACGGCGAGACCATCGTGATCGACTGGGGTCTGGCCCGCGATCTGCGCACCAACGACGTCACGCCCCAGCCCGGCGTCCTCGGCTCGGGCGACGGCCGCACCGTCACCGGCAAGGTGGTCGGCACGCCCCAGTACATGTCGCCCGAGCAGGCACGCGGTGACGCCGTCGACCCGCGCGCTGACGTCTACGCGCTCGGCGCCATGCTCTACGAGGTCCTCACCGGCCGCGCCCCGGTCGGCGGCGATTCGGCGCAGGAGATCATCGATCGTGTGCTCGCCGGCCCGCCCGAGCCACTGCGCCGCGTCGCCCCCGGCGTGCCCGCCGACCTCGACGCCATCGTCGGCAAGGCGATGGCGCGAACGCCATCGGATCGCTACGCCACCGCCCGCGAGCTGGCCGCCGACCTCAAGCGCTTCCAGACCGGCCAGCTGGTCACCGCCCAGGTCTACGGGCGGTGGAGTCTGAGCCGGCGCTGGGTGCACAAGAACCGGGGCTACGTGGCGCTGGCCACCATCGCCATGGCGGCGCTCGCCATGATCGCCATCGGGCTGGTCCGCCGCGTCGTCGAGGAGCGCTCGATCGCGGAATCGCGCGGCCTGCAGGCCGAGGCCGCCCGCGCCGCCGCCGAGCAGCGCAAGAACGAGCTGGTGCTGGCCCAGGCCCAGGCCGCGATCTCGCACGATCCGACGGCGTCGCTGGCCTGGCTGAAGAACTTCCCCATCGAGGGCCCGCTGGTGCCGCGCATCGCCGCCCTGGTCGACGAGGCCGAGGCCGCCGGCGTGGCCCGCCACATCTGGCGCGGCGCCGACTGGGTGATGGGCGTCGCCGTGTCGCGCGACGGCAGCAAGGTCGCGACCGCAGTGCGTGACGGCAAGGTCCGCGTCTACGACACGGGCTCGGGCGAGCTGCGCATCCTCGGTCACCGACCGATGCTGGGCGCGGTTGCCTTCGACGCGCTCGGCCGGCGTCTGATCACCTCCGACAGCGGCGGCATCGTGTGGCGATGGGACATCGCCACCGGCGAGGGCAAGGAGCTCGGCAACCACGAGAGCGGGGAGCTACGCTTCGAGACCGCCGGCGACGGCCTCATGGCCAGCCGCGCCGTGGACGGCACGATCAAACTCTGGGATCTCGATCGCGGCGAGGTGGTCGACGAGCTGTTCGGTGAGCTGCCGTACCGCGAGCGCTCGGCGACCGCGTGGGACGGCAAGCGCGGCGAGGTCCGCCTCAGTGGTGGCCTCGACGGCAGGCTGCGGCTGTGGAAGGGCGATGTGGCCCGCGAGGTGGCGCGCCTGCCCGGCCCGGTGAAGATGGTGAACATGACCCGTGACGCACGGCGAGCCATGGCCGCCGACGCCAGGGCGGTCTACTGGATCGATCTCGAGCAAGGCCGGCTCACCCGCGTGGCCGAGGGCATGTCCAAGGTGCAACAGCTCTCGATCGACCCGACCGAGCGCCGGGCCGCGCTGGCTGGCGACGACGCCGACGTGATCCTGGTCGAGCTCGAGACCGGCGCGATCGAACGACGGCGTGGCCACACCGACGCGCTGTACGCGGCGATCTTCGATAGCAGGGGCGAGCGGCTGGTCACGCCCAGCGACGACGGCACGGTGCGGGTGTGGGATCTCGACACCGGCGACAGCCGCGTCCTGCGCGGCCACGAGGACGACGTCTACGCCGCGGCGGTGACCCCCGACGGCCGCACCGTCGCCACCGCCAGCCTCGACGGCAGCGCGCGGCTTTGGCACGTCGGTGATCGCCGGACGGTGGTGGTCGGGCAGCTCGGCGATGTCCGCGTCCTGCGCCCACTCGGCGGCGACGCCGTGCGCGTGGTGTCGATGTCGGATCCGGTGCGGATCACCGACGTCGACCTGCGGCTGCGGACCTCGAGCATCCGGTACACCGCGGAGTCCAACGCCGGCGAGCCCGAGATCTCGGCCGACGGTTCGACCGTGGTGGTGCCGCTTCGGCCGGGACATGCCGTGGTCTGGCGCGACGGCGCGGCCAAGGAGATCGTGGCCCCCGACGAGGCACTGATGGCGCGGCTGTCGGTCGACGGCCATCGCGCAGTCGCGCTCGAGACCGGCGGCGGCGTGCGGGTGTGGGACGGTCAGAAGCCCCGGGTGCTGCGCGAGAAGAGCCCGGCCACGGCCGTGTCGATGGGCAAGGACGGCATGCGCCTGGCGCTCATCGAGCCCGAGGCCATCGAGCTCGTCGATCCAGTCGACGGCGCGACGACCGCCAAGCTCACGCGTGCGGCGCACGGCATCGCCAGCGGCAAGCTCCGCGTCGAATTCACCGCCGACGGCCGCCACCTGGTGATCCACGACATGAAGGGCCTGTCGCTGTGGGACTACGAGCACGATCGCGTGGTCCCGCTCGAGCGCTCGACCTACGGCATGGCGCACATGGCCCAGTCGGTCGACGGCACCATGATCGCGGTCGGCGTCGAGGACCGCAGCGTGAGGATCTGGGACGTGAAGACCGGCCGCGAGCGCCTGACGCTGCGCGGCCACCGCGATCTGGTCAACTCGATCGCGTTCTCGCCCGATGGCCGCCGCCTGGTCACCGGCAGCTACGATCGCAGCGTGCGGGTCTGGGACGTGGCGACCGGCGAGTCGCGCGTCCTGTCCGGGCACGTCGGCCCGGTCTGGAGCGTCGCCTGGACGGGCCCCGATCAGATCGTGTCGGGCTCGAGCGATGGCACCGTGAGGATGTGGACGTTGCCCGACGCGCCCGCTCCCCGGGCAGACGAGATCGTGTCGAAGCTGCGGGCGGAGACGTCGGCGGTCATCGACGAGCGCAACCGCGCGACCACGCCGGACTGAAGACGGACCTCGGGCCTCGGCCAGAGCCCGAGGCCAAGAGCAACAGGGCTGCTACTTCGTGGCTTCCTGCACGCCCTCGCCGTCGAGTTCGATCCAGCGGGCGTCGCGCGACTTCCAGACTTCGGACTGGACGGCAGACTTGGCGGCGGGGGCGGCAAATCCGCCGACCTCCTTGGCGGCGCGCTTGGCCTTGCGATCGATGTCGGCGGCGAGCGTGGCCGGCATGCGGGTCTTGCCGACGGTGAACGGGGTCGAGGACGACGGGCTGTTGCGGTGCGAGTCGATGCAGAACACGTCGAGAGTGAGCGCGACGGTCTGGCCGGCGCCGACGGTCACCTTCTCGCGGCGGGCTTCGGATTCGACCTCCTCGTCGGTGGCGATCTGGAAGGGGCCGACCGCGCCCAGGCGCTGCGGCGCCTGATCGGCATCGCCGTCGGGCACGAAGTAGAGACCGCGGGCCGAGAACACCATGGGCTTCTTGCTGGTGTTCTTGACCTCGACCGAGAGCTCGCCGTTGGTCGAGCCGTCGTAGGACACGACCCGGACCTGGAAGCCGCGGTCGGCCTTGGCGGCCGGGGGCGCGGCGTGGAACTTGTCGTCGGCGGCGGCGGAGCCGGCGGCGAGGCAAGTCAGGGCGAGGAGGACGGCGGTCGCGGCGCGCATACCCGTGGCAACGCACGGGCAGCGTGAACGGTCTGGGTCCTCGGAGCCCAGAAGGGCAAGAGCAAGGGCAAGGGATCAACAGGCCGGGATGGACTGGGGTTGGGCCCCCTCGACGCGCCACTGCGGATCGACCGGATCGATGAAGAGCATGTGGCTGTGGCCGTCGACCTCGGTGGTCTGGATCATCACCCGTTCTCTACGCTTGAGCTTCGTGAAGTGCTCGGGGAGGACCGTGAAGCGATGGAGCTGGCCACCGTGGCCGTGCCAGAAGTCCTTGGGCAGGGTCACCGCCGCCGCCACGTCGGAGACCCGGATGGTGCCGGTGCGCGGACCGAGCCCGCCGTCGAAATAGAGCGCCATGGCGTAGACGTCATACAGGATCACGGTCGTCGTGCAGGCCGCGGCGTCGGGCGAGACCGGGCTGGCGTCACCGCCCGCGGAGGAAGCGTCGGGACCGCCAGCCGAGGCCGCGTCGGCCTCGGGATCAGGATCGCCGGGTCCGCCCGGAGGCTCGGCGGTGCACGCGATCAGCACGGCGCCGGCGCCGGCGCCCACCGTCAGGCGCAGGAACTGCCGGCGGTTGTGCCCGCGCTCAGTACGCATAGTTCTTCCACGCGCCGGGCAGCGGACCCCAGGTGGTCGCCGGATGCTGGGCCGGCGCGTAGCGCACGATCACGCCGCCGGCGGTGAAGTCGGCGCGGATCCGGCGGTTGTCGTAGTTGAAGTTGCGAACCTCGCCGTTGGCGTCGACGAAGTTGGCGGTGTCGAAGGGGTGCCAGGTGAAGGTGTCGTCGCCGCCCCACAGCTCGCCGTACGCGAGCACGTTCGGGTACCAGTCCTTGAAGGGGCGCCCGGCGTCCTGGTGACAGCGCGTGCACGAGTCGTCGGAGACCTCGAGGTGCCCACCGTCGTAACCCCGGGGCACGATGTGGAAGCCGGCCTGGGTGGTGGCCGCGTGCGCCACCCGCGCACCCTGGGTCTTCCACGGCACGCCCTTGACCGAGCGGTACGGCACCTCGAGCAGGAGCTGCTTCAGGATGGCCGGGTCGGCGAGCGCCGGCAGGACGTCCTTCGCGCCCGGCGTCGACGGAAAGGCCGACGCGAAGTGGGAGGCAGCCAGGGTCTCGGCCTGCAGCGTGGCGGCGTTGCGGGCATGGGCGGCCAGCGCGCTGACGTCGGCGGTCTGCCACGCCGGGTTTGCGGCGGTCGCGCCCTCGAGCGCGCGGGCCAGGTCCTCGCCGGTCGGGAACGGCCGGTAGACATCGTTGCGCCAGCGATCGACCTCACGCACACGCACGCGGATCTCGAACGGATACCAGACGCCGCTGCCGTCGATCTGGAACAGAACCTCGCCGAGGACCGTACCGCGCGGGAACATCCACTCGACGCGGTGGGTGTACTGGTTGGGATCGCGCTGCCAGTACACCACCGGCAGGAGCGCGCCGTTGCCGTCGCGCGGCGCATGCCAGAAGTCGACGACGAAGTTGTCGGTGCGCGCGACTCCGCCGATGCCGCGGCCAAACGGGAAGTGGAAGAGGCCATCCTCGATGAAGAGCTGGGCGTGCCCGCCCGGCACCGCCAGATCGATCATGCCGCGATCGATCGAGTTGGGCCGCATGCCGATCGGCAACTGCACGTTGTCGCCGAACGAATCCTGGTAGCCCGGGATGATCGAGAACTTGTCGTACCACATGGTGTCGGCGCTCTCGAGGACGCCCTTGAGCCACGGATCGGCCACGTGCGGCATCCGCGGTGCGATCATGGCCAGCCGTGACGGCGGCATGATGTCGACCGGGCGAGCGGCGTCGAGCGGGACGTGAACGCTGGTGTCGGGCGGCGTCACCGGCGCGGCGTCGGGTGAGACGCCGTCGTCATCGTCGTCGCCGACGACGTCGTCGCCGCCTCCGGGCGAAATCTGACCGACACAGGCGACCAGCGGGAGCACGGCGAGCGACAGCGCGAGCGCGGACGAGCGGATCATGGTCCCTCCATTTCGGCGTGCACAGGTCGCCGAGTTGACCCACGGTAGTCGCGTCGCGCTGCGCCGTGCGAGGGCCGAGGTCGGGGGTGAACCACGGTTCCCTCCGGCGGGAACTCGGGTGCGGATTCGAGGCAGAACGCCACGGCCGAGCCAGGCGGGCCTCGGGCGTCGGGCCTCGGGCCTCGACCAGCCGGCAGACGCACGACGCCGGATCGAGCAGGATGTACGTCCCCGGTCGTCCGGAGCGGGTCGAGCGTGAGCGAGACCGTGTCGAAGGACGCCTTGCGCGCACGTCGCGCGTTTCGGGCCGAGGCCCGAGGCCCGACGCCCGACGGGAGTCTTACGGGGTCAGGCCGACCGCGACCGTGCCGGCCAGGGTGCCGATGACGTTGTCCATCGTGGCGCCGCAGGTGCGCACCAGCGGCACGGTGCCGGTCAACTCCAGGGCATACCCCGACGGGTGCGCGCCGCTGTCGCAGTAGCCGACGAAACGGGCCGTGCCCGACGGCGCCATGGTGACGTCCTTCTGCACCGTGCAGCCCGCGGCCAGCGCCGCGCTCGAGTCGATCACCATCGCGCGATCGTCGGCCAGCGGCGGCACCCGGCTCGGGACCAGAAGCACCGGTTCGACGCCCAGCAGATCGGGGCGCGGCAGGCACAGGGTCAGGGCCTGGCTGCCGCCGGTCTGCGATCCGTGCACCGAGACGCTGATCACGCCCGAGCCGCTGATCGTGCAGTCGTTGTTCACCGAGGCCGTGAACTCGCCGTAGGTGACCGTCTCACCGCCGACGGTGAGCGTGATGCCGGCCGCGGGCGCGCCGCCGGGGCCGCAGCTGTCGTCGTCGCCGGGACAGCCGACGGACAGTGCGGCGAGCGCCGCAGCGACCAGCGTCAACTCAGTACGCGAAGGGAACGGTGAGCGCGGCATGGGCCACCAGAGCATTGCCGAAACGGTTGTTCTGGTCGATGTACTCGATCACGATCTGACCGCGCATCTCGCCCAGCCGGCCTGTGAAGCCGAGCACATCGCCTGACAGCTCGAGGGCGGCCGCCATGGTGTGGCTGTCGAACGCCGACAGCTTGATGTCGTCGGAGAGGAACTCGAGCGTCGACGAGTCGTAGCGCGGCTGGTAGAAGGTGGCCTTGTCCTGCCGGTGGTAGCGGTAGCGCACGCTGAAGGCCGTGCCGTCGCCGACGTCCTGGATCACCCGCACCTCGGGGGTGTGGGCGTCGAGGTCCCAGGAGTCGTGGTACCGGCGATACCCGGCGATCAACGTCGTCATCGTCGACGGCACGAACCACTTGAAGGTCGCCGCCACGGCGTGGCGCGTACGCCGGTCGGGGTGGCGCTCGGCCACCTGCATGCCGGCGGCGATCACCGAGCGGTACAGGTTGGCCTGCTGGCCCTCGAGCCGGCTGACATCGTAGGTCAGCGAGGCCACCATGTCGCGGCCGAGGAGCTGCGCCAGGCCGATCGATCCGAGCACGGTCGACAGATCGTCTTCGAGGCGCGGCACCATCGGCGGCGCTCCGGCGTTGGACATCGAGTCCTTGCCCAGGTTGGCCGAGGCGGTGACCGCCAGGTTGCGATCGAACAGCTCGACCGCGCCTCGCACCCCGAAGAACATCGACGTGTAGTCGGGTTCGCTGGAGTAGCGCACCGAGGCCCCGACCTTGTAGAGGTCGACCTCGCGCACGTAGCCACCGCCACCCTCGACGCGACGCTCCGTGAAATACGTGCCGTCGTTGCCGGCCGCCACCGACGCCGAGGTGATGGCGTCGACTAGCACGTGAGCGTCGGCAGTGCCGTGATCGCCGACCTCGAACAGACCGTCGAGCATGGGCTGGATCACCCGGGTCGCGCGCTCCTTGTAGTAGACGCCGCGCATCGACAGTTCGCCGTCGGCCCATGCCGGCGCTGCCGCCAGCGCGACCACGGCCACGGCCAGGGGGCCACGTGTGACCGAGCGCCTGCGCCGGGTCAGTTGCATCCGCAGCCGCCGCCCGGCTCGCCGGTGCCACCGTCGGCGCCCTCGCGCGATCCGGTCTGGTGCTGGATGAAGCGGCTCTGTCCGGGCTGACGATCCTCGGTCATGGAACGCCGGGCGACGTTTTGCCGCTCGTGGGGGCGGACGACCGCACAGCCGGCGATCGTGACAAGAAGAGTCGCCAGCGCGGCGACACGGAGGCGCGACACGAGGCATATCCTACCACCCCACCGTGAAGCGCCGATCGAAGCGTCCCTCTCAACTGATCCGTTCGTTTAACAACTGGCCCCGGGCGGTGATAATCGCGGTCGTCGCCGTGACCGGCGCCGCATGCGGACCCAAGGCGGTCGAACCTCCGCCGGCCGGCCCCGACCGCCCGGTCGAGCCCGCGGGCGGCTCCACCGCCGACATCACCGCCGAGCTCGGGCCGATCACGCTCGAGGGCCTGGTGTTCACGCCCGAGGCGCTGCCACCACCGGCGATGCTGCTGGTTCGCGCCAGACCGCCGCAGACGCTGGCCAAGGCAACCGCCGCCTGGATGAAGTTGCAGACCGACACGCGCGCGTCCAAGGCCAAGCGCGTGACCGCCGGCCAGATCCTGGCCACGCTGCTCTTCGAGGAAGCGGGCCGTGTCCCCGAGCAGAAGCGTGAGCGGCTGATCGAAGCGATCAGTGCGATCCAGGCGTTGACCGCCACGCTGGAGGTCGATGCGGCGACCCTGGAGATGGGCGCGGCCCTCGCCGCCGCCGCCGGCGACGAGGACGCCGCCGCGAAGTTCGACGGCGAGCTGGTCCGTCGGTTCCCGACCCAGAAGGCCGGCGCCGCGGCGCAGGCCCGCATCGCCTTCGCCCACCTGCGCGCCGGGCGCAACGCAGAGGCGACCAGCGCGCTCGCCGGCAGCGAGCCGAGCGAGAAGAACCCCGGGCTGGCCTACGTGATCGCGTGGAGCCGCTTTCGCGCCGGTGACCGCGTCACCGCCGCCCGGGCGATCGAGGCCGCGGCGCGCGGGTGGACCGACGCCGCGTACCGCGATCCCCTGTGGCGCGACTACCTGGTGATCGCGTCGCGCAGCGACGTCAGCCCAGCCGACGCGGCGGCGACGATCGGCGCGGTCTTCACGCGCCCCGCCGACCGTTTCGCGATCGTCCACCAGCTCTCCCTGGCGTTCGGGTTCGCCGGGCGCGCTGAAGGCGCGGCCGCGGCGATTGACCTGGCGGTGAACGCCGGTGCTGGCGACGTGACCAAAGGCGACCTGGTGAGGGCGCGCCTGGAGCAGGCGTCGTTCGCGTGGGCCGCTGGACGCGTCGAGGATATCGCCCCGGCGCTGGCCGCGGCCAACACCGTGCTCGACGGCTGCAGCGACTGTTCGCCGGCGGCGCTCGGTGGGCTCGAGGCAGCGCTCGAGACGCACGGCGACGAGCTCCGGGCCGTCGCCGACGCCAGCCAGGACGAGCGCTACGTGCGCGCCGCCGCCGCGATCGACGCGCTCCGCAAGGGCTCGGCCGCCGGCACCAGCACCAAGAAGGACTTCCAGGGCAAGGCCTACGTCGACGCGCTGGCGCGCGTGCTGGCCGCCCGCCTGCAAGGGCTCCAGGCCTGCTACGAGGCCACGCTGCAGGCCGAGCCGAAGCTGGCCGGGCCGCTGACGCTCTCGCTCGAGATCGATGGCACCGGCGCCGTGCAAGGCGCTTCGTCGGATCCGGCTGCGGGCACCAGCGGGCTCTCCGCCGTCGCCGGCTGCATGGAGCAGCACGCACGGACCTGGTCGCTGCCGTCGCGCCCGATGAAGGGCGTGTCGCGCATCAAGCTCAAGCTGGTGCTGGCGTCGAAGCCGTAGATCCGTCGGTTCGAGCGGTCGTTCAGCTCGGCAGGCGCGGACCCTCGCGCGACGACTGTTCGACTCGTTCGTGATCGGCGATGAAGCGGCGGGCCAGCGAGACGCGGCGAGCATGGCCAGGATCGACGGCGCCGGCCAGCGGATCATCGGCGCGGGCCAGGAAGGCCGCGAGCGCGCGAGCGCAGGTGCCCAGCTCGCCGGCGCGGTGCGCGGCGGCGGCGACGTTCCAGTGGTGGAGCGGCCAACCCGGCTCGAGCCACGCCGCGCGGGCGAGGTGGCGGATGGCGGCGGCGAGCTCGCCCATGGCGAGCAGACACAACCCGAGGCTCGAAGCGGCCTCGGCGTCGTCGGGGGCGATGGCCACGCAGTGCTCGAGCAGCGGGCGCGCCCGCGCGCCCTCGCCGGCGGCCAGCTGGTCGACGGCGCGGCCGAGCAGTGCGGCCGGTTC
>SXJR01000288.1 GCA_005779305.1 Myxococcales bacterium
ATTACCTCTAGGCCAGCGACGCGACCGGCGTCTTTGGTGGCATGGCGCTGGGCGACGATGAAGTACGCCGCCACCGAGACCACCGCCATCTTCACCTCCTCGCCGAGATACTCCTCGGTGATCAGCTTCATCTCCTGGAGGATGTAGGCCGAGATCTCGGGCACCGAGAAGACCTGATCGCGCAGCATGATGCGTACGTCGTCGTGCGGTCCTTCGACGATTCGGTAGGGCACGGTCTCGAGCGACTGCCGCACCGCCGCCGAGCCCCACTTGCGGCCGATCAGGCGCTTGGCCGCGTAGACCGTGTTCTCCGCGTTGGTGATCGCTTGCCGCTTGGCGATGTGCCCGACCAGGCGTTTGCCGTTCTCGGCGATCGCGGCCATGGAGGGCGTGGTCTTGTACCCGCCCCGGTTGGGGATCACGACCGGCGTCCCGTCCTCCACGATCGCGACGCACGAGTTGGTGGTGCCGAGATCGATGCCTACGACCTTCTCAGTGGGCATGTGCCCATAGTCTCGCAGGATTTCGGGGGTCTTGGCCAGTTGCGCGGGCTAGCTACCCGCCAGCTAACCGATCGGAGACGATACGGCCCGTCTACCTCAGCGCGCGAGGTCGGCGCGGACGGCGCGCAGGTCCGAGGCCAGCTCCATCATGAGCGTGTCGTTCTCGCTCTTCATGGCCAGGGCCATCACCAGCACCTCCTCGGCCGTCTCCAGCTTGCCGAGCAGGCGGAGCACCTTGCCGAGGATGCGCGCCGTCGACGGATCGCTGCCCTCGAGCGCGGCCGCCTTCTTGGCGTAGTCCTCGGCGGCGCGCAGCTCGCCGGCGGCGATCGCGCACTCGGCGGCGCGGCGCAGGTAGCGGGCCTGCCCGTCGAGCTTGACCGCGGCCGAGAACAGCTTGAGCGCCTGGGCGGGATCGCCCGAGACCTCGGCGACACAGGCGCGATCGAACAGCTCGGCCGCGTACTCGGCCGGCGTCTGGGGCGCGGTGGCGGCGGCGTCGGAGGGGGTGGAGCGCGCGGGGCCGTCGCCGTTCAGCTCGCCGTGGGCGCGGGAGATGGCCTCGAAGACGATGTGGAGGCGGTCGCGGTAGGGGCCGATGTCCTTGCGGAAGAAGCGATCGGGGTGGAACTGCTTCGAGCGCTCGAAGAACGCCCGCTTGATCGAGCGCTTGTCGGTGCCGCGGGGCACACCCAGGAGGACCCAGGGGTCGCCGGCGGCGACCAGGCGGAGGGCGGACAGGATCCGGCGCCGCTCTTCCTCGGTGAGATCGCTGGGCTCGGCCAGAGCCCGCTGCTCGTCGGCGGTGGGGGCGGTCAACTCGGGCACCGCGACCGCATCCGGCGGGCGGGTCGCGCGCTTGTGCTCGAGGGTGCCGGGCCGGGCCGACGTTTCCGGCGTCGGCGCCCGCGTGATCTGCGGCGGCATCGTGGTGCGGGTCCGCGCCACCGCGGGCGACGGCGTGGTGGCGCGCGACACCGTCGGCGACGTCGGGGGTCGGGTCATGGCCGGCGGGGTCATGGTCCGCGCCACCGACGGCATCGTGACCGGACGAGCAGCGACCGAGCCGGTGCCGCGGCCCAGCGCAGCGCCAGGGTCCTCCCCGGGTGCGATGATGGCGCCGCGTTTCCACAGCGTGCGCACGATCTCGATGGCTCGCTCGACGGGCAGGCCGGTCATGAGGATGAGATCCTTGACCGTGGTGGTGCCGTCGAAGCGCGACCACACGAAGTACTCCTCGGTCCCGAACCCGGCCTTGAGCGGATCGAAGCGCGAGTTCTGCGACAGGCGCTGCGTGGTCGCGCCGACGTCGGGGATCGCGGGTGGAACGACGCTCATCCGGAACCCGCCAAAGGTAGCACGCGTGCTCCGAGGGAGATCACGGCCAGATCGGTCCGTGCGCGCCGCCGGTGAAGGCGAGCTCGAGGATGGCCTTGTGGGTGTGCATCCGGTTCTCGGCCTGGTCCCAGATCGCCTCGCCGCGGGGACCGTCGATGATCGACGCCGAGATCTCCTCGCCCCGGTGGGCAGGGAGGCAGTGCAAGGCGATGGCCCGCCCCGAGGCGTGCAGGAACAGTCCGTCGTCGACCAGGTACCCGGCGAAGGCCTCGGCCCGCGTGCGCGCCTCGGCCTCCTGCCCCATCGACGCCCAGACATCGGTCATGATCACGTCGGCGCCGCGCGCCGCCTCGACCGGGTCTCCGACCACGTGGACCGTCGCCCCGGCGGCCCGGGCATCGGCGACCACGTCGGGATCGGGGTGGTAGCCATCGGGGCAGGCGAGCGTGAGGGTGAGGCCGAAGACCGCCGCGGCGTGGATCCAGCTCACCGCCATGTTGTTGCCGTCGCCGATCCAGGCGTAACGCACGTCGAGCGAGCCCAGCCGCTCGCGCACGGTGAGCAGGTCGGCCACGATCTGGCAGGGGTGCTCGAGATCGGTGAGGGCGTTGATCACCGGCACGCCCGACGCCGACGCCATGCGCTGCATGCGCTCGTCGCCGAAGGTCCGGTAGACGATGCCGTGGCACATGCGGCCGAGCACGCGGGCGGTGTCCTCGACCGGCTCGCCACGGCCGAGCTGCGAGCCGACGCTGGTGAGGACGATGGCGTGTCCGCCGAGCTCCTGGATCGCGACCTCGAAGCCGACCCGGGTGCGGGTGGAGGCCTTCTCCAGCACCACGGCCACGGTCTTGCCGTTCAGCCAGGGTGGGTGGCCGTGGGGGCGGGTCCGCTTGTAGGAGGCGCTGGCGTCGAGGAGGCTGGTGAGCGTCGTCGCCGGCAGCCCGGCGAGGGTGAGGAAGTGCGGCATGACGGAGGTCTCCTTCGGACTCGCGGGTCGGATCGCGCTCGGCGCGGTTCAGGACGTTGGCGTGGCCACGCCCTCGGCGAGGACCTGGCCAAGCACGGCGATGGCCTCGTCGAGCTGGGCGGTCGAGACCACGTACGATGGCGCGAAGCGCACCACGTCGGCGCCGGCAAGCGACAGAAGCACGCCGAGCTCGCGGGCGCGGGCCACCACAGCGGCGGCGTTGGCTCCGACCCGCAGGCCGCGCAGGAGGCCGCGGCCGCGGGCCTCGAGGGCGGCGCCGCCGTGGGCGCGGACCAGCCCCGCCAGCGCGGCGCCGAGGTGCTCGCCGTGGGCGGTCACCTGGGCGAGGAGACCGTCACGCTCGATGATCTCGAGAACAGCAGTGGCGGCGGCGGTGGCCAGCGGGTTGCCACCGAAGGTCGACGCGTGGGGCACGGCGCCCCCGGGCTGGACGGCGAACCCGGCGGCGGCGCGCTCGGTCGCGCACACCGCGCCGATGGGCACGCCGCCACCCAGACCTTTGGCCAGGGTCATCACGTCGGGGGTGACTCCGTCGTGCTCGTGGCCCCACCAGCGGCCGGTGCGGCCGGTGCCGGTCTGGACCTCGTCGAACACCAGGAGCGTGCCGGTCTCGTCGCAGATCTGGCGCAGGCCGGCGAGGTAGCCGGGCGGCGGCACGATGATGCCACCCTCGGCCTGGATGGGCTCGATGATGATCGCACACGCCGTCGGCTGAGACAGCGCGGCGCGGGCGGCGGCCAGATCGGCGAAGGGCACGAACTCGACCGGGCCGAACAGCGGACCGAAGCCCTCGCGGTACTTGGGCTGGCCGGTCAGCGACACCGTCGCCACCGAGCGGCCGTGGAAGCTGCCGTGGGTGGAGACGATGGTGGTGCGGGCCGGCTGGTCAGCGACGAGCTGCTGCCAGCGCCGGACCAGCTTGACCGCGCCCGCGTTGGCCTCGGCGCCCGTGTTGCAGAAGAAGACGCGGTCGGCGAACGAGCGCGACGTGATCGCGTCGGCGGCGAGGATCTGCTGATCGTTCCAGTAGAGGTTGGAGACGTGGGTGAGGCGGCCGAGCTGCTCGGCGAGGCGACGGGTGAGCTCGGGGTGAGCGTGGCCGAGGCAGCACACCGCGATGCCGGCGGTCATGTCGAGGTAGCGACGGCCGTCGACGTCCCACAGCTCGGCGCCGGCGCCGCGGGCCAGCACCACCGGCTGCTGGCGGTAGTTCTTGATGAACGTGCGATCGGCGAGGGCGAGCAGGTCGGCGGAGGTGCGGTTGGTGGTCACGGAGTCTCCTTTTCGGCCGGGGCAGCCTGGGTCGACACCACCTGGGTGCCGACGCCTTCCTTGGTGAAGATCTCGAGAAGCAGCGCGTGCTCGAGGCGGCCGTCGATGATGTGGATCTTGTGCACGCCGGCGGCCAGCGCGGTCAGCGCCTGCTCGACCTTGGGGATCATGCCTCCGGAGATGACGCCCTTTGCGATCAGGCCGCGGGCCTCGGCGTCGGTGAGGCTGGAGATCAGGCGGCGCTCGCCGTCGAGCACCCCGGCGATGTCGGTGAGCAGCACCAGCTTCTCGGCGCCCAGGGCCTGGGCCAGGCGGGCGGCGAAGACGTCGGCGTTGACGTTGAGGGCGTTGCCATCGGGGCCGGTGGCCAGCGGCGCCACCACCGGGATGTACTCGGGCAGGAGTCGATCGATCACGGTGCGGTCGACGGTGGTGACTTCGCCGACCAGGCCCAGCTCGGGGCGGACGACCACGGCGCGGGCCAGGCCGCCATCACAGCCGGTGATGCCGACCGCGGCGCCGCCCATGTGATTGACCAGGCGGACCAGCTCCTGGTTGAGCGAGCCGCCCAGGACCATCTCGACGATCTCGAGCGCGGCCGCATCGGTGACCCGCTGGCCATCGACGAAGGTGGCCGGCTGGCCGAGGCGATCGAGCATCTGGGTGATCTGCTTGCCGCCGCCGTGGACGACCACCAGATCGATGCCGACCCAGTCGAGCAGGATGAGATCCTCGGCGAAGCGCCGGCGCAGGATGGGATCCTCGAGGGCGGCGCCGCCGATCTTGACCACCACGGTCTTGCCGCGGAACTCCGAGATGTAGGGCAGCGCCTCGACCAGGACCCGGGCCTTGGCGATCAACTGCTCCATCGCGATCAAGTACCACGTGGACGTGAGCGTGGACGTGGACCTGGACGTGAACGGCCCTCTCCTACAGCACGTACCTCGCCAGGTCGTCATCCGCCGCGACCGCGCCCAGCCGCTCGACCACGTACTCCTTGGTGATCGGGATGGTCTGCACGCCGATGTCGGGCGTGTTGTAGAGCAGATCGTCGAGCAACCGCTCGAGCACCGTGTGCAGCCGGCGGGCGCCGATGTTGGCGGTGCGGGCGTTGACGTCGGCCGCGATCCGCGCCAGCTCGCGCACCGCCTCGTCGGTCCACTGGATGGTGACGCCCTCGGTGGCGAGGAGCGCGGCGTACTGGGCGGTCAGCGCGTTCTTGGGCTCGGTCAGGATGCGGACGAAGTCGTCGGCGGTGAGCGGCTCGAGCTCGACACGGATGGGGAAGCGACCCTGCAGCTCGGGGATGAGGTCCGACGGCTTGGCCATGTGGAAGGCGCCGGCCGCGATGAACAGGACGTGGTCGGTCTTCACCGGCCCGTACTTGGTGGTCACCGTCGAACCCTCGACGATGGGCAGGAGGTCACGCTGCACGCCCTGGCGCGACACGTCGGCG
>SXJR01000289.1 GCA_005779305.1 Myxococcales bacterium
CCACCGAGGCCGCCGCCCGCGCGCTCGGCTGGACCGACGCCGACGCGACCCGGCGCTGGCTGGCCGCGCACACCGTGCCGGGCGCGGGCCTCCACGTCGCGCTCGCCCTGCCGCCCCGACCGGCCTACCACGGCCCGCAGATGGAGCTCGCCGTCGAGATCGATCGCGGCGACGTCTGGTACGACACCCGCCCGATCCCGCGCGTGGCCGTGCGTCGTCCGGCGCTCGTGCTCTACACCACCCACGCCGGCGCGCGCATCCCGCTCGTGCGCTGGCCGACGACGATCGGGTCGTGGTCGGACGTCCGGATGCCCTCGGGCCACGTGGTCCGCCGGTGGAAGGAGTCCGACGTCGGTGCGCGGGTGTGGCGCGATCTCTACGCCGCGCCGGTGTGGTACCCGCCGCGTTCGACGCCCGACCGCGATCTGGTGAAGTACCTGTGGAACGGCAAGTGGCGGCTCAAACGCGAGATCATGGGCCCGGGTCCGCGCTCGGCCTACGGCATGGTGATGCTGGTGCACCACCAGGAGGTGGCGCTGGCCCGCAAGCGCGTGCGTCTCGACGACAACGGCATCCGCGTGCACGGCTCGTCGAGCGTCACCTCGATCGCGCACGGCTCCAGCCACGGCTGCCACCGCCTGTTCAATCACCTGGCGGTGCGCATGGGCGGGTTCCTGCTCGCCCACCGCGCCCACGAGCGCAAGGGCGAGGACGTGCAGCCGTTCCGCCGCATCGTCAACTACCGCGGACGCTTCGAGGCTCGCCTGCAGAGCCGCGGCTTCCTGTACCAGCTCACGCCACCGGTCCCGGTCGACGTGCTGCCCGGCCGCATCCGCAGCGCCCGCAAGGTGCCGCCGCGTAACAGCGCGCCGGCGCGACCGTGACGCAGGGCGCCGGTTGCCAAACGCAACGGCGCGCCGCCGAGCGCGACGCCGAGCCGCCGTGGCGCCACCCACGATCGTTTCACCTCGCGCGCTTGCGGTCCTGGCACGGCGGTTGAAGTCACCTCGGCCCATGCAGACGACCTCACCGGCTCTGGCCGGCGACGTCGATCGTGCGCTCGATCTGCGGCGCCACCTGCGTGCCGCCGCCGATCCACGCTCGATCACCGACGACGCTGTTCGCATCTACTGCGCCTCGATCGGCAAGGACGATCACCGCATGGAGGCCGCGCTGCTGCGTCAGGCACCCACGGTGATCGACGTCGATGCTCTGGTCGACAGCCTGATCGCCGGCGTTGCCGCCGAGCCGCCGCGCGGCGGCCTCGATCGCATCCTGCCCAATCGGCGCTGGGCTCGGGTCAAACGCCTGTACTGGGCGCGCCTGCGCGACTACCTGAGCTGGCGCGCGCGCTGAGCGATCAGCTCCACCACTGGCGCGGCGGCTGCTCGGCATCGAAGCGCTCGAGCGCGAACCCGAACTCCGGATAGCGTGCGGCCAGCGCCTCGAGGAAGGCGCGGAACCCGTCGGTCTCGTCGTCGGGCCCGGCCAGGAGCGGAGGCAAGTACTCGACGAAGTCGAGGACCTCGGCGAGCTGCTCGCTCGAACGACCGTTGACGGCCATGGCCCGGCTCTCGACGACCACCCCCGACAACGCGTAGAGCGCGCTGTCCAGTTTCTCGGCAGGGATCATGACCACAGTCTACGACCGTGGCGCTCCTTGCCGCCGAACCGCGGTTGCGCACGATCGGTCATCGGCGTTGCCCGATCGCGTCATCGCACGGACGCGGAAGCCGCCCGCACCCAGGCCAGGAGCTCCGGTGCCACCGACGAGAACCACGCGTCGCCGCCGGTGCGGTAGGCGGCGACCAGGGTCGCGCCGGCGGCATCGTCGCCGAGCGCCTGCTGGGCCTGGCCCAGACGCAGGAGCGCGCGCGCATCGTTGCCCCAGCCGGCGCAGCGCAGCGCCGACTGCGCGTTGCGCACGGCGCCGCGGGCGTCGCCGACGGCGAGGCGGATGCCGGCCATGCGCACGAAGATCCAGCCGGCCTCGACGCGATCGAACGTCTCGCCGGGCAGCGCCACCAGCGCCTCGCCCAGGGTCGCGATCGCGTCGACGGGATCGCCAGCCGCCAGCTCGGCCTCGGCGCGCCCGACCAGCGTCTCGTAGCGCTCGGCGCCGTCGCCGCTGACGATGGGCATGGCCCCGGTCACGGTCGAGGTGCGCGGCGGCGCGGCGTTGGCCAGCCCGCCGTAGTGCCAGTCGATGGACGCCTGCCACGAACCATCGGCCTCGCGCCGCGCCATCAGCACGCCGCCGCTCCAGCCGGTGCGCCGGTCGACGCGCAGCCGATCGAGCATGGCCAGCGCCAGCCCGACCTTGGGCGTGATCGCGACGTGCTCGCCATGGCCTTCGGGGCTGGTCACCACCGCCGGCGCGCCACCGAAGGACAGCACCAGCTGCACCGCGCGCCACGCCGGCGGCGTGGTCTCGAGCAACGCCCGCGTCAGCGCGTCCACGGCCGGCTGTACCACCTCCGACTCGTAGACGATCTTCGCCCGACCACGCGCCGAGACCTCGTCCATTGACGAGGAGCTTACCTCGGGCGAAGGCCCAGCGCGACTCACCTGCGGCGCGCCGAGCGTCCGGTTCCCGGACGGAGTGCGGAGCCTGCGATCGCGGGCATCGGCCTGGCGCCGGCCACGGTCTCGGTGCGGCCCTGAACGCGACGCGGGTTCAGCCCACCCTCGTCGCCGCGGCGTGCTACGAAGCTCGCCATGCGCGACCTGACCCCGTGTGACCTGGAGTGGATCGAGAACGCGCCGCAGGTGGCGCGCATCAGCGAGCACATCACGGCGCCGCCGGCGCAGGTGTTCGCGGCCTTCGCCGACGCCAGCACGTGGCCGCGCTGGTTCCCGCTCATGACCGGCGCCCGCTGGCTCGACGCGGCCGGCGGCCCGGCCGGCGGTGTCGGCCGCGAGCGCGAGGTCACGCTGCGTGGCTTCGGCACGTTCCGCGAGCGCTTCCTGGCCTTCGACGAGCCCAGCCGCTTCGCGTTCACCGTGATCGCCAGCTCTTCGGCGATGATGAAGCGCTTCGGCGAGGACTACCGGTTGACCGCCGAAGGCAACGGCACGCGCTTCGAGTGGATCATGGGCGCCGAGGCGGCCGGCATCGGCAAGCTGGTGGCGCCCGGGATGAAGCTGTTCATGCAGCGGTTGCTCCGCCGCGCCGCCAGGAACGTCAACCGCTACCTGGCCGAGCACCCGGCGCCGGTCGCAGCGCCGGCTCAGCGGACCACGACGTACGAGAAGCCGGCGACGTCGTCGAAGTAGCTCGCCAGATCGTGGGGACCGCTGACCTCGCGTAGCGGACCGCCGGTCGCGGCGGGGTCGAACATCCGCAGCCGGCCGCCGAAGCGGAACGCGATCACCATCCGCTCCTGCGTGGGCCGGCGGCGGCGGCCGCGGCCGCGCGTCGACGACTCCAGGCACAGCGACAGGCACGCCTGCTGGCGATCGGTCAGCCGGCAGAGGCGCTCCCACAGGGCGACGGGCGACGTCACAGACACGCCCGCCTCGGTTTGCCCGTTCATGCCAGTGTCGATCGCGAAGGCCGAGTCCATGGGTCCACGCTCCTGTTGGCTGATGTTCCTGGGTAATGCGACCGCCGTGCCGACCCGCCGGATCGCGTCGTGACGAGCACTTGCGCTTGCCGCCCCCCGTGCGTGTGACAAGGGTGTCTCGGCGCATGTCACCTGTGCGTTGGCACTCCGGCACGCGTGCCTGGCCGGCCAGGAGGGTTGACCGCGCCGTGTCGAACTCGGGTTCGCAAGCGAATGTACGAGGGGGCAGCGGTCCGACTGGTAAGGTGCGGCACATGAGGGGACCTGGCCCAGCGACCACCGTCGTCGCTGCCGCGCTCGCGCTCGTCGCGTGCGGCGCCGACAGCGACGAGCTCACCGTCGAGACCAGCGGCGGCACCTTGCGCGGCATGCTGCAGGAAGGAACGCGGGCCTGGCTCGGTATTCCCTACGCGGCCCAGCCGGTGGCCGCCCTGCGCTGGAAGCCGACGCGGCCCGCCGAGCCGTGGAGCGGCGTGCGCGAGGCGGTCGCCGTCGGCGCCCAGTGCCCACAGTCGTTCGGCTTCTCGGCGGGCGGCGGCGACGAGGCCTGCCTCTTCCTCAACATCTGGTCGCCGACGCCGGCGCCGCACAACGCGCCGGTGATGGTGTGGTTCCACGGCGGCGCCTTCATCTTCGGCTCGGGCGGCGACGCGTACTACCGCGGCACCGAGCTGGCCCGGCGACACGGCGTCGTCGTGGTGACCGTCAACTACCGCCTGGGCGCGCTCGGCTTCATGGCCCACCCTGCGCTGCGCATCGAGGACGCGGCCCACCCGCGATCAGGCAACTACGGCATGCACGATCAGATCGCCGCGCTCGAGTGGGTGCGCGACAACATCACCGGCTTCGGCGGTGACCCGACGCGAGTGACGGTGTGGGGCGAGTCGGCCGGCGGTCTGTCGGCGTGCATCCACTACCTGTCGCCGCGCAGCCGCGGCCTGTTCCACGCCGTCATCTCGCAGAGCGGGCTGTGCAGCGGCTCGGGCACCGGCGAGCAGACCTCGGCCGAGGCCGAGGCCGACGGCGTGACGTTCGCGACCGAGGTCGGCTGCCCCGGCACCGGCGCCGACGCCATCGCCTGCATGCGCGGGCAGGACGCGTTCGGTCTGGTCGAGGCCGGGGCCATGCCGCCCGCGGCCGAGCAGCAGCCCGGCGGCAGTTTCTTCCAGGACAGCACGCCGCTGGCCTGGCGCCCGCTGGTCGACGGCGACGTGCTCGAGACCGCCACCGCCGCCGGCTTCGCCGCTGGCGACTTCCCACCGGTGCCGCTCCTGCTCGGAACCAACCGCGACGAGGGCACGTTCTTCGTGTGGTCGGTGATCGCCAAGGCGGCGCGGACCGAGACCGAGTATCGCGAGGCGCTGGCCCGCCGCTTCGGCGTCGGCGCGGTCGACGCCATCGCCGCGCAGTACCCGATCGCGGCGTACACGTCGCCGAGCCTGGCCCTGGCCGCGGTGTCGGCCGACGCGTTCTTCGTGTGCCCGGCCCGCCGCACCGCGCGGCTGGTGTCGGCCACCGGCGCGCCGGTGTTCCTGTACTCGTTCCAGCGCGAGCCGCTGAACGGCCTCATCGCCGACGGCGGCGTCTTCCACGCCGCCGAGATCCCGTTCGTGTTCGGCGTCGACGAGTTCCCGCTCGGCAAGGTCGGCCCCGACGGCCAGCCACTGTCCGACGCGATGATGCGCTACTGGACGCGCTTCGCCGCAACCGGCGACCCCGACGGCGTCGACGATCCGGGCTGGCCCGTCTACGACGCCGCGGGCGATCGCCACATGGTGCTCGAGCTGCCCGTGCGATCCGAGACCGGCCACCGCGCCGCGCACTGCGACTTCTGGGATGCGCAGCCCGGCTGACCCCGGCGCCCCCGCCCGCTCCCGTGTACGATGCCATCCTCGCGCCCGCGTGGGCGCGCAACCACGAGGGCATCACATGGGATTCATGGACAAGGTCAAAGCCGCGGCCGGCGTCGGAACCGCCGGCATCCAGGTCGACGTCGCGCAGCGCCCGGCCGCGCGCGGCGAGGAGCTGGTCGCCACCATCCGCATCACGCCCGGCAAGTCGGCTCAAAAGCTGAACTACCTGGTCGTCACCGTCGAGTACGAGGGAGACTGGAAGATCAAGAACGCCGACGGCAACGAGATCCGCATCGTCGGCAAGGGCTACGTGTTGCACGACAAGCCGGCCAACACGGTCGGCGCCACCCTCACGCCCGGCCAGACGCTCGAGATCCCGGTCCGCGTCCGCATCCCGTCGGACAGCCCGCTGACCGGCGAGCAGATCAAGTACAAGTTCTACACGCGCGCCGACATCGACGGGGCCAACGACCCCGAGTTCGCGACGGCGCTCGAGATCCGGAGCTGACCCGAACGAGCCGTCGGTGACGGATCGGACGAAGACGTCGTCGGACGAGACGTCGCACGCCGGGGGCGAGGCCGGCGCCGACGCCGCGACCCAGGACACCGCGGCGGTCGAGTTCGGCGCCGACGCGGCGCCGACGCGTGCACCGTTCGCGCCCGGCGACACCATCGATCGCTTCACCGTGCTCGCCGAGCTCGGCGCCGGCGGCATGGGCCGCGTGGTCGCTGCGTACGATCCGGGCCTCGATCGCCGGGTCGCGATCAAGGTGCTGTACGCCCGCTCGCGTTCGCGCACCTGGCGCCAGCAGGCCCAGATCCGCCTCCTGCGCGAGGCCCAGGCCATGGCCCGGCTGTCCCATCCCAACGTGGTGACGGTCTACGAGGTCGGTCACCTCGACGACGACCTGTTCATCGCCATGGCGTACGTGCAGGGCTCGACCCTGCGCCAGTGGCTGACCGCCGAGCCCCGGGCCTGGCCCGACGTGCTCGACGTGTTCGTGCAGGCGGGCCACGGCCTCGCCGCCGCCCACGCCGCGGGCCTGGTCCACCGCGACTTCAAGCCCGACAACGTGCTGGTCGGCGACGACGGCAGCGTCCGGGTCACCGACTTCGGCCTGGTCGGCGCCGCGCCGAGCGAGGAGCCGGAGCCGCAGGCGCCGTGGAAGGCCGACGACGAGCTCACCGTCACCGGCACGATCTTCGGCACGCCCCGCTACATGGCGCCCGAGCAGCACCGCGGCGACACCACCGACGCTCGCACCGATCAGTTCGCCTTCGGCGTGGCGCTCTACGAGGCCCTCTACGGCCAGCGACCGTTCGCCGGCGACCACATCGCCGAGCTGTCGCGCGCGGCTCACGCCGGCGAGGTCCGGCCGCCGCCGTCCAGCGACGTCCCGCCCGTGGTGCAGCGCGCCGTCCTGCGCGCGCTCTCGCCCGCGGCCGCCGATCGCCACGCCTCGATGGGCGAGCTGCTCGCCATCCTGACCCGCGATCCGGCCGCCACCCGTCGCCGCGTGCTGATCGGCGTCGGCGCCGTGGCCGTGGTCGCCGCGGCGATCGCGGCCACCGCGATGCTGTCGTCGCGGCGCCCGTCGTACTGCGCGGCCGCCGCCGGCGACGCCGCCCGGGTCTGGTCTCCCGCCCGCGCCGCCGAGCTGACCGCCGCGTTCGCGACGACCGGTCGTCCTCACGCCGCGGCCTCGGCGGCGTTCGTGACCGGCGCGATCGATCGCCGCGTCGCCGACTGGACCGCGATGCGCACCCAGGCCTGCGAGGCCACGCGCGTGCGCGGCGAGCAGTCCGAGGCGCTCCTCGATCGCCGCATGGCCTGCCTCGATCGCCAGCTCGGCGAGGTCGGCGCGCTGGTTCGCGTCCTGACCGACGCGCCGACCCCCAAGGTGGTCGATCGCGCCATCTCCGCCACGCTGGCGTTGCGCGCGCTCGACGAGTGCGCCGACGCCGAGGCGCTCATGGCCGAGGTGCCGCTGCCACGGGATCCGGCGGCGCGCGCCGCCATCGCCCGGGCCCAGGCCCAGCTCGCCGAGGCCGTCGCCGATCACGACACCGCGCGATACCCCGAGGCCAAGGCGCTGTTCACCACCGTGATCGAGCAGGGCCGCACGCTGGACCATGCGCCGCTCTTGGCCGAGGCGCTGTTCCGCAAGGCTCGCACCGACCACGAGCTCGGCGACGGCGAGAGCGCGGTCACCGCGCTCCAGGAGGCCGCGCTCCAGGGCGCCCGAGCCCACGACGACGCGCTGGTCGCCGACGTCTGGATCCAGCTGCTCTTCACCATGGGCGACCAGCAGGGCAAACACCTCGAGGCGCTGGCGCTGCGTCCGGTGATCGAGGCCGCGCTGGCTCGCGCCGGCGATCCGCCGATGGTGCGCGCCAACTACCTCAGCGACTCCGGCGTCATCCTCATGCTCGCCGGCAAGCTCAAGGAGGCCAAGGCGGCCCACGAGGAGGCGCTGCGCATCCGCACCGAGGTGCAGGGGCCCGACGGCGCCATGGTCGGCCGCTCGCACGAGGGCCTGGGCAACACCCTGGTCCGCCTCGGCGAGTACGCCCTGGCCCGCCCCCACCTCGAGCGTGCCGTCGCGATCAAGGAGCGGCTGGTCGGCACCGATCACCCCGAGGTCGGCGGTCGCCTCAACAACCTGGCCACCGCCCTCATCCAGCTCAACGATCGCGACGGCGCGCGCGCGCTGTGGAAGCGCAACCTCGAGCTGGTCGAGCGGGTGTCGGGCCCCGGCGCTCCCGGCACGACGGCGCCGCTGATCAACACGGCGATGTCCTATTACGGCGAGGGCCGCTACGACGAGGCCATCCCGATCTTCGAGCGCGGGCTGGAGGTGGTGATCAAACACAACGGCCCCCAGCACCCGCACGTCGGGCTCATCAGCACCGCGCTGGGCTCGATCGCCGTGGCCCAGGGCCGCTTCGACGACGCCCGTGCCCACTACGCGCGCTCGCTCGCCGTCGACGACGCGAGCCTCGGCCCCGACGACTACAACCGGGCCTACACCCTGGCCGGCCTGGCCTCGCTCGAGCTCGAGACCAACCAGCTCGACGTGGCCAAGGCCCACATCGATCGCGCCCTCGCCCTGCGCACCGCCGAGCTCGGCGACCAACACGAGGACGTGGCCGAGTCGATCGCGCAGCGCGGTGACTGGGCCCGCGCCGCCCGCGGCTGCGCCGCGGCGCTGCCCGACTACCGCCAGGCCCTGGCCATCACCGAAGGCGCGACCGGCGCGGATTCGCTCGAGACCGCCAACATGGCCTCGCGCCTCGGGGAGTGCCTGCTCGATCTGGGCAAGGCCGGCGAGGCCCTGCCGCTGCTCGAGCGCGCCGCCGCCATCGCCGCCAAGGCGGGCGGCCACGCCCAGGGCCACGCCGACACCGACTACTTCCTGGCCCGGGCGCTGGTGACGACGGGTGGTGATCGCGCTCGCGCCATCACCCTGGCCGAGTCGGCGCGCGCCGCCTATGTCGCCGGCCGCCGCCCCGACAAGGCGCGCATGGTCGAGGCCTGGCTGCGCGCCAACCCGCGCTGATACGATGGTGCGATGCGGTCTGCGATCTGGACGCCGTGGTTCGGGGTGCTCCTCGCGGCGTGCGCGCCGACGTCGAATCCGTCGTTCTTCGGTCCCGGCGCCACGCCCCCGCCGGGGGTGAGCGCGTCCGGCGCCGCCAGCGCCCCCGGTGAGACGACCTCGCCGCCCACCGACGACGGGGACGAGCGCCAGGCCGACTGGGCCCCCGCGCCCACGGCCGACGCCCTGACGCCGCTCGCCGACGCCGCGACGCCGCTCGCAGCCGTGGTGGCCACCGGACCGGAGATCGCCGTCGCCATCGCGGGTTGGCGCGCCCGAGCGCCGGCCGGATGGCAGGTGCGCACCCAGCGCGAGATCGACAGCCCGTCGCAGGAATCGCTCGTCCTGCTGACCTTCCGCCGTGGCGTCAACATCGAGAGCGCGGTCGCCGCGCGCCGCGACGAGCTGACCAACGCGTCGACCTGGAGCGCGATCGGCGCGGTCAAGATCGGGGACCGCGAGGCGGCGATCGCCGAGGCCTCGGGCGCCTCCGACGAGCGCGGCCCGTTGCGCTGGCGCGTGGTGTGGATCCAGGCCGACGACGGCGTGCTGGAGGTGCTCGGGGTCGGCCTGTCGGCGGAGGGCGACGCGACCCGCGCTCAGGTCGACGGCGTCGCTCGCACCGTGCGGTTCGTGGCACCGGTGCGCGGCAAGGTCGAGCTCGCCAACCCCTGTTACCAGTTCTACCACTCGAGCTTCGGCGTCACCGTCTCGCGCACCCTCGGCCTCGACGGCCAGGGCCACGCCCAGTGGGGCGGCTACGTCGGGCAGCTGACCACCTACATCTCGCCGACCGGCGCGCCTCTCGGCAGCACCTCCGGGTTGTGGCGGGCGGATCCCGATCGCGGCGTGTACGGCATCGAGGGCGACCAGCTGATCGTCCACTGGGACGACGGCCGGATCTCGACCTGGGCCATCCGCTGGAACGCCGGGCGGGTCGGCATGCTCGTCCAGGACGGCGATCCGTACGTGGCATGCTCGTGACCACCATGCGCATCCTGACGATGATCGCGGCGCTCGCGTGTGCCTGCGGCGGCAAGAAGGACCCGCCGACCGAGCCGCGCGGTGCCGACGACGCCGCGCCCGCCCCCGTCGCTGCCGACGCCTCGGTCGCGACCGCCGACGCGGCCCTGCCGCGGATCGATCGCCCCGATCAGCCGCGGGATCCCGGCCCGGCCCGCGTCACCCAGCTCTCGCTGGGCTCCAACTTCGGCTGCGCCCGCATGAGCGACGACACGCTGCGCTGCTGGGGCGACAACGGCTGGCACCAGCTCGGCGTCGATCCGGCCACGACGACGCCCGGCACGGTGGTGACGCCGCCGGTCACCGACGTGGTCGAGGTCGCCGCCGGCTACGCCTTCACCTGCGTGCGCAAGCGCGATCGCCGGGTCTGGTGCTGGGGCTACGATCTCAACGGCGAGCTGGGCGCCGCCAGCGGCGTGACCACGCACGTGCCGGTCCAGATCGCCCGCATCGAGGACGCGATGGCGCTCGCCGCCGGCATGCGCGGCGGATGCGTGGTGCGCACCGACGCCACCGTCGGGTGCTGGGGCGACAACACCTACGGCCAGCTCGGCGATGGCACCACCACGCCACACCACGGCCCGACCCAGGCGCTCGTCGACCACGCCAGCGCGGTCACCGTCGACGGCGACACCTGCGTCGTGCGCGACGACGGCTCGCTGTGGTGCTGGGGCGGGAACCAGGGCACCCGGCCCACCGCCGTCACCATCACCGACGTGGTCGCGGCCTCGGTCGGCGGCGGGACCTCGTGCGCCATCAAGCAGGGCGGCGCGGTGGTGTGCTGGGGTCAGAACGACTCCGGCCAGCTCGGCCACGACGGCCCGCCGTCGGCGGTGCCGGTCGAGGTCAGCGGGCTGCCCGGCGCCACCCAGGTCTCGGCCCAGGGCGCCCACGTCTGCGCGCTCGCCGGCGGCAGCGTCTGGTGCTGGGGCGCGCACTGGTCCAATCCCGGCTTCGCCAGGTCGTGCTTGCAGATGACCCGCCACACCGGCGGCGGAGGAGGAGGCGGCGGCTCACCGGCGCAGTGGCACTACTGCCCCAGGGCGACCAAGGTCCCGGGCCTGACCGACGTGATCGCGATCGACACCCAGGATCACGGCGGCGGCTGCGCGCTGAAGCGGGACGGGACCATCGCCTGCTGGGACGCCAAGGCCGTCACACCGCTCGCCCTGTGACAGGGGACGGTGTCAACTTTGTCAACTTTGGGGGGGCTGGGTGCCACCGTCGTCAAAGGCCACCCATCCGCGGCGGATGACGCCGGCCGGGTGATGCGTTATCTCGTGAACATGCCGTCACGTCTCTCACGCCTGGCCCTCGCGCTCTTCCCGACGGTGCTCGCCGCGTGTGGCGGAACGCCGCGCGCCGCGACCGTCCCCGCCAACCAGACCGCGGCGACCGCGGGCGCGGCCCCGTCGGTGCGCAGCATCGACTGGCTGAACCGTACCTACGGGTCGGGTTACAAGGTGGAGAACGGCGTCTTCGAGTACGCCTTCGACGAGAACGGCGACCAGGTCGCCGGCGACTACCAGTCCGAGGACCCCGACGCCTACGTCGAACGCGGGTCGTTCACGGTGAGCCCGCCCGAGTTCGGCGACGTGACCGGCGACGGCATCGAGGACGCGATCATCCTCTCGGTGGAGAACGGCGGCGGCACGGGCCGCTTCTCGGGCATCAACGTCTACACCATGCGCGACGGCCGCGAGGTCGTTCTCGGCGAGATCCCGGGCGGCGACCGCGGCGACGGCGGCATCCTCGACGTGACCCTCGAGGGCCAGGTCGTGAAGGTCGAGCGCATGATGTCGCAGGACGGCGACGGCGCCTGCTGCCCGTCCAAGATCCAGCACGAGCGCTGGCGCTGGGACGGCAAGGCCTTCGTCGAGGACGTGTCGGCCCGCGTCCTCGCCGATTTCGCCGAATGACCGCGCGCCCCGTCGTGTAGGCTCGCGCGATGAGCCGTCGCGTCGTCCTCGGAGTTCTGCTGATCGCGATCGTGTTCCCGGGTGCGGCCGACGCGCACTTCAAGCTCAACGCGCCGACCAGCATGACCATGCAGGACGCGCAGGGCAGCCCGCAAAAGAGCGCGCCCTGCGGCATCACCGACTCGCCCATCGATCCCGATCAGTCGACGCCGACCAACGCGGTCACCATGCTGCGCACCGGCTCGCTGATCACGATCTCGATCAACGAGACCATCAACCACCCCGGTCACTACCGGGTCTCGCTGGCCCAGGACGCGGCGTCCTTGCCCGCCGATCCGCTGGTGACCGCCGGCAGCACCGCGTGCGGCTCGACGGTGATCAACCCGACGCCGACCCTGCCGCTGCTCGCCGACGGCCTCCTCCAGCACACGTCATCGGCCGGTGGCGTGACCCAGACCATGCAGGTCCAGCTCCCGGCCGGCATGACCTGCACCAACTGCGTCCTGCAGGTGACGCAGTTCATGTCCAACCACGCCATCAACAACCCGGGCGGCTGCTTCTATCACCACTGCGCGGTGGTCACGATCGCCAACGACGCGCCGCCCGAGGTCGACGCCGGCACCGGCGAGCCCGGCGATCTCGAGGGCGGCTGCTGCAGCGCGGAGCGCGGACTGGCGGCGTCGACGGTGGTGCTGACCCTGGCGGTGGTGATGGGGCTGGGGCTGCGCCGTCGCCGCCGACCGACGACGGCGGCGTGACGCGGTAACCCGCCGCTTCGAGCAGGCTCGGCACGTTGTCGTCGCCGACGAGGTGGCCGATGCCGACCGCGACGAAGGCGCCGCGCCCGGCCAGGTAACCCTCGAGCCGCGGCAGCCAGCGCCGGTTGCGCGGCCCCAGCAGCCTGCGGCTGCGCTCCGACGCGAACAGGGCGCGCATGCGCGCCGCGTCGCCGGCGGCGTAGGACGCGCGGTTGCGGGCCAGGTCGCAGCGCATGGTCCGGCGGGCGTCGATGGCCTCGATCAGATCGGGGATGCCGATGCCGGTGTCGAGCTCGGCCAGCTGCTCGTCCCAGGTCTCGAGGTGCTCGATGGGCAGCCCGCGGTCCTTGGCCCCGAGGGTCAGCGCCACGTCCATCTGCGGATCGGGCGGCGGTGACAGCGTGCGGGTCAACAGCGACATCGCGTACCAGGGCCGCGCCCGCTTGAGCTCGTCCTCGCGGATCGTGCCGCGCAGGGTGTCGCGTAGATCCCACCAGTCGTCGGTGGGCAGGAGCTGATCGAGGCCCTTGCCGCGCGGCAAGCGCATCAGCTCGCGCAGGCGGTCGCGGTCGGGCTCGGTGTCGCCGAGCTCGGAGACGAACACGGCGGCGCCGTCGAGGGCGTCCCAGGCCGCGAACGGGACGTCGGTCGTGGTCATGTCGTGGAGCGTGCCGTAGAGCCACAGCACCGGCCCGCCGCCGGCGGCGGGCTCGACCTTCCACAGCCACGGCGGCGTCGGCGCGGTCGGGGCGGTGGGGAGCTCGCAGGTGGGTGAGGCGGCGCCGCAACCCGCAGCCGCAGCCGCAACCGCAACCGCAACCGCAGCCGCAGCCGCAACCGCAACCGCAGCCGCAGCCGCATCCGCAGCCGGGGATGAGGGCGGTCTCATGGAGCCGAGTGTACGATGCGCGCCATGTTGAGGACGGCCGAGAACTATCTGGACAGCATCCGCGCGCGCTCGCTGCGCGTGTTCTATCGCGGCGAGCGGATGGAATCGGTGGTCGATCATCCGGTGGCGTGGCCCGCGGCCAACTGCGTGGCCGAGGTCTACCGGGCCGCGCTGGCGCCGGAGACGGCGGCCATGATGTCGACCACCGTCGGCCACGAGCGGGTCAACGTCTCCAACATCCTGTGGCGCTCGCGCGAGGACCTGATCGCGCGGGTGAAGTGGGAGCGCATGATCGGCCGCATGACCGGCCGCGGGGCGTTGCGCTCGCCCGGCCTCGACGCCATCAACGCCCTGGCCGTGATCACCGACCGCTGCGATCGCGAACGCGGCACTGCCTACCACCCGCGCCTGCTCGCCTTCGTGGATCGGATCCAGCGCGACGACCTCGCCGTGTCGGGCGCCATGACCGACGTGCGCGGCGATCGCTCGAAGCGACCGGCGACGCAGGCCGATCCCGATCTCTTCCTGCGCGTGGTGCGGCGCGAGAACGGCGGCGTGGTGCTGCGCGGCGCCAAGGCTCACCAGACCAGCGCCGTGCACTGCCACGAGCATCTCGTCCTGCCCATGACCTGCGCCGCCGACGAGGGCGCGTGGGCCATCGCCTGCGCCGTGCCCAGCGACGCGCCCGGCGTCACTCACATCTACGCGCGCCAGCCCTCGGACTCGCGCCGCGCCGAGCGCAGCCCGCTCGACGCCGGCCTGCCCGACTTCGGCGGCTGCGAGAGCCTGATGGTCTTCGACGACGTCTTCGTTCCCGACGAGCGCGTCTTCCTGTGCGGCGAGGCCGAGTACACCCAGGAGCTGGTCCGGCTGTTCGGCTCGTTCCACCGCTTCTGTTACGGCGGCTGCAAGGTCGGCATCGCCGACGTGGTGATCGGCGCGGCCTCGCTGGCGGCGCGTGCCAACGGCGTACGCGATCGCAGCGCGGTCGAGAGCAAGCTCACCGAGATGGTCCAGCTCAACGAGACCATGTACGCGTGCGGCCTCGCCGCCGCGCTCGAGGGCACCGAGACCGAGGCCGGCACCTGGATCCCCGACATCGCGCTCGCCAACGTCACCAAGCTGAACGTCACCCGCTTCCCGTTCGAGATCGCCCGGCTCGCCGCCGACATCGCCGGCGGCGCCATGCTCACCCTGCCCAGCCAGGCCGACCTCGAACATCCCGAGCTCGGTCCGCTGGTGAAGAAGTACATGGCCGGCAGCCCCGAGGTCTCGGCCGGCGACCGCATGGCCCTGTTCCGCCTGCTCGAGTTCCTCACCCACGGCGCCGGCGCGGTCTACTTCCTCCACGAGTCGCTCCACGGCGCCGGCGCGCCCGAGGCCATGAAGATCTTGCTCCGCCGCGAGGTCCCGCTCGCACCGTTCGAGGACGCCGCCCGCCGCCTGATGGCGTCCGGCTGACTGCCGTCGATTGCCAGGTCACGAGCGCCGGCGGCCGACTCGATCGGTGATGGGGAACGATCAGAAGCCGCCGCAGAAGACGATGATGGGGTGGATGGCCACTGGCCAGGGGGCACCGCCGCCGGCGGGCATGTACCCGCCGCCGCAGGGGATCCCGACGCCGCAGCCGCAGGGGTATCCGCCGCCGGCCGCGTACCCTTCGCCCGCCGCGTATCCCCCGCCGCAGCCGATGCCGGCGTTCAACGGTGCGCCACAGCCGATGCCGCCGCTGGGCGGTCCGGCGTGGCAGCCGCAGGCGCCGTATCCGCAACCGCCGCCGTACCCGCAGCCGCCGCAGCCGCCGCCGCAGCCGCAGCCGTGGCAGCAGCAACCGCAGGCGCAGCCGTGGCAGCAGCAACCGCAGCAGCCGTGGCAGCAGCAGCAACCGCAGGCGCAGCCGTGGCAGCAGCAGCAACCGCAGCCGCCGTGGCAGCAGCAGCAACCGCAGGCGCAGCCGTGGCAGCAGCAGCAACCGCAGCAGCCGTGGCAGCAGC
>SXJR01000290.1 GCA_005779305.1 Myxococcales bacterium
ACGATCACGCTGTTGATCTCGCGGTCGTGGCGCTCGATGCGATCGATGGCGGCTTCCACCAGCTCGCGAGGCGTGACGGCGCGGGTGCGAACCAGCTCCGCCTGGGCAGTGGCATCGAGGGGAGCTAGCTCGGGCATGCGCGAAGCTTAACCCCAGAGTTCGTCGCGTGGGGCCGCTCGTTGGTGCGCGCCGGTTGCTCGTCGGTGCACTGGCGCGATACACCCACCTCATGGAGCCCGTGTCGACACCTCCGAGCCCGCTCACCGGCAAGCTGGCACTGGTCACCGGCGGCGGCCGCGGCATCGGCCTCGCGGTGGCGCTGCGGCTGGCCCGCGACGGCGCCCGCGTCATCGTCACCGGACGCACCACCAGCGACGTCGAGAGCACCGCCGCCGCCGTGCGCGGCCATGGTCTCACCTGCGATCTGTCGGATCGCGCCGCCACCGACGCGCTGGTCGAGAGCGTTCGCGCCATCGGCCGGGTCGACATCCTGATCAACACCGCCGGCATCGCCGAGAGCGCGCCGCTGGCCGAGACCAGCGACGCGATGTGGGACCGCATGATGGAGCTCAACGCCACCGTGCCCTTCCGCCTCACCCGCGCCCTGGTGCCGGCGATGACGGCGGCGGGATGGGGCCGCGTGATCACGATCGCCTCCAACGCCGGGCTCACCGGCTACGGCTACACGTCGGCGTACTGCGCGGCCAAACACGCTGCGGTCGGGATGACCCGCGCCCTCGCGGTCGACCTCGGCCGCACCGGCGTCACCATCAACGCGGTGTGCCCGGGCTGGGTCGCGACCCGCATGGCCGACGAGGCCATCTCGCGCATCGCAGCCCGCACCGGCCGCGACGCGACGTCGGCCCGGGCCGCGCTCGAGAGCATGAGCCCGCAGCGCCGCCTGGTGGAGCCCGAGGAGGTCGCCGCCGCGGTCGCCATGCTGTGCGGCGAGCACGCGCGCGGCATCCACGGCCAGACCATCGTGATCGACGGTGGCCAGGTGCTGAAGTGAGCGCGCCGGTGCCGGGCGCGCCGGTGCTGGTGCCGGGCTGGCCGCCGCCGCGCGGCTACGCCAACGGCGTGGTCGGCGAGGGCAGGGTCCTGTTCGTGGCCGGCCAGATCGGCTGGCGGCCCGACGGCACGTGGGAGCACACCGAGCTCGCTGGCCAGCTCGGGCAGGCGCTGGCCAATGTGGTCGAGGTGGTGCGCGCCGCCGGCGGCGGTCCCGAGCACCTGGCGTCGTTGACGATCTACGTCACAGACATCGAGGCCTACCGCCGGGATCACAAGGCGATCGGCGCCGCCTACCGCGCCGTGATGGGCAAGCATTTCCCGGCGATGGCGCTGGTGGCGGTGTCGGCGCTCGTCGAGCCGCGCGCGGTGGTCGAGATCCAGGGGTATGCCCTGCTGCCTGGAGGCCGCGCCTGAGTCAGCCACATTTTGCATTTGACGCTTCAACTTCGCGTGGGCTGTCGAGTAGGTTGCGCCGATGCGCAAGTTCTCATTCGTCCTGATCACGACTGCTTCCCTCGCCGCGTGTGGCGGCGACGACGGTGGCAACGTCACTCCCCTCGACGCGGCGGGTTCCATCGACGCGCCGGTCGTCTGCACGGTATCGACCGGCAGCTTCGGCGACGCGGGTGCGCTCACCGGCGCCGCCACCTTCGCGGCGAGCACGATGAACCCGGCCTTGTACCGCATCGCGGTGCAGGGCGCGCTCGAGACGGCGCAGCCGACCGACGTGCTCTTCGTCGACTTCTACACCGGCTACACGCCTTTCGGCACCCAGGCGGCGCCGACGGCGGTCCTCCCCGGCACCTACCAGCTCACCGGGGAGCAGCTCGACTTCGAGACCTGCGGCGTGTGCGTGACCCTGGGCACCAACGCCACCGCCGACGCCTACGAAGATGACTACATGGTCACCGGCGGCACGGTGGTGGTGGCGGCGGTCGGCGACGCGGTCGGCGAGACCCTGACCCTGACCCTGTCGAACCTCGAGCTCGAGCACGTGACGATCGACCCGCAGAGCGGCGCGACCTCGTCGGTCGGCGACGGCTGCGGCACCACGATCGCCAACGCCACGTTCACCGGCATGGTGATGGCGCCGCCCCCGGCGGTCGCGCCCGGCCTGCAGCCGCCGCAGCTGCCCCGCAAGGGTCGCGCTCGCCGGTTCTGATCGCCCTCGGAGACGGGCGTCAGCCGTGACCCGGTCGCAGTGACACCGCGACGCCGCTGGCGTCGACCTGGATCTTGAACTGCGACTTCACCGGCATGCCGGTGAGCGGCTTCACGGCGTTGACGATGCAGCTACGCTCGTGAGGCGTGAGCTCGCCGGCGCCGAGGTACGCCTTCGATCCGGCGCCGCGGGCGACGACGGAGACGCCGAGCACACGCGACGCGGTCGAGGCCGAGGGCTCGAAGCAGCCGGTGATCGCCGCGCGCAGGCGCTTGGCGGGATCGTCGGAGACCGGAGGCGGGGGGAACGCCAGGGCCTCGGGCGTCGCCGGCAGAGCCAGGGCCTCGGGCTTCGGGCTTCGGGCCTCGGTCAGAGGTTCCGGCGTCGGGGCGATGGGTGGCGGAGCGACGGGCGTCGGGATGACGGGCGTCGGGGTGACGGGCGTCGGGGTCACGACGGTCTCGGTCTGGCCGAGGCCCGAAGCCCGAGGCCCGAGGCCCGAGGCCTGAGGTCCGAGCCCCGACGGCTCGGTGGCTGCCACTCCGACCCCTTCGTTGCGAAGGACCAGCACGGCGACGGTTGCGATGCCGGCGCCGATGGCGGCGCTGGCGAGGGCGACCATCAGGGTCTTCGAGCGCGAGGCGACGCGGAGATCAGGGACGGGTTCAGAGAGCGGGCGCACGGTGGCGGTGACCGTCGGCGCCTTCGCGGCCGGCTTCTCGGCGACGACCAGCTCGATGACCTCGCTGTTCTCGTCGTTGGCCGCGGGCGCCGGCATGGTCACGCGCAGGGTGGCGCCGAGCGGATCGATGCGGCCCGGATCGATGCGCGTGATCGCGCTGTCCGACGTCGACATCTCGTCGAGGGCCGGCACCAGCCGGCGTGGCGCCGGCGGCCGCAACGTCGTCACGCCCATGCGTGGGGTCGGAGGCGGAGTGGGGCGCTTGGTCCGCGGCGCGGCGACGTCGGAGTCGCCTGGCCACGACGCCGGGCGCAGCGGCCGGGGCGTCGACTCGCCGCGATCGTGCCTGGCCACGACCTCCATCAGCTCGCGGCCGAAGTCGGTCGGGCGCCGCACGACCCGGGTCGACTCGGGCGGCAGGTCGGCGTCGCTCGACGTGCCGGGCAGGCGCGGGTGGGGCGCGTCGCTGGTCAAGAACTGCCCCAGCAGCTCGCGCATCGGCCGCAGATCGGGCCAGCGCTCCTCGGGGAACGGATTCATCGCGCGCATGAGCACCTGGCGCACACTGGCGGCGATGGTCGGGAAGCTGTTCACGCCCGAGCCCATCTCGCCACGCTGGATGCGGGTGATGCGGCGGGGGCGGTTGTTCTCGGCGCCGAACGGGTGACGGCCGGCCAGGCGCTCGAAGAGCACGACGCCGAGCGAGAACACCACCGAGCGCGTGTCGAGCGGCTCACCGCTGAGCTGCTCGGGTGACGCGTACGAGACGCAGCCGTCGACCTCGGCGGCGCGAAGCATCGCGCCCAGCGCCGGCACGGTCTTGCGCGGCCCCTTGTGCAAGTGGTCGAGCACGGCCAGGAAGTGCCGCACGATCACGATCGTGTGCAGCGGCTCGGGGACGTCGGTCCGCTCGGGTCCGGGCGCCAGGGCCCAGAAGCGATCGGCGAACGTCGGGTTCGAGGCCGTGGTGGAGGTCAGGGGGGCCTGGGGGGAGGGGTTGCCGGCGGGCGTCGACACGTCGGTCAGATGAGCAAGCGCCGGGCCTGCTCCCGATCCCGGCACGCGGCGTTACCAGCCCATGATTTCAGCCGCTTGGTAGGCCACACCCGGGGTACCTGGGGAGCAGTTCCCCAATGAGGGATTCGGGTCCCAGGGCCGGCCGGGGGGGCGTGATAAACCCCGGTCATGTCCGAGCTGCCCGTGCCCCGCTCGTTCGGGTTGGTGCTCGATCGCGGGGTCGCGACCATCACCCTCGATCGGCCCGACCGTCTCAACGCCCTGACCTTCGAGATCTACCGCGAGCTGGCCGAGGTGTTCGAGGAACTCGATCGCCACGAGGCGGTCCGTGCGGTGGTGATCACGGGCGCCGGCCGCGGCTTCTGCTCCGGCGGCGATCAGGACGACATCATCCACCACCTGCTCGGCAAGACCACGCCCGAGTTGCTCGCGTTCACCCGCGCCACCGGCCGCCTCATCGCCGCCATTCGCCAGTGCCGGCGGCCGGTGATCGCGGCGGTCAACGGCGTCGCCGTCGGCGCCGGCGCGGTGATCGCGGCCGCCTGCGATCTACGCATCGCCGCGGCCGGCGCGAAGTTCGGGTTCATCTTCCCCAAGGTCGGCCTGTGCGGCGCCGACATGGGTGCGTCGTATCTGCTGCCTCGCCTGGTCGGGCTGGCCCACGCCTCGGAGATCTTGTTCTTCGGCGACGTGTTCGATGCCGAGCGCGCGCTCGCCATCGGCTTCGTCAACCGCGTCGCCGCCGACGCCGATGCGTGCCGCGCGCTGGCCCAGCAGTGGGCGGCGAGGCTGGCGGCCGGGCCGGCCTTCGCCCACGCCATGACCAAGCAGATGCTCGAGAGCGAGGCGTGCCTCAACCTTTCCGAGGCCATCGAGGCCGAGGCCCAGGCCCAGGCCCTGTGCATGCAGCACGGCGACTTCGCCGAGGCCCACGACGCGTTCAAGCACAAGCGGCCGCCGCGCTTCGCCGGGGCGCCCGCTGGGGCGTCCGAGTGATCCCGCTCTCCACCGACGACCTCGGCTGGTTCTTCACCGAGGAGCACGTCGCGCTGGCGACGAAGCTGCGGCTGGCCGCGGCCGACCTCGCCGCCGCCGAGGGAGCGGCCGACGAGTCGGCGCGCGATCGCGCGGCGGTGACAGTGCGCGCCGGCCGTGGTCTGGTCGCGCTGGCGGCGCCGCCGATGGGCGCACCGTCGGCGCGGGCGCGGTGCCGGGCCCGCGAGCTGCGC
>SXJR01000004.1 GCA_005779305.1 Myxococcales bacterium
CACCGACGCCTCGCTGGAGCAGACCGACGTCGATTCGTTCGCCGTGCTCGAGCCGATCGCCGATGGCTTTCGCAACTACCGCAAGGCCGGCGTCGAGGGCCCGGCCGAGGCGATGCTGCTGGATCGGGCCCAGCTCCTGACCTTGACCGCGCCCGAGATGACCGTGCTGGTCGGTGGGATGCGCGCCCTCGATGCCAACGTCGGACGGACGCAACACGGGGTGTTCACCAGGCGCCCGGGCACGCTCACCAACGACTTCTTCGTCCAGCTGCTCGACATGAACACGACGTGGAATGCGACGTCGGAGGCCGCGGACGTCTTCGAGGGACGCGACCGCGCCACCGGCGCGGCGAAGGCGACCGCGACGCGGGTCGACCTCGTCTTCGGTTCGAACGCCCAGCTGCGCGCCCTCGCCGAGGTCTACGCGGCTGACGGCGCCCAGCCCAAGTTCGTGCGCGACTTCGTGGCCGCGTGGACCAAGGTGATGACCCTCGCTCGCTTCGACCTGCGGCGCCGAGAGCCACCGCGCCGGCTCGGCTTCAGGGCGTGACGTGCACGGCGACGGCGCCGCCGCCGGCGGTGGCCACGATGGTGCCGGGACCGGCGACGGTGAACGTGGTGGAGCTGCGCTCGGCCAGGTAGGGCGACGGCACCCCGACGGCGAGCGCGTCGCCGGGCGCAGCGATCGTGACCCGCGTGTCGGTGGCCGGGGTGCCGGCGCTCGCGGCGGTGAGGCCGGCGCCGCGCAGGAGCTCGACGGTGGTGGTCCCGGCGCCGTCGAGGCCGATCACCGCGCCGCCGGCAGCGACGAAGGCGGCCAGCGCCGGTTGCCACGAGGCGCCCAGCGCGCGCGAGTCGGCGGGAGGGGCTGCCCGCGGGAGGAAGAGGACCACGTCGGCGAGGCCGCGATCGCCGGGGATCGCGCCGCCGAGATCGACGGACGACCAGGTGCGGCCGGCGGCGACCACGCCGGCCGAGAGCGCCTGGTGCACGGCGGCGCTGCCCTCGGCATCGGTCGCGCCGCCGACGATCGCGACCCGCACCGCGCCGTCGCCTCCGAGCGCGACCGCGTTGCCGAGCAGGCGCGCGGCCCCGGCGTGATGGACGCGGTAGTCGTGGCCGATGAGAACGATGTGTCCGGAGATGGTGCCGGCGCAGGTTCCGGCGCTGCAGATGCCGCTGCCGCAGGCGCGCTGACAGGCGCCGCAGTGATCGGGATCGCTGCCGAGATCGACGCAGCCGCCGCACCACGAGGCGCCTTCGGCACAGCTGCCGGCGTCGATCGCCGTCGCGGCGGCGTCGGCGTCGCGCGCGTCGACGGCACCGTCGCCGCTATCGTCGCCGCTATCGTCGCCGGCGACCGCCGGCCGGCAGACGCCGCCCTCGGCGATCCAGCCCGGTCCGCACTCGCCGCCCACCAGGGAGTCGAAGCAGCCGCTCAGCACGAGCGCAGCGGCGACCACCAGCGCCCTCACGGGATCACCGCGCCCGCGACCTGGCGGGGCCGGATGACGAACTCGACCCTGCGATTCACTTCGTGGTCGTCGCTCGAGCGGGGACGGCTGGACCCGTAGCCGATCGCGTCGATGGCCGCGGCCGGCACACCGGCGTCGACCAGCACGGCGCGGGCGCGTTCGGCTCGAAGCTGCGACAGCCACCGGTTGTACTCGGGGTCGCCGCGGAGATCAGCGTGGCCCTCGACGGTGAGGCGCTCCCACTCGCCGCGCTTCCACGCCGCGGCGATCGCGTGCAACACGGGCCTCGCCGCGCGCCGGATGCGGGCGCGACGGACGCGGAACAGGACCTGCTCGGCCAGGATGATGCGGTCGGACTCGACCTCGATCGGGCCGCCGGCGGTGCAGCCCTCGCCGGCCATGGCGCCGTCGATCATGCCGGCCAGCACGCTGCACGACTCGAGCACCTCGACCACCGTGTCGTGATCGCGATCGACCGGAAGGCAGTCGCTTTCGTCTTCGGCGCAGCCCGGCGCGCGGTCGATCAACCGATCGCGGTCCCTGGCGACGGTCGGCTCGACGCTGGCGGGCTCGCGTCGCCCGGGTTCGCGTCGCGATCGTGACGATCGGGCGCCCCGCACCTCGATCCCGACCAGCACCAGGCCGGCGGCACCGAGCCCGAGCCCGGGCCCGGTGCCGGCGCCGAGCTGCACGTAGCGCATCGAGGGCCCGAGCTCGAAGGAGCCCACCGGCGTGGCCCAGCCCGCGCCGAGCTCGAGCGAAGGCACGAGGTCGGTCCCGGTGATGCCTCCGCCGGCAGCGACCTCGAGCCAGGTCCGTCCGCCGCTGGCTCGAACCGCGAAGGAGAGCGTGCCTAGCCCGCCCCATGCCGGATCGGCGAGCCCGTTCATCGGCGGCGCGCCGTCGGAGAGGACGCCGGCGCGGGCGCGCACCGCCAGTGCCAGGTGGGGCGAGGCCGGCAGGTAGAGTCCGACCGCGGGCAGCGCGCCGCCGCCGAAGGCCTCGACGTGCGGCCGCGACACGGGGAACACCGCGGGGACCTCGGCGGTCAGCCAGGGTTCAGCGGTTGCCAGGCCGGGAGTGGCCGCGACGGCGACCGCCCCGATCGCGCGAACGAGACGAAACCTGCGCACGCCCTCTGTTTCGGCCGGCCGTCGTGGTCATGAACCCCCCGCCGGCTACGCCAGCGACGGCAGGAGCTTGGCCAGGCGCTCCCGCCACAACGGCGACGCCCACCCGGCCGGGAAGCAGCGGGCCAGCACCTCGAGCATGATCGAGACCGCCGTCGACGCGCCCGGCGACGCGCCCAGGAGCGCGGCCACGGAGCCGTCGGCGCTGGTCACGACCTCGGTGCCGAACTTGAGGTCGCCGCCGCCGTCGCCGTCGCTCTTGATGATCTGCACGCGCAGGCCGGCGACCTGCACCTCCCAGTGATCGTCGTTGGCGCGTGGGCAGTAGCGGCGCAGGAGCGCGAGCCGCTCCTCGGTGGAGAGCATGGCCTGACCGACCAGGTAGCGGGTCAGATCGAGGTTCTCGAGCCCGGCGCTCAGCACCGCGCGCAGGTTGTGCACGCCGATCGACCGCAGCAGATCGAGCGCCGAGCCCCGCTTGAGGAACTTGGTAGTGAAGCCGGCGTAAGGGCCGAACAGGAGCTCCTGGGTGTCGCCGATCCAACGCGTGTCGAGGTGTGGCACCGACATGGGCGGCGCGCCGACCGCGGCCTGGCCGGAGACCTTGGCGTGGTGGCGCGCGATGACGTCCCGGTTGGTGCAACGCAGCCACTGGCCGCTCACCGGGAACGCGCCATAGCCGCGGGCCTCGGGGATCCCGGTGCGCTCGAGCAGCGACAGCGAGTATCCGCCGGCGCCGATGAAGACGAAGCGCGCGCGCACGCTGCGCTCGTCGCCGCTGGCGAGGTCGCGCACCTCGATGCGCCAGCGGTCGCCGTCGCGGTGCAGGTCGCCGACTTCGTGGTTCAGATGCAGCTCGAAGCCCGGTTGCGTGGCCAGGGTCGTGAACATGCTGCGGGTGAGCGCGCCGAAGTTCACGTCGGTGCCGTGGGCCATGCGGGTGGCGGCCACCGGGGTGCCGCGGTCGCGCCCGTCCATCACCAGCGGGATCCAGGCGGCGATCTGCTCGGGGTCCTCGCTGTACTCGAGCGCGGCGAACCGCGGCGACCGGCAGAGCTGCCGCGCCCGCGCCCGGAGGAACGCGACATCGCCGGCACCCTCGACGAAGCTCAGGTGCGGGACCTCGCGCACGAACGAGCCTGCGGCGGGCAGGTCGCCGCAGGCGACGAGGCCGCGCCACAGCTCGAGGCTGGTGGCGAACTGGTCGGCGATCTGGATCGCCTTGGTGCAGTCGACGCTGCCGTCGGCGCCGGGCGGCGTGTAGTTGAGCTCGCAGTAGCCGGCGTGGCCGGTGCCGGCGTTGTTCCAGGCGTCGGAGCTCTCGGCGGCGGCCCTGTCGAGACGCTCGAAGGCCTCCACCCGGAGCGTGGGCTCGAGCTTGCCCAGCAGCGTGCCCAGGGTCGCGCTCATGATCCCCGCGCCGATCAGCGCCACGTCGCACTCGCCGTCCTCGGCCATCCCGGGATTGTATCGATCAGCGTCGCTTGCGTCGTGTCGTCTCGGCGGCGGCGCGGGTGACGAGCTGGCGCAGGTTGCTGGCGCGATCGCTGGCGTAGGGGCCGCTGCCGACGACGCCGGCGAGGGTGGCCGGCGGCGCCTGGGGGCCGCGTTGCCGGCAGTGGACCGGCTCGTCGGGCGCCAGCCACAGCGGCCGGTGTCGGTCCTCGATCACGACCCGCCAGGCTTCGATGCCGAGCGCTCCGCCCCAGGCCTTGGCCAGCACCTTGCCCCAG
Organism: Myxococcales bacterium; assembly: GCA_005779305.1. Classification (GTDB taxonomy): domain Bacteria; phylum Myxococcota_A; class Polyangia; order Haliangiales; family Haliangiaceae; genus UBA2376. The sequence continues at coordinate 4,339 of SXJR01000004.1, forward strand.
ACCAGCACATCACCGACGCTCACATCCTCGGCCGAGAGCACGGTCCAGACCACCCGCTCGGTGGGACGGCCGGCGCGCCGATCGGGCGGCGCGGTTCCGAGGCGCGGCGACATCCCGACAGTGTGGCGTCCCGAGGTCGCGATCCGCAATCGTCACTACCCCGGGGAACCTCGTGGGCAACGGCGAGCAAACCCCACCGCTACCCCAGATCCCCACGCCGGGTCGCGGGTCGGGCAGGGCCAGATTCGCCCGTCTTGACAACTTAGGAGTCCTAAGTTACATCGGCTCATGGGTCGGACGATCCTCCCGAATTTCGACGAGAACAACGAGCCGCTCTCGTCGCGCATCACGACGGGCCTGCACAAGATCGGCCTCGCGATGAAGCAGCAGGCCTGGCAGCAGGCGAACGAGGAGGGCGTGTCGGCCACGCAGGGGCAGATCGTCGCGGCGCTGGCGACCCACGGCGCGCTCACGGGCTCGGAGCTGAGTCAGCGGCTCGGCGTCACGCTGCCGACCATCAGCGACTCGGTTCGCGTGCTCGTCGACAAGAAGCTGGTCACGAAGTCCCCCGATGCCCGTCATCCACGCGCGAGCCTGCTCACCCTGACCAGGCGGGGCGCGCAGCTCGGCGCGCGCGCGCGGTCCTGGCCCGAGTTCATGGCCGCCGCCGTGGCCGACCTGACCGCGGAGGAACAGCGCGCGTTCTTCTCGGGCGTCGTGAAGATGGTCCGCATGCTCCAGGAGCAGGGACTCGTCCCGTTGAGCGGCATGTGCGTGACGTGTACGCACTTCCGCCCGAACGTCCGGACCGGAGCGGCGCCGCACCAGTGCGCCTTCGTCAACGCGCCGCTCGCCAACGACCAGGTCCGGCTCGACTGCCCCGAGCACGAGCTCGCGGCCGAGGTGACTCGGACCGAGCTCTGGAAGCAGTTCCTACGTCCCGCCTGACCGAGTGCTTCGAGACCACGTGACGCGAGTCATCCCGGCCAGGTCGGCCGGCGCCAGCGCGGAGCCTTGCTCCGAGAAGGAAGCAACAACATGAGCAACATCCCCGTGACCGATGGCGCCCCCTCGACCGCCTTGGTCCCGTTCCGCAACGCTCACCCCTGGAAGACGACCGAGTGGTTGAACACGCCCGAGCCGCTCAGCCTCGAGCGGCTCCGTGGCCGTGTGGTGCTGCTCCATGCCTTCCAGATGCTCTGTCCCGGCTGCGTGGCACGCGGCATCCCGCAGGCGCAGCGTGTCGCCGAGTTGTTCGCCGGCGCGCCTCTCGTCGTCGTCGGCCTCCACACCGTCTTCGAGCACCACGAGGCGATGAAGGTCGAGTCGCTTCGCGCGTTTCTCCACGAGTACCGCGTGCGCTTTCCAGTCGGGGTGGATGCGCCCGATCCGGGAGGCGAGTCCATCCCGCAGACGATGCGGGCCTACCGCATGCGGGGCACGCCGACGACGATTCTCATCGACGCGCGCGGGCGGCTGCGCCAGCAGATCTTCGGCGTCCACGACGACCTCCTGCTCGGTGCGGAGTTGCAGACGCTCCTGCTCGAAGCGGAGTCGAACGCGGTCGACCAGGTCGGGGAGGTCCGCCCAGAGCAGCCAGGCGGCAGCTGATGCTCACCGCGCCTGTTCGTAGAGCGCCTTGATCTCGCTGTACTTCAGACCGCGGACGGCCTCGACGCGCGGCGTGCTGGTCGGCCACCACAGGAAGTCCGGGTGATCGAGCTTGGACCTGCCGACCCACTCGCCCCCCAGGATCTCGCCGGCGTCGTCGAGCTCGAGCACGTAGCTCAACTTGGTCGTGCGGGTGTAGGTCGACGACGCGCGTGGCCGGCGGCTCGGCGCGGATTCGGTGATCCACCGCAGTTCGACCTCGACCGACACGAAGCCGGTCGCCACCGCGTTGTAGGTGTATGTCGATCCCGAGAGGCCGACGAGCGCGGCGGCCTGGGCCTCGGAGACCACCGTCTGCTTGGTGACCTTGTAGCTGGTCAAGGGCTGGTTCCAGACCTCGTCGTTGGCGGTGCGATCCTCGACGATCGCCAGGCCGCGCTTGCCCAGCATGTTGCCGATGACCACGTGGAGCGAACCCGGGTTGATGTCCTGGCACTCGCCGGCGCGGATGCGGCCGTGCGAGTCGGTCGGCGACGACGAGTCGTCGCAGCGCTCGGAGATCATCTTCACGCGGAAGTCCTCACCGCCCCACGCCACCGACATCAGCGCCTCGAGGTCACCCGGATAGAAGGTCACGCCGTTCTTGACCACCGCCTTGGTCGCCTGGGGCACCGCGATCGCCGCCGGAGCCCAACCGTGGCAGACGCCGAACCAGGTCGGGATGCACCGGCCGCTGGTCTCACCGCGCGGCGTGGCGCAGGCTTCCTCGGCGCCACACTGATCATCGCGGGTGCACGCGGCGCCTTCGACGCTCAACGCGCCGAGCTCGCGGGTCACACGAGCCGCGAAGCCGGTGCGACCGAACGCGCGCTCCCACTTCTCGGCCGGGGACAGCGAGCTCGCGCCATCCCAGCGGCGGTTGATGCTGTCATGCGCCGTGGCCCAGTAGTCGCCGGTCCAGGGCGTTCGCGTGGCCGCGCCGCTGCGCGGCAGTTCGCTGAGCGTCACGGTGAACGTACGATCGACCCGGATCGGATCGTTGGCGCTGTTCCACTCCTCGCTCTTCCCGCCGGCCCCATCGTCGCCGTAGGGGAAGTCATCGTCGACGAAGTCGTCGGTGAGACACGCGCCCGGCAGCGCGAGGAGGATCAGCGAAGGAAGCACTCTCGAGACGAAGCCATTCATGCGCCGCCGCCCATCAAGTGTCGTGCCAGGGTCGCGGGCAACGACGACCCGCGGTTGTCACGCGATGGCTACGGCAGGCACCGGCCGCCGCGCCAGCCACCGAGATGCGCACGTCTCGCCGTCGACGCCGGTTCACCGACGCTGCTTCGCTCGCAGCACGTCGGTCACCCGGTCGCGGAGCACGGGCAACAGTTCTTGTTCGAACCAGCGGTTTCGCTTCATCCACAGCTTGCTACGCCAGCTCGGATGGGGAAGCGGAAGGCGGTCGGGCAGGTAGCGTTCGAACGCTCGTACGGTTTCGGTCAGCGACCGCTTGCCAGCCTCGGGGAGGTATCGAGCCTGCGCGTACTGACCGATGAGCAAGGTCAGCTTCAGCTCGGGCATGGCCGTGAGCAGCCGCTCGTGCCACGCGGGCGCGCACTCCGGCCGCGGCGGCAGGTCACCGCCCTTTCTCCGCCCCGGAAAGCAGAAGCCCATGGGCAGGAGCGCGAAGGCGTCTGGATCGTCGAACGTCGCACGGTCGACGTTCAGCCATTCTCGAAGGTGATCTCCCGACTCGTCCTGCCACGGGACGCCGGACTCGTGCACCTTCGCGCCCGGCGCCTGCCCGATGATGACGATGCGGGCGCCATGCCCCACGCGGAAGACGGGTCTCGGTGGGTTCGGAAGGTGCCTCGCGCAGAGCGTGCACGCTTCGGCCTCGGCGACGAGCACGTTCAACCTGCTCCGGGAGACGCGCGCTGTCTTGTTCGTCGTTCGAGCGGCCGAGCCGCGGGACGCCGTGCCCGATTCTGTCCTTCGTCCCACGGGCCGTACTTTCGCACGAGCGCCCGCAGGACAAGTGCAAGCGCCGCTGTTCACGCCGATCTGGGGTTGCGAGTCACCCGCGGTGATGGTCGGCTTTGGCGGTGACGTCCGAGCTCACTCCGATCCAGCGCCTCGGCGGCGAGGACGCCGTGCGGCGGCTGGTCGATCGTTTCTACGATCTGATGGACCAGGTGCCCGAGGCCGCCGAGCTGCGCGCGCTCCACCCCGCCGACCTCGCCGGCTCCCGTGACAAGCTGGCCTGGTTCCTCACCGGCTGGCTGGGCGGCCCGCCGCGTTACGTCGAGCGCTTCGGACATCCTCGCCTGCGCGCCCGCCACCAGCCGTTCGCGATCGGCGAGCGCGAGCGCGATCAGTGGATGATGTGCATGCGGCGCGCCCTGGCCGAGCACGTCGCCGACGACGCGCTCCGCGCCCAGCTCGACGAGCCCCTCGCCAAGCTGGCCGATCACATGCGCAACCGGCAAGAGGCGTAGGATCCTGGCGGTGCGGGTGCGAATGCTCCTCGGGCTGGCCGTGACCGGCGCCGCGTGCGGCGCGGGCGGCGGCGACGTCTCGTTCGACGCCGCTGCCATCGACGCGATCGGCGTCGACGCACCGCCGCCGGGCGAGCCGTGGTTCGACGAGGGTATGCGCCGCGGCCGCGTCGAGCTGATGGAGCTGGCCGGGCCCACTCCGCGTAACGCCCTGGCCCACGCCCTGTTCTCGCCTCAGCCGACCCGCATGCGCTTCGTGTTCTACGGGCGGGTGGCGGTGCGCCACTGGCAGCAGGAGACGATGCGCGCCGGCTCGTGCCGGCTGCTCGAGCACGAACCGGTGTTCTGCAGCGCGTGCGCCGGGCTCTGCGTCGCGCCCGAGGTGTGCGAACCGTATCCCGACTACGCGTCGGCGGGCGCGCTGACCTGGGACGGCCTGCGCGGCGCGCCGCTCACGCTCCAGCCCAGCCCGTACTTCTATGCATCGCAAGGGGCCCAGCTCCCGGTCGACGCCTTCGCCGATGACGCCGCCGTGACCGTCACCGCCGCCGGCGCCGAGGTCCCGGCGTTCACCATCACCGCCGGTGGCGTGGTGCCACTGGCCACGCCGGTCGGACCGATCGCCGACGACGAGCTCCACCTCGACGGCGGCGCCGACGTGACGCTGACCTGGGTGGCGGCTGCGCCGGGGGATCCCGAGCTGCGGGTGCGCGTCGCCATCAACGCCAACAACATGGGCCACGGCCAGCCCTACGCCGCGGTCATCGAGTGCGACGCCGCCGACGTCGGCGCGCTGACCATCCCGGCCGCGATGATCGACGCCTTCCCGCGCACCGCCCACCTCGAGGCCTGCGAGGGCAGCGACTGCCCGGCGTCGACGATCACACGTTACCGGCGCGCCGCGGCCGACGCCGGCGGCGCGCCCGTCGATCTCGTCGTCGGCTCGCAGCTCACGTTCTACGTGGTCCGGCCCTGAGGGCCAGCCACCGGGTCACACGTCGTCGCCGGTGTCGAACAGGACGCTCCAGGTGCCGTCGTCCTGCCGGCGCCAGATGGTGACGTAGGCGCCGCGCCGCGGGGCCGTGTCGGCCGGCGTCGGGCGCGTGGTCCCGACGGTGAAGCCGAGCGCGCCGGTGGTGGCCGCCGTTGGCGCGAGGCCCGAGGCGATCGGATCCCGGTCGGCGGCGAAGCGCCGGTCGGCCTCGACCAGGTCGGGCGCGGCCGGCAGGTCCACCCGCGTGAAGCGGAAGCTGAGCGGGTCGGTGCCGTCGAGCATGCTGACGGTGGCGACCAGGGTGTCGCCGGTGCGCGCATAACGGATGAGCTGCGGATGATCGTGCGACGGGTTGGTGAAGCGGGCGCCGCCGGCGATCACGCTCTCGAGCCGGAAGGGGACGGCGCGCTTCCCGCCCGGCATGGCGTGATACGTGGGCACGCCCTCGACCGTGGACAGGACCACGCACTCGAAGCCGCCGCCGGTGAAGGTCACGCCGAACAGCGCGTCACCGGCCGGCGTCCAGATCTCGATGGTTCCGTCGTCTGCGCGCCAGGCCCCGACCATGAACGCCAGCGGCCGCATCGCCGGATCGGCCAGGGACGGTGTGGTGGACGCACGAGGTGCCGGCGCTCCGCAGGCGGCCAGGATGAAGAAGAGGCACAGCCAGGCACGCATGGATCTCGCCACCACCCTACCGCGGTTGGAATGGCTTGATGTCCGATCCTGGCGCGCCGACGCGGGGCCCAGTCGCGGCCGGCGACAGCCTTGCTCTCCGCCAAGGCCAACGTGCTCGGCGACCTCAAGCGCAACCAGGAGGCGCTGCCCATCGCCCAGCGCGCGCTGGCCATCCGCGAGAAGGCCCTCGGCCCCGATCACTCGCTCACCGGGTGGGCCCATGGCTCGGTCGGTGGCGTGCTCTTCCGCCTGGGCCGCAAGCGCGAGGCCTGCGTCGCGTTCGCGACGACCAGTCCGGCCCTGACGATGACCGATCAGCGGTCGATGGTGTCGTCCTGGGGACCGTGGGACTCGCTCTTCACGTCCATGCCGGCGGCGTCGACGATGACGAACTCGACGCGGCGGTTGGCGGCGCGACCGGCCTTGGTGCGGTTGTCCTTGACCGGGACCTCCTCGCCGAAGCCCTTGGCGTCGAGGCGGGCCTCGTCGACCCCGTGCTCGACCAGGAACGCGCGCACGGCCTCGGCGCGGCGCTGCGACAGGTCCTTGTTGTAGGCGTCGTTGCCCTGGCTGTCGGTGTGGCCCTCGATGCGGACGCGGATGCCGCCGTGAGCGGTGAGCACCGCCGACACGGCCTCGAGCAGCTTGAACGAGCGCTTCTCGATGATCGCCTTGTCGGTCTTGAAGTAGACCGTCTCGACGATGGCGATCTTGCCCTCGGTGATCGTGGCCATCGGCTTGGACTTGCAGCCGCCGTTCTCGACCTCGCCGGGCTCGTCGGGGCAGGTGTCGAGGCGGTCGACGACGGTGTCGCCGTCGCGATCGGTGTCGGGGCAGCCGTTGTTGGCGGCCACGCCCGCCTCGAGCGGGCAGGCGTCGGTGGTGTCGGGCACGCCGTCCTCGTCGTTGTCGAGATCCGGGCAGCCGTCCTCGTCGGCGAACCCGTCGGCGTCCTCGGGCTCGGTCACGCACTGGTCCTTGCGGTCGATGAGGCCGTCGCCGTCGCTGTCGACGTCGGGGCAGCCCAGGTTCTCGGCCGGGCCCGGGTCGTTGACGCAGCGATCGTCGACGTCGGGCACGCCGTCGTCGTCGGCGTCGAGATCGGGCGCGGCGACGATCTTCTCGACCAGCGGGGGCAGGGCCTTGGCCTTCGATGCGTAGCGCATGCCGAGCAGGAAGCGCATGTCGGGAGTGCCGAAGCCCTCGGCGGCCCCGACGCCGGCGGCGGCGATGGCCTGCACCCGCGTGAACTGCACGATCGGGCCGGTGAGCAGCTCGGCGTGGTTCTGGTTGAAGGTGGCCAGCGGATCGGAGGCCGAGACCGCGAGTGACGACGTCACCGCCCACTCGACGCGATCGTTTACCTTGACGCCGACGCCGGCGTGCGCCGACAGCTCGTCGTCGACGATCAGGGTTCCGACGTGCTGGTAGGGGCGCGAACGGTATCCGAGGTTGAGCCCGACGCGGACCCGGCCGAAACTGCGCCCGATCGCCAGCTCGGGCGAAAGCGCCAGCGAGGCGTCGCCGAAGTAGTCGTCGTCGGACGAGCTGGTGGGCAGGCCCAGCGCGGGGATGAAGGCGACGTCGACGCCGTGTTTGGCCTGGCGGAGCAAGCGTAGCTTGGCGGCCAGCCGCAGATCGCCGAGGCCGAACGAGCCGATCGGCTCGAGCATGCCGTTGACCGCCACGTCGCTGGTAGCGTCGCGGTCCTGGAAGACCACGAGCGGCGCCGAGGCGGTGAGCTCGAGCCACGCGGTCAGGCCGCCGGAAAGGACCAGATCGCCGCCGACGCGGGTGTCGACCAGGCGGCTGGTGCGCATGCGATCGCCGTCGACCACGGAGTAGACCACCAGCGGATCGTCGGACGCGCCCAGCCACAACGACATGTTCCACGCCATCGGCGCCAGGTTGGTCGCCGACTCGACGTCGAGCAGGCCGGCGCCGTCGCCGGACAGGCGGAAGCGCTCGACCGGGAAGCCGCGGTCCTCGGCGCCGGCGGTGCCGGCACCGGCGCCAAGCGCCATCGCCGCCGAGACCACGGCCACGCGGCGGCGGCGGCGGCGGGCGAGCGCGATGCCGACCATGAGGGTGCCCAGGCCCAGCGCCAGCGGGCTCGATGCGCCCCCCGCGCCGGTGGTGCTGCAGCCACCGCCGCTGACGCCGGCACCGTCGATCAGGCCGTCGTTGTCGGAGTCGGGATCCTGGAAGTCAGGCAGGTCGTCGCCGTCGGCGTCGCGGCCCGGGTCGTCGATGCCGCCGAACATGTCGGGCAGATCGTCGACGACGTCGACGATGCCGTCGCCATCGCCGTCCATGGGATCGTCGAGCACGCAGTCGCCGTCGCCGTCGAGATCGCCGTGGCCACCCTCGCGCACGTCGCAGAGGCGATCGCCGTCGGAGTCGAGGTCGCGGAAGTCGGGCACGCCGTCGTCGTCGCTCTGGGTCGGCGGCCGCTCGCCCTGGTCACCGTAGGTGCCGGGGACGCCGTCAGCGCTGGCCCGGATGCCATCCTCGTCGGTGTCGGCGCCGTCGCACACGCCGTCGTCGGCCGCGTCGGTGCAGCCCGAGCCGCCCTCGACCAGGTCGGAGATGCCGTCGTCGTCGGAGTCGAGATCGCGGTAGTCGGGCGGGCCGCGGCCGTCGGTGTTGGGCGGCGTCGCGGCGCCGCTGTCACCGAACGTGGCGGGCGCGCCATCGGCGGTGGCCCGGATACCGTCGCCGTCGGGGTCGTTGCCGTCGCACACCGCGTCGGCGTCAGCGTCGGCACACTCGCCGCCACCCTCGACCAGGTCGGAGATGCCGTCGTCGTCGGAGTCGAGATCGCGGTAGTCGGGCGCGCCATCGCCGTCGGTGTCGCGAGGCTCCCCGTCGGGGCTGCCGTCATCGTCGTAGTCGGGCGCGCCCGAGTCGGGCGTGGTCTCGAGGTCATCGCACAGGCCGTTGTCGCCGACTCCCGAGGTGCAGTCGACCAGGGCGTTGCCGTCGTCGTCGCCGAGGTGGTGGCCGGCCTCGAGGGCGTCGGCGAGGCCGTCGTCGTCGGAGTCGAGATCGCGGTAGTCGTCGACGCCGTCGCCGTCCGTGTCGCGGGGCTCGCCATCGGCGGTGCCGTCGTCGTCGTAGTCGGGCAGCCCCGACTCGGGCGCGGTCTCGAGGTCGTTGCAGAAGCCGTTGGCGCCGAAGCCGCCGGTGCAGTCGACCTCGCCGTCGCTGTCGTCGTCGCCGAGGTGGTGGCCAGCCTCGACCGCGTCGAGGATGCCGTCCGAGTCGGTGTCGAGGTCGAGCGAGTCGGGCACGCCGTCGCTGTCGGTGTCGACCCCGCCGTCGCCTTCCTCGACATCGAGGATGCCGTCGTTGTCGTCATCGATGTCGACGCTGTCGGTGACGCCGTCGTCGTCGGAGTCGCGGCCCATGCAGACGCCGGGCGCGCCGCCGGTCAGGTTACAGGTGTTGCTGGCGCACGACGGGTTGCCGATGAGGCCGGGCGCGGTCGCGTTGCAGGGCCGGTTGTCCTCGATCTTGCACATGGCGTTGCAGCCGTCGCCGCTGGCCACGTTGCCGTCGTCGCAGCCCTCGGCCGCGCCGAGGTTGCCGTCGCCGCAGCCGACCGGCTCGCACACGCCAGGGGCGCCGCCGGTCGTGTCGCAGGCGCCGCTGGCGCACGACGCGTTGCCGGTGAGGCCGGGCGTCGCCGCGTTGCACGCGCGCGTGTTCTCGATCAAGCACACCGAGTTGCAGCCGTCGCCGTTGGCGGTGCCGCCGTCGTCGCAGCCTTCACCCGCCTGGCGGCGACCGTCGCCGCAGCCGACCGGCTCGCACACGCCGGGGGCGCCGCCGCTGGTGTCGCACACGCCGCTTGCGCACGAGGCATCGCCGACCGAGCCGGGCGCGGTCGTGTTGCAGGGGCGGGTGTCCTCGAGCCGGCAGGTGGCGTTGCAGCCGTCGCCGTTGACGGTGCCGCCGTCGTCGCAGCCCTCGCCGGCCTCGAGGCGGCCGTTGCCGCAGCCGACCGGCTCGCACACGCCAGGCGCGCCGCCGGTGAGGTCGCAGATGCCGCTGGCGCACGAGGGGTTGCCGATGAGGCCGGGCGCGGCCGCGTTGCAGGCGCGGGTGTTCTCGATGAGACACGCCGAGGTGCAGCCGTCGTTGTTGACCACGTTGCCGTCATCGCAGCCCTCACCGGCCTGCAGGCGACCGTCGCCGCAGCCGACCATCTCGCACACGCCGGGGGCGCCGCTGGTCATGTCGCACAGACCGCTCGCGCACGACGGGTCGCCGATGAGGCCGGGCGCGGCTGCGTTGCAGGCGCGCGTGTTCTCGACCAGACAGGCCGTGGTGCAGCCGTCGCCGTTGGCGGCGTTGCCGTCGTCGCAGCCCTCGCCGGCGTCGAGCGTGCCGTTGCCGCAGGCGGTGAAGCGCGCGGTCACGGTCTGGGCCTGGGTCATGTTCACGGTGCAGGTCAGGCCCGAGCCGGTGCAGGCGCCCGACCAGCCCACGAAGGTGTTGAAGGGGACGGCGACGGCGTAGAGCGTGACCACCTGGCCGGTGACGAACGACGCGGTCTGGGTGGTGCACGCCGGGCCGCAGGCGATCACCGCGGGGCTCGAGGTCACCGTGCCCTGGCCGTTGCCGGCCGGGTCCTTGTTGACGGTCAGCGCGAACAGGGCGCCGATGCGGTCCTGATCGAGATCCGAGTTGTTGGCGAGGAAGTTGTCGGTGACGCCGGCGGGCGCCGCCACGCTGGCCAGGTTGGCGAGCGTGGCCGTGCCGGTGCCGGCCATGATCGTGGCCGCGACCGTGAATGTGGCGCGGCCACCGACGGGGAGGTCGACGGTGTGGTTGATGTCGCCGTTGCCCGACGCGGTGTCACACGAGCCGCCGGCGGCGCCGGCGCAGGTCCAGGTGTGGGTCGCGATCTGAGCCGGGAAGGTGTCGGTCACCAGGGCGTTGTTGACCGCCGACGGTCCGTTGTTGACGACGGTGATGGTCTGGGTGAACGAGCCGCCCCAGTCGACGCCGGCGATGCCGTTGGTGTTGGTGATCGCCAGGTCGGTGTAGGTGACGCCCGTGGAGAGGAGGGTCTCGCGCGGCGGGCCGAGCAGGCGCGACACGGTCGGGCCGGTGACGCCGTAGTTGCCGTTGACGATGCTGTTGACCGGCGCGCTGATGCTGTAGACGCTGGTGTTGTTGGGGTTGGTCGCCCAGTTGGGCGCGATGGTGAGGACGTTGTTCGAGTTCATCGTGATCAACCGCTGCTGGCCGACGCCGGTGCCGGCGGTGATCGTGACCGTCTTGCCCAGCCACTGGTTGTTGGTCCAGGTGGCGGCGGTGTTGCTCAGCGAGTTGTTGGCACCGGCGGTGGCCGTGCCAGTGGCCAGGGGCGGGGAGATGATGGCGTAGACGCTGGTGTTGTTCGGGTTGGTGGTCCAGTTGGGCGCCACGGTCAGCTGGGTGGCGGTGTTGGCGAGGATGACCCGCTGCTGACCGGCGCCCTGACCGGCGGTGATGTACGCGGTGTAGCCGCGCCACTGGTTGACCGTCCACGCGGCGGTGCCGTGGGTCAGCGTGGAGGCGCCGCCGCCGGTGGCGGTACCCTGCGCGGCCGGCGTGTGGTTGTGGACCGTGACCTGGAAGGTCGCGGTGGCGCCGGGGTTCATCCATCCATACGTGCAGCGCACCGTGCCGGTGGCGCCGACGGCGGGAGTGGAGCAGCTCGCGCCGGGGGCGTTGAGCGACACGAAGGTCGTGAACGGCGGCAGAACTTCGTCGGCGACCACGTTGGGCGCGATGCCCGAGGTGTTGTTCTGGACCGTGAAGGTGTAGGTGATGTCCTCGTTGATGTTGACCGACGCCGGCGCGGTCTTGGAGATGGCCAGGCTGGGCAGCACGGCGCCGAAGCCGTCGACGTAGACCGTGCCCGAGTGGCCGCTGGGCTCGCAGCCGGCGGCGAAGGTCTCGACCTCGAGGGTGTCGCCGACCTGGAAGGTGTTGTCGTTGGGGGCGATGTCGAAGATCTGCCAGTCGGTGTAGAGCAGCGCGGCGGCGCCGGTTCCCTGTGACGACCACGGCACGCCGGGCTGGTTGGAGAAGTTGAAGCTGGTGTAGAGGTCACCGACGCGCGGCGGCGTGGTGTTGCGGATGACGACGAAGAAGTAGGGTTGCTGGGCCGGGAGGTGACCGGCGGCCTCGAGCTGGGGTGCCAGCACGAAGCGGACGTGAACCTTGCCGTCGCTGGGATCGACGTCGGCGAAGGTGGTCGCCATCGACTGGCGCAGCGAGTTGACGTTGTTGTTGGCGCCCTGGTGAAACGACTGGCCGGGCGGGATGTTGGTGCCGTACTCGTTGATGACCGCGGAGGTGGTGCCGAAGCGCGGCCACATGGGGACGCCGGCGCCGGCGGTGAGGCCCGGCGGCACCTGCGACTGCGGCACGGCGTTCATGCGCGCGAAGGTGAAGTTGGTGCCGCCGGCCGAGAGCTGGAGCTGCGCGGTCGTCGTCGGTGGCACCGCGGCCAGGCCGGTGTTGTTGAGGTTGGTCCCCAGCGTCCACGAGCCCAGGGTGCCGGTCTCGAAGCCGCCGTTGGTGAACAGCGGCACGACGTCGGTCTCGACGTCCGGGTCGGGTTCGTCGTCGCCTCCCATTCCGCACGCGGCGGCCCCGAGGGCCGCCATCGTCGAGAAAGTTCGTAGAGTGGTGCGAAGCGACCCGAAGCGAGGACGGTTAGGCACTGCGCAGCACGCTATCAACTGGCAATGGTCCATTCAGCCCGGTGACGGGTCACACCGGGGTAGCGATGGGAGTCCCGCACGGCGGACCGCGCCCCCACGTCGTCGAGGTCGGTACCCGCGTCGACATCGCCACCGACGGCATCAGCGCCGAGGGCCCAGCTCCCGCTCGGCTCCTACCTGACGCTCAAGAAGCTGGCCGTTCGGTCTACGCCGCCGGCGCCGCCTTCGACGCTCCGATCTGGGCCAGCGAGACCATGCTACCGCTCGCCACCCACGCCGATTGGCGCCGGTGAGGGTGTCAGTCGCGGTCGCGCTGTCACGCTCAACTCCTGAGAATCGCGGCCCTGCCCAACGTCCACCGATGGTCACGCACCTCACCTACGTCACGCGCCGGCCGTAACGGGGGGATTGCACTCGGGCCGGCTTGGAGCTAGGGTCCCCTTCGAACCAGCTAGTAGCCGCGCGAACCGCCTTCTCCGAATCGTCTCGGGACTGCGACCGTCGTTGCGATACAGCACTGTCCCGATACTGGAGAAGGCAATGAGCACCCGTCTTTACGTTGGTAACCTCTCGTTCAGCACCACTGGCGACACCATCCGCGACCTCTTTGGCGCCCACGGCCAGGTTACTGATGTCCACGTTGTCATGGACCGCGACACCGGCCGTCCCCGTGGCTTCGCGTTCGTGACCATGGGCTCGCCCGCCGAGGCCCAGGCCGCGATCGCCGAGATCAACGGTCGCACGGTTGATGGTCGCCCCCTGCGCGTCAACGAGGCGGAGGAGCGCGCTCCCCGCGGCGGCGGCGGTGGTGGTGGCGACGGCTTCCGCGGCGGCGGCGGCGGTGGCGGTGGTGGCGGCGGCCGTGGCGGCCGTGGTGGTGGTGGTGGCGGCGGTCGCGATCGTTACTGATCGCTTCCACGCAACCCTTCGGTGCTGAGACGGCCGCTCGCGAGAGCGGCCGTTTCCTTTTTCGTTCTCTTCCTGTGGCTCGTCCGGGGCACGTTGCTCAGGCCGGACGCCGACCGGCGACCAGCGCGACGATCGAGCCAGGCGGCGTCGGCAGGCTGACGACCTCGGTGAAGCCGGCGTCGCGCAGGAGGTGCTCGGCGTTGCCGGTGGAGAGCAGCGGGCCGCCCCACATGGTGGTGCGCAGCCGCACCACCGCCGCCATCGCCGGATCCGGGCCGGGCTTGGTGAGGCCGATGAGCGCCCATCCTCCCGGGCGAACCGCGCGGCGGGCGCGCTGGAGCGTCGCCGGGATGACCTGCTCGGACATGAACGGCAGCGGCACCCACGCCAGATCGAAGGCCGCGTCGTCCTCGAGGCTCTCGGCGCGCTGTTCGCGGAGCTCGATGCGCGTCCTCAGCCCGGCGCGCTCGACGTTGGTACGCGCTCGCACCAGCGACGGTTGCCAGGTGTCGATGCCGACCACGCGCAGCTCCGGCCACAAGCGGGCCAGCGCGATCGCCAGCCCGGCGACGCCGACGCCGATGTCGAGGAACGCCGCGCCTGGCTTGCCCAGTCGCTCGGCCAGCCCGTCGAGCGCCGGTGCGACCACGTGAGTCAGGCCGTGGGCGAAGCCGGCCGACGTGTCACCGGCGGCTTGCAACAGCTCGGGCTCGGGATGGGTCCAGCCGATCGAGCGCGTCTGCGGGTAAAGCAGCTTGGCGTCGCTGCCCAGCGTGACCCGCAGCTCGGCGAGGAGCGGCAACGCATCAGCGGCGTTGACCTCGTCGAGGGCGTTGCCGGCGCCGAGCGCGGTCAGCAGATCGTCGATGCGGGCGGCGATCGCCGGGTCGAGCGGTACGCCGCTGGCGCGGGCGTCGAGGGCCGCACCGAGGGCGGCCAGGCCGGTGGAGGCGGCGAGGTGGCGGCTGATGAACTCGCGGACGGACTGGACGCTCATGTCGGTCTCCTCGGTACGTGGCAGCGGACGCGGTGGATCATCGCCCGGGCTGACGTCGCGCGACCAGGCGCACGATCTCGGCGGCAGGATAACGTCTGCTGACGTAGGTGTGGTGGCAGGTGACAGCGCCGTCGCGCTCGACCGTCGACAGCGCGCCCGGCTGGGACGGTGCGCGGTGAAAGAGCTGACCACGCCGACGGTAGTGGACCTCTGCGCCGGGGACGGCCGCCGCCGACACGTCGAGCACCAGCTCGACCTGGCGGTGGTCGTGGAGGTGGTCGTGATGAGCCAGCAGGTAGTCGCCGGGGCCCAGCCGCAGCGCGCGCACCGGGCCGATCGCGTCGCCGAACAGGGCGCGGGCCCGACCGGCGTCGAGGGCGTCGTCGAGGTACTCGTAGCTGCCGCGATCGAGGAGCGCGTAGCGGCGGTAGCCGATGCGCGCCAGCCGCTCGCGGAGCTCGGCGACGATGGCGGCGCTGATCGCGTTCGGCGTGATGGTCGCGGTGCGCGACCCGAGCAGCCCGGCCAGCGCGTCGAGCTCGTCGGGCGTGCTCACGGGTAGAACCAGCCAGCGAGCGACAGGCGCAGCCCATGCGTCACCTCGCGCACCTGGTGGAGTGAGACGTCGTTGACGTCGAACACCACCAGGCGATTGGCCTTGGGCTCGACGAGCAGCGCACGCTCGGTCGAGGTCAGCTCGCCGCCGGCGATCGTGCATCGAAAGAGCTCGAGCTCGCCGCCAACGGGCGGCGTCGGCGAGGGCAGGTAGTACGCGTACGCCAGCGCGCGGCCGAGGCCGTGCTGGTGGTCGGAGTGGGGCAGGAGGTAGTGACCCTCGCGGTACGCGTAGGCACGCATGTCGACGCGGGTCACGGTCTTACCGGTGAAACCCGACAGGACCGGCGCCAGCGCCGCCGCGAAGCCGTCGCGAAGCGCGCGCAGCTCGGGCGTGCGCGGCTCGGGCGCCGTGGCGTCGAACGCGAAGATGTCGCTCTCGTAGGGATCGACCGGCTCCTCGTCCACGATCGCGAGCACCGCGTCGAGGTGATCGCCGGGCAGCAGGTCGTCGATCACGACGTGCGCGAACGGTGCGGCGGCTCGCCACATCGCCTGGAGCCGCGCTTCATCGCGGCCGAGGACGGTCGAATTCCACACGGAATCCATAGGGTCTACGAATGGTTACCACGTGTCAGCGATCGGATGCCCACAACGGTGATCGTCCGCGGCTTCTGCTCTAGCATCTCCGGCCATGGGGAACCCTTTCGTCCATCTCGATCTCAGCACGAGTGATCCAGCGGCCGCGAAGAAGTTCTATGGCGCGGTCTTCGACTGGAAGTTCCAGGACTTTCCGCAGATGAACTGGACCGGCATCGATGTCGGTCAGGGCGTCGGCGGCGGGCTCGGGCCCAAGCAGGACCCGCAGCAGCCCACGTCGTGGACCGCGTACGTCGCGGTGAACGACGTGAAGGCGACGATCGCCAAGGCCGCGGCCAATGGCGCCACCATTGTCGTGCCTCACATGGAAGTGCCGGGCATGGGCTGGCTCGGCGTCTTCCTCGATCCGCAGGGCGGCGCGATCGGCGTGTGGCAGGCGGCCGCGGCGCCCAAGGCCGAGAAGAAGAAGGCGGCGCCGGCCAAGAAGGCAGCGCCGGCCAAGAAGGCGGCGCCGGCCAAGAAGGCGGCGAAGAAGGCGCCGGCTAAGAAGGCCGGGAAGAAGAAGTAGCCTCGAGCATCTCGACCACCTTGGCGAGCAGCTCGCGGCCCATCCGGGTCGCTTCGTCGAACGACATCGGTCCGACCGGCACGTGCTGGAAGCGATCGACGAGACGGATGTCGACCTCGCCGCCGAAGAAGAGCAAGAGGCCGTCGGCGACGGCCTCGACCTCGACGTTGCCGGCGGCGACCTCGACGGTGAACTTGGTGCGCTTGCTGGTCACGGCGCCGTGCACGCCGCGCAGCGCCAGCGCGCGGGTCACGTCGAAGGCGGTGTGGTGCATGACCGCGCTGACCAGGGCGGCGGAGGCGGCGCGCACGGCGTTGTCGCCGCCGCGATCCTCGGTCAGCTTGCCGTAGAGCTGGGCGATCCCGAGCAGCGCCTTGGCGACTTCGAGCACGGCCATGGGGGGAGCCTAACCGGTGATCGAGCTTCAGAGCGCGGTGCCGAGGGCGGCGGTCATGGTCTCGCGCAGGTAGCGGGCGGCGAGGTGAACGGTGTGGGTGGTCGGCCGCAGCGGCGGCGCCACCTCCATGATGTCGCCACCAAGCATTCCGATCTCGTCGCCGACCCGGCGGATGAGCGTCACCAGCCACTCGGGATCGAGGCCCAGCGGCTCCGGCGTGCCGGTGGCGTCGGCGAAGACCTCGTCGGTGCCGTCGATGTCGTTGGAAAGGTAGACCGACTCGGCGCGCACCGACTTGAGGTGATCGATGATGGCATCGAGGCTGCGGGCCGGGTGGTCGCGGCACTCCTGGGCCCAGAACTGACGCACGCCCAGCGTCGACTCCCAGTGGGCGCGGTCGCGGCCGGAGGCGCGGGTGCCGACCTGGACCATGCGGCCGTCGCGGCCGAGCAGCTCGTTGGCGTGGAACGACCAGGTCGCGAAGCAATAGGTCACGCCCAGGCGGGTCTCGAGCAGATCGGTATGAGCGTCAGGCTGGAGGATGGCCCAGCGATCGGTGCGGGCGCGGTGGAGCGCCGCCACCACGGGCCACGCCGTCGAGTGATCGCCGCCGATCACGAACGGCGCCACCCGCGGGTTCTGGGCCAGCACCAGATCCATCACGCGCTCGGCGATCGACAGCGGCGACACCGGCAGGCGCGCTCGCTCGGACGGATCGACGTCGGGGTAGAGCGCGAGCCGCGAGGCCTCGATCTGGGTCGCCGACAGCATGTCGTCGTGGAGGAGCTGCGGCACCACGAACACGTCGCCGACGTCGACCACGCCGGCGGCGTCACACCGTCCCGGCCAGTCGGGCACGGTCTCGAGCAGGACCGAGCGGATCACCTGGGGAGCGAAGTTGGCGCCGCGCACGAAGCCGGCGCCGACGTCCGACGGCACACCCAGCACCACGCCCCTGGCGTCGGGGATGCGGGCGAGCTGATCTCGGAACCTGGCCCGCACCTCGGCCATGTCCGTGGCGCGATAGAGGCCGAGTTGCAGTCGCTCCTGCGCCGCCCGTCCCGTCGACACGGTGTGGATGCCCCCGCCCGCGGGGCGTAACAGCGTGGCGAGTTCGTCGAGCCAGTTCATGACGTCGCTTCGAGGATGACGCACGACACCTTGTAGCGGCGTCCGATCAGGAGCCAGCCCCAGTGCCGGATTCCCGGGACCGAGCGACGGATCCGCATGTAGCGCCAGCCGGTCGAGTCGACCACGATCTCGCCGGTGACCAGGCGCAGCTTCGGGAACTCGGCGGCCAGCTGCTCCACCGTCGGCCGGAAGCGGGTGTCGATGGGGTCGTGATGGACCGGATAGTGGTAGGGCACGGTCACGATCAGGCGGCCGCCGGGCACCAGCATGTTGGTGAGGGCCTCGGTGATCGGCCCTCGATCGGTCACGTGCTCGAGGAGGTTGGAGCAGAGGATCGTGCGCGGGGACAGCTCGCGTAGCGAGGCGCGGAAGGCGGGGTCGAGCAAGTCGCCGGCGAGGTCGACGCCGTCGGCGTTCTTCTGGTCGACGTGGATCACGGCGTGGCCGCCGCCCTTGGCGTGGCCGAAGACGAACTCGTCGATCCACGGCTGCTCGCGCGAGCGAAAGTCGGCGGTCGAGCTGCCGACGTTGCACAGGGGGTACACCTCGGCGGGCGGGCGCTCGGCCAGGTGGCGCCCGATCCAGCGCGCTTCATCGATCAACATGGCCCGGTTGTACCCGGAGTCCGGCGGCTGTCGTGCTACGAACGACGATGATCGCGTGACCGCTGACGACACCGCCCAGCAGAACCGCCGCGATTCCCGGGCTGCCGGGATCTTCGTGGCCAGCCGCACCGCGGCCATGCTGCTCGTGGCCGTCACCTACGTGCTGGCCACTCGCCTGTACGGCAAGCTCGGCTACGCGTACATCGCGGCGATCTACCTGATCTACGAGTCGTCGATCGCGATCGGGTCGCTCGGGCTCCCCGACGCCGTCCTCACCTTCATCCCCCGCAACCGAGCGCGCTCGGCGGCCGTGGTCCGCCAGGTCTCGGCGCTGCTGGTCATGGCTGCGCTCCCGGTCACCGGGCTGGCGATGGTGGGCGGAGCGGTGATGAGCGGCCCCAGCCTCGATCTGCTCCCGGCGCTGCCGTGGCTGGCGGCGGTGATCCTCATCGAGCTGCCGACCCAGCCCGCGATCAACCAGCTCATCGCCCACAACCGCCACGGTCTGGCTTCGGTGCTGTTCATCCTGTTCGCGGCGCTGCGCACCGGCGCGGTGCTGGCGCCGATGGCGTTCGGCTGGTCGCTCCACTCGATCCCCGTGATGATGGCGATCCTCGGGCTGGCGCGCCTGGCCGCGCACCTGTGGATCGTCCACCGCCTGGTGCCGCTGCCGACCGGCGACCGCTGGCTCGATCGCAAGGAGATGAAGACGATCCTGTGGTTCGCGCTGCCGGTCGGGCTGGGCGCCACCGTCGGCAAGATCAACCCGCAGATCGACAAGTACGCGGTTCAGCTCTTGCTCGATACCGAGTCGTTCGCCGAGTACACGGTCGCGGCCTTCGAGGTCCCGTTCGTGACCCTCATCCCCTACGCGATCGGCGCGGTGCTCCAGGCCCGCTACGTCTCGCTGTTCCAGGAGGGTCGCATCGACGAGCTGCGCACGCTCTGGTACGCCACCGTCGAGAAGACCGTGATCCTGGTGGTCCCGATGGCGACCATCCTGATCGTGGCCGCGGAGGATCTGATCTGGCTGCTGGCCGGGCCCAAGTACCTCGACGCCGCCGGTCCGTTCCGCATCTTCACGCTGGTGCTGTTCCACCGGGTTGCCGCCTACGGCCCGATGCTGCAGGCCACCAACCAGACCCGGGTCCTGCTGTTCACCAGCCTGTCGATGGTGGTGACCAACCTGGTGCTGACCGTGCCGCTCACCCTCTTGATCGGCTACGAAGGTCCAGCCGTGGCGTCGGTGATCGCCGTGATCCCGCCGTGGACGATCACGCTCATCCGCATCGGCGACACGCTCGGTGGTGGCATCCGGGTCGCGCTGCCCTGGCGGTTCTACGGGCGCGTGTTCGCGCTGTCGGCGGTGCTGGGCGGCGCGCTGTACCTCGGGCGCGACGCCCTCGCGCTGCACCCGGCGCTGGGCCTGCCGGTGGCGCTGGCGGCCTTCACCCCGGTCTACCTGGCCGCGGGCTACGTGATCGGCGTGATCAAGCGCGAGGATCTGCACTACCTGGCCCGCGCGCTTTCGTTCGGAATGATCAAATGACCCGGTGGGCGGCGATGCGCGCCGGGCTGATCAGCCTGGTCATCGTCGTCGGGCTGCTCGACGGCTGCCCGATCCCGGCGCGCAGCGAGCGCCCGGTGATGAAGCAGCGGATGTCGCCAGCGATGGTCGAGGTCGTCGACGACCTCGACCGGGTGCGGCGGACCTTGCTGCGTCCGTTCCGGCGCATCGGCGAGACTGCGCGGCTGCGCCAGCGCTGGAAGCTGTTCGCCGGGGCGTCGCGGCATCGCTGGCGCATGCGGATCGAGGCCCGCACCGGCCCCACCGCCGAGTGGCAGCTCGTCTACCGCGTCCTCGACGACGAACACGATCTGCTGGCCGGCCCCATCGAGTACCGACGCACGCGCGGCGCGTGGAATCCACACTCGACCCAGGGTCCGCGCGCCGGCTATCCCACGTTCGTGCGCTGGGTGGCCGGCGAGGTGCTGGCGCGCGAGCCGTCCTTCATGGAGGTGCGCGTGGTGCACGAGCGCATCGAGATCGGTCCCCGCGGCGGCTACGTCGGCACCGGCCAGATGCTGCACGGTCTCTCGGTGAGGCGCGCGAAGTGACGCGGCTCCTGCGCGCCTGGGTCGAGCTGTGGGATCGCCGCGAGCCGGCGACGGCCCAGGCCCTGGTCCGGATCGTCGTCGGGATGTGTGTGCTCGGCGACCTGGTGCAGGTGTGGCACCTCGGCATCGTCGACGGCCTGTGGGCGCCGCCGCCCGAGGGTATGGGCTACGGCGCCAGCGGCAAGCCGTGGTCGGTCGAGTGGTTCGGCGCCTCGGCCGGGGTGGCGATGTGGTGGACCGGGGTGGCGGCGAGCCTGGCCTTCACCCTGGGCGCGGCCACGCGTGTGGCCGGCGTGGCGCTGGTCCTGGCGTCGGCGCAGCTCGGCGAGCTCCTGCCCGACGGTGATCGCGGCATCGACGCGGTGCTGCGGGTGGTGACGCTGGTGCTGGTGTTCTCGAGCTGCCAGGCCCGCTGGTCGATCGACGCTGTGGTGTGGCGCGCACTGGGCCGGCCCTATCCGGCGCTGGTGCCGGCGTGGCCGCGTCTCCTGCTGTTCGCCCAGGTGGTGTGGATCTACTTCTCGGGCGGCCACAACAAGACCGAGCCGGAGTGGACGCCGGTGGGCGGTTTCGCCGCGCTGGCCAACGCGATTTCGGATCCGCACTTCGCGCGCTTCTCGGCCGACTGGGTGCCGTCGGTGTTCCCGCTGCCGGCGATCGCGACGGCGGTCACCATGGCCTTCGAGTGGGGTGCGCCGCTCCTGCTCCTGGTGGTGTGGTTCGAGGCGACGGCGGATCGACCCGGTCGCCTACGCCGCCTGAGCAACCGGCTTCACCTGCGCTGGATCTGGATCGCGACCGGCGTCCTATTTCACCTCGGCATCGCGCTGTTCATGCGGCTCGGCATCTTCCCCTGGGGCATGCTCGCGCTCTACCCCGTGCTCATGCGCGCGGACGAGCTCGTCCGCGCCGAGGCATGGCTCGTGGCGCGGCTTCCATAACCCCCGGAGTTCCCAGCGATTTCACAGGGGACGGTGTCAACTTTGACAACCTTGGCCGCCCGCCTTCCTCACGCTGGCTTTCAGCAGCGCAGCCTCCTCCGCCGACAACGGTGCTTGCGCCACTCTCGCCCCACGCTGTCTGCTGATGTTCACGGTGGCGGACGCCTGGCTGATCGCGATCCCCAGCGCGACCGCCGCGTGGATGAAGACGCGCTTCGCCATCGAAACGGTGCCGCGTGCTTGCCGGCGCTTCATCGCGCTCGCTGGCAGGCCCACGGCCGCTGCGACCGCCACGAGCAGCGCCGCCGCCGTCGGCGGTGGACGAACGAAGCGCCGGCGCACCACGGGAAACTCGAACGGCTCGGTCAGCACCGGCGTCCCGAGCTCGTACGGGCCCAGCCGACGAACGGCCGCGCGCGCGCGCACGAGATCAGGAAGCTCCAGGGACGCGTCTGCGGAACCGTGGACGAGCCCATCGAACGCCGCCTGATCGTTCGCGCAGCCGGTGCGCCGGAGCCCCTCGGCGACGTCCAGCCAGCTCGGGCACTTCGCAAGGCCCAGGTACGACTGGTGGCTCGACCATGACGAGTCTCGAGCGCTCGCCACGACCTTGGCGCGAACCGGGTTGTTGTGGATGTACGCGATGACCTCGGCTTCGCGATGCGGCGGCACGAGGTACGTCGCGGGCCGATCCGCGAACACGGGACCCAATCGGCCCCGCTGCGCGTTGAGCCAGCGCGCGAAGGGTGAGTTCACGCGCTTCGCCCACGATTCCAGGTCGCGCTCGCCGCCGAGCATCGCCAGATGGATGTGGTTGCTCATCAGGCAGTAGGCGAGGCATCGCCAGTCCGACCTGGCCAACGCGCGGCCTAGCAGGCTCAGGTAGCGGGCTCGTTCGACGTCGGACGCGAAGAACCAATCGCGATCGACGAACCGAGAGATGACGTGATGCAGGTGGCCGGGGACCGTGATTCTGGCGATTCGGGGCATGACTGCCCTATCGACGGAACCTCGCCAAGGTTGTCAAAGTTGACACCGTCCCCTCGAAAGTTGGGGAGTTTCAGCTACTTGTTCTGCGGGAAGCCGAGGTCGACGCCGCGGAAGCGGGGGTCAGGCCAGCGGCTGGTGACGGCTTTGGTGCGGGTGTAGAAGCGGACGCCGTCGCGGCCGTAGATGTGGAGGTCGCCGAACAGCGAGGCCTTCCAGCCGCCGAAGGAGTAGTAGGCCATGGGGACGGGGATGGGAACGTTGACGCCGATCATGCCGACCTCGACCTCGCTCACGAACTTGCGGGCGGCGCCGCCGTCGTTGGTGAAGAGGGCCACGCCGTTGCCGTAGGGGTGGGCGTGGACGAGGGCCATGGCCTCGTCGTAGGTGCCGACGCGCACGACCCCCAGCACCGGGCCGAAGATCTCGTCCTGGTAGATCGACATCTCGGGCTTCACGCTGTCGAACAGGCACGGGCCGAGGAAGAAGCCGTCCTCGTGGCCGCTGACTCGCAGCCCGCGGCCGTCCATCACCAGCTTGGCGCCCTCGCCGACGCCGGCGTCGACGTAGCCTTTCACCTTGTCGCGGTGGACGCGGGTGATGAGCGGGCCCATCTCTGACGCCGGATCGTCGCCGGGGCCGGTCTTGAGCTTGGCGATGCGCTCGCGCAGAGCCGGGATCAAGCGCTCGCCGGCGTCGCCGACGGCGACGATCACCGAGATGGCCATGCAGCGCTCGCCTGCCGAGCCGTAGCCAGCCCCGACCGCGGCGTCGGCGGCGAGCTCCAGGTCGGCGTCAGGCAGGACGATCAGGGGGTGCTTGGCGCCGCCGAGCGCCTGCACGCGCTTGCCGTGCTTGGTGCCAGTCTCGTAGATGTAGCGGGCGATCGGCGTCGAGCCGACGAACGAGACCGCGGCGATCTGCGGGTGCTCGAGGATGCGATCGACGGCGACCTTGTCGCCGTGCACGACGTTGAGCACGCCCGGCGGCAGGCCGGCCTGCCGGAACAGGTCAGCGCAGTACATCGCCGCCGACGGATCGCGCTCACTGGGCTTGAGCAC
>SXJR01000291.1 GCA_005779305.1 Myxococcales bacterium
CTCCCCGTCTCCCCGTCTCCCGTCTCCCCGTCTCCCCGTCTCCCGTCTTCCGTCTTCCGTCTCCCGTCTTCCGTCTCCCGTCTCCATCCCCGTCCCCGTCCCCGATCACCTCACCCACTCACCACATCCGCCCCGCCGCCCAGTCACTCTCGAACTGGGCCTTCGCCGGCGCCGCCGCGTTCCCTTCCCTGACGAACACGCTGACCTCGCGATTGTCGCGCAGCGACGTGGACGACATGTTGTGCGAACCGATCAGCGCGACGCCGTCGGCGATCAGCATCTTGGCGTGCACCACCGGCGGGGTCAGCACTCGCACCGGCACGCCAGCGCCGGTCAGGGTGTCGGCGGTGGTGGCGTTCTCGTTCATGTCGGCCGGATCGGCGAACAACACGCGGACGGCGACGCCACGGGTGTGGGCCTGGATCAGGGCGACGCGCACCGCCGAGTCCGAGAGGTAGAACAGCTCGGCCTCGAGCGTGGTGGTGGCAGCGGCGATGAAGGCCAGGACTCGCGCCCGCGCGTCGCCGGGTGAGACCACCAGGCGCGAGCAGTCGAGCACCGGCGTCTGACCGGCCCAGTCGGCGGCGAAGATGGCGCGAAGATCGGCGACGTCCTCGGGGTCGCGATCGATCACCGCGTAGTTGCGCTGGTCGTCGAAGCCCGCGATGGTGAAGTTGCCCGAGCTGATGAAGTCGATGGTGCCATCGACCACCAGGTACTTGGCGTGGGCGTTCGGGAACGCGGTCGAGGCCAGCTTGACCTCGACGCCGCCGGCCTCGAGCTGCGAACGGGTCTGGGCCACACCCGACTGGCTGCCGTCGAGGATGACGCGCACCGTCGCGCCCCGACGATCGGCCGCGACCAGGCGCGTGGCGATGCGATCGACGGTGAACGTGTACATGTGCACGTCGATCGACGTGGTGGCCGCGTCGATGGCGGCGACCACGCGCTCCTCGAGGGCAGCGTTGCCGGTGCCGGGCCCGACGATCACCTCGGGCGGCATCGACCGCGGCCGGGCCGGATCGCAGGCGGCGCCGTCGCCGGCCGCGTCGACCGCGTCGACCGCGTCGTCACCGCCGCCGCACGCCGCGACCGCCGGTGCGACGGCGAACGCCAGCGCGACGACCCTCAGGAGCGTTCGTTGGGACATCGCTCGTCGACGCCGCGGGCCTTGGGGCACAGCGCGTACAGCTCGTGGCGGTGACGGATGACGGCGAAGCCGCCGAGGCGTTGCGCGATCTTCTCCTGCAGGCGTTCGATCTCGTCGTCCTCGAACTCGAGGATGAGACCGCACTTGGCGCAGATCAGGTGATCGTGGTGCTCACCCGCGATCTCGAAGCGGGCCTGGCCGTCACCGAACTGGCGCTCGATGGCCAGCCCGCTCTCGACCAGGAGCTTGAGCGTGCGGTAGACGGTGGCGTAGCCGACCCGCTGGTGCCGCTTGCGCACGCGGGCCAGGAGCTCGTCGATCGAGATGTGATCCTGGGTGCGGAAGAACTGATCGACGATGGCCTCCCGCTGGGTCGTCGTGTTCAGCCGTTTCTCGATCAACCACTGCTTCCAGCGCTCCTTGAGCTGGCGAGCGTCGCTCGAGTGGAACGGGTTGGCCGCAGCGGACATGGTTTTCATTTTCCCGGTAACCGCTGGAACGTCAACACAGATCCGGCAGGTGTGATTTTTCAGAAGCGATCTCCGTGTATCATGGCGGCGATGGCCACGGCCGACGAGGAGGGGTTCGACGCGGTGCTCGGGCGCCTTCGCAAGGTGGTCGAGCGCCTCGAGACCGGCAACCTGAGCCTCGAGGAGTCGCTCTCCGCCTACGAAGAGGGCGTGGGGCTCGCCCAGCGCGGCCACCTGCTCCTCGACGGCGCCGAGAAGCGGGTCGAGCTGCTGATCGCCGGCGGCTCGCAGTCAGTCCCGCTCGACGAGGCCGTGACCGACGAGCCGCCGTGAGCGCCCTCCGCGAACGACGCCCGACCGCGGGCGGAAGCCTGATCGCGGTGGTCGATGACGACCGCGAAGTGCGCGAGTACCTGGAGACGGTGCTGCGCCGCGCCGGCTACGAGGTCGCCCTCGCCTCCAACGGCCTGCGGCTGGTCTCGGCGCTGCAGGTCGATCGCCCCGACCTCATCCTGCTCGACGTCAACATGTCGTGGATCGACGGCTTCGAGCTGTGCCGCGCACTCAAGAAGAACCCCGAGTGGGCGCCGATCCCGGTCGTCTTCGTGTCGGGGCGCTCGGCGCCCGCCGACATCGAGGCCGGGATGTCGTGCGGCGCGGTCGACTTCTTCGCCAAGCCGATCGACGGACGCGCCCTCGTCGCCCGCGTGCGCGAGCTGGTACAACCGGCGACGTGACCACGCCGCCGACGATCGACCCAGGCGCCGCACCCGAGGCCGTGCGCGACGTCCTCGCGCGGGTGCGGCCGCTCATCGACGGCGAGCTGGCCCGCCGGCTCGGCGACGGCGAGACCTCGCTGGCCGCCGATCCCGGTCGCCTGCGCGAGGCCATGCGGTACGCCACCCTGGGCCCGGGCAAGCGGCTACGGCCGGCGCTGGTGATCGCGGCCTGCGAGGCCTGCGGCGGCGACGTCGCCGGCGCGTTGCCGGCGACGGCGGCCATCGAGCTGCTGCACACCTACACCCTGGTTCACGACGATCTACCGTGCATGGACGACGACAGCGAGCGCCGCGGACGGCCCACCGCCCACGTGGTGTTCGGCGAGGCCATCGCGCTGCTCGCCGGCGACGGGCTGCTCACCGCCGCGTTCGGCGCGCTCGCCGACCTCGGCCATGGCTGCGCCGCCGCCGCGTCGGTGCTGGCCAGCCGCGCGCCACTAGCCGCGCCTTGATTGCCGCAACACTGCGCCGATCTTCGGGC
>SXJR01000292.1 GCA_005779305.1 Myxococcales bacterium
AGGTAGTCGCGGAACGGCGCGTAGCGGGTCCAGGCCCGGGCCAGGTCGGGATCGGCCGGCATGGTCGTGCCCAGCATCGTGACCAGATCGGCGTCCTGGGTCGGGGCCGCGCCGCCAGCGCCGCGGATGCTCGAGGACAGCCACGCCGCGTAGGTATGACCGGGCAGGAGCGGCTGCGACATCCGGTTCGACAGGGTCATGTGGTTCTGGCAGACGAACTTGCCGCGGCCGGTCGAGTAGCCGAACTGGCGACCCAGGTTGACGCCGTAGCCAGGCGCCAGCGGATCGGTGATGTCGACGATGAACACCGCCGAGCCGTCCTGCACCGTGGAGAAGTCGAGCGGCGACGAGAAGCGGAAGGTCACCGGCGCGACGCTCGAGAAGCCGTCGAAGTCGGCGGCCAGCGCGTCGGCGTAGAGATCGACGATGTCGACGCCGATGAACGACAGCCCGGGGCGCGGGAAGTCGGCGAGGTCGAGGGTGCCGTCGGCCTTGATGCGTGCGTCGTTGGGGAACGGCAGGCGGAAGAAGTCGGGCGGCGTCGCCGACGGGCGCGGCACCTGGAAGTAGCCGCGGAAGGGCGAGGTGTCGGGCTGGCAGGCGATGCCCTCGAACGGCGGATAGGCGTCCTCGGGCGCGGCGCAGCGACCACCGACCGAGCAGGCCAGGCCGGGCAGACAGTCGAGCAGGCCGGTGCAGGTGGCGCCGAGATCGCCGGTGCCGCCGGGCTCGCAGGTGCCGCCGAGGCCGGACAGCTCGCACACCAGATCGGGTCGGCAGTCGGCGCCCGAGGCGCACACGCTGCCGTCGCCGCCGCCGCCGGCCGGCGCGCACACGCCGTTGAGCGCGCAGTAGAGGCCGGTGCCGCAGTCCCGGTTGGCCGAACACGCGGCGCCGATGCCGAGCGAGCCGGGCGACGTGCATACGCCGGCCGCGCACACCAGGCCGTTGGCGCAGTCGCCTGCGACCTCGCACACGCCGCCGGCGCCGCCGTCGGGGTCGACCGGATCGTCGTCGCTCTGGAAGATGAAACAGCCGCCCAGCGCGAACGCCGTCACCGTCAGGATCGAGAACGCAGATCGCTGCATGGAGTCCCCCGGAAGAAGCTACCCATCGACTCTACTCCCCTTGTCCTTGCCCTTGCCCGTGCCCTCGCCCTTCCGCCTCTGCCGATCACAGTGTCGCACCTCCTCCGACCTCTCCCGCCGGGCTTGCCTTTCCGCCGGCCCGGGTGCAAAACCTCGCACCCGTGCTCGAATCCATCGCTCACTGGATCCAGGACTTCATCGAGACCGTCGGCTATCCCGGCCTGTTCTTGATGATCGTCCTCGAGAGCACGATGGTGCCGGTCCCGTCGTTGCTGGTGATGCCGTTCGCCGGCGCGCTGGCCGCCAAGGGCACCTACTCACTGCCTCTGATCCTCGCCCTCAACGGCGCGGGCGCGCTCACCGGCTCGCTGCTCTCCTACTGGCTGGGCGCCGCCGGCGGCAAACCGCTGCTCCTCAAGTACGGCAAGTACGTCCTGGTCAAACCCGAGGATCTGGCCAAGACCGAGCAGTTCTTCGACAAGCACGGCGCCTGGACAGTCTTCATCGCCCGCTTCGTGCCGGTCGCCCGCCACCTGATCTCGGTGCCGGCCGGCGTCGCCCGCATGCGCGTGCCCATGTTCATGCTGCAGACCTTCCTCGGCGCCATGATCTGGGGCGGCGGCTTGATGGTGTTCGGGTACGTGATGGCCGAGAAGTGGGAGTCCATCGCCAAGAAGGCCAAGCGCGTCGACATGGTGATCGCGGCGGTGATCGTGCTCGCCGCCGCCGTGGTGGTGGTCCGGTGGTTCCTCAAGCGACGGGCCGCACAACGCGCCGGGAGTGCGCCCGCCCCCGACGCTGCGCCCTGAACAGGACAGACGTGCGAAAGGTGGTAGTTTCTTGACGATGTCGCTGTCGGCCGAAGCGGTCGCGGTCCAGGTGCTCGATTCGCACGAGACCGAGGTCGTCGATCAGGCGCTGCGCGTCGTGGCCGCCCGTGCGCCCAAGGACGCTCAGATCCTGCGCGACCTGATCGATCAGCTGCGCCAGACCAACGCGCTGCTCGACAGCACCCGCGCCCTGCGCTCGCCGACCGCGCTCGGCGGCGAGGGCCGCGACGAGAGCACCCTCATCGATCACCTGGTGACGCTCGACGGCCTGTCGGGCGACCTGACCCTGCCGCTCAAGTCGACGCTGTCGCGCACGTTCCTGCTCACGAAGATCATGTTCCTGCGTGGCTTCATCAAGGCCACCACCGCCTGCCACGAGGACGCCGGCACCCTGGTTCACGATCTCAACGAGGAGCTGGCCCAGTCGATCTACACGCTGCTGTGCGAGGAGCTCTTCCTGGCCCTCTTGCGCAAGCCCGACGTGACCATGCCGATCAAGCGGCGCGCCGCCGATCAGCTGATCTCGATCTGGGACGACGCCACGATCGAGATCGACGACTTCGCGCCGATGCTCGAGTCGGCGTGGCACGCCCGCAACCGCGTCACCAGCAACTACGGCTGCCTGCTGGGCGCGTCGGAGACGTTCCGGCTGGCCAGCGAGGACTGCAACCCGCTGGTGATCGACTTCTTCGCCCGCGAGGATCGCTCCGTGGGCGAGGCCCAGGCCTTCGAGGAGTTCCTGTTCAACATGACGACCGAGGAGCTCGGCGGGCTCCGCGCCGCCATGAAGAAGGCCGGCCTCACCGCGGTCAGCCCGGCCTGGGCGGCGCAGGTGGTCGGCCGCCAGCTCGAGGAGCTCGAGCACTCGCGCGAGATCGACCCGATGGCGCTCTACCGCTCGTACAACCGCCGCCAGCTCGCCGCCGACTACCGCCTGATGTCGGGCACGCCCGGGCCGCGCCGGACCGCCGAGGGCTACCTCATGGTCCACCTGCTCGATCAGCAGAAGACCGAGCAGCCCTGAGACGACCGGGATAGAAGACCCGGATCGTCCAGGTCCAGGTCCAGGTCCACGTTCACGATCACGAGTTCGTCAACGATCACGCCCACCTCCACGATCACGTCAACGATTGGGCAACCTGGACGCAGTCCGGTCGAGCAGGGAAGCATGCTCAGCTTCCAGAAGCTCGACGTCTATCGTTGCTCCATCGAGTTCCTCGCGCGGTCGGTCTCCATGTCGGAGGGCCTGCCGCGTGGTCATACGGCGTTGGCCGACCGACGCGGACACAGCTCGGCACTTCGCCATCGCGCGAGGCTCCGCGATGGAATGCGCCGCCGTGATGGACGCGTTCCTCGTGCTCGGGGTCATCGACCCCAGTCAGCACGCATCAGCTGTCGAGCTGCTCGAGCGCATCGTCGCGATGCTGACCAAGCTCTGCCGCCTCGCTTGAGCCGCTCGGGTCGTGGTCGTGGTCGCAGGCGTTGACGTGATCGTGGACGTGATCGTGATCGTGGACGTGGACGTGGACGTGGACCTGGACGGTCTTCGCTCCCGTATCGCCCGGCGAGCGGACTACGCCTTCGCGGCCGCGACCGGGGCCGCGGCCAGGTGGCGCTCGATCAGGCGCGCCAGCTCGGGGATGGCCTCGATCACGTTCTTCTTGGCCCCGCCCCGCATCTTCTCGTAGGCCTTCTTCGCCGTGGTGTGGGTGCTCCTGGCGGCGCGCTCGTCGGTGACCTGGAGCAGATCCTCGGCGACGTCGTCGGAGCGCGCGATCACGAACTCGGAGAACGTGCCCTTGCCGCCCGCCGCCCACTTGTCGTAGTGCGGCTGCAGCCGGCCCAGCCAGTCGTCGAGCAACGCCTCGACCACCGACGGCACGAAGCCGCGCTTGATGGTCTTGATCGTGGCGTAGGCGCCCTTGATCGCCATCCCCGACAGCCCCCCCTTGGCCTTGACCTGCGCGTCGATGAGCTCGACGCATTCCTCGACCACCTTGGGCCGCGTGGGGTCCACTCCGATACGCTCGACGAGACTCTGGGACATCAGGGCGCGCAATGTATCAGGGTGTGAAGTTCACGCCAAACCGCTCGCACCGCGACGTCATCTGGCCGCGGTCGAACTCGGGTAGCTGCGGCCAGTACTTCTGCGCGGTCTCGGCGTCGCCGAGGATGCACGACGACGACACCACCACCCGCAGCATGCGCACCGTGCCCGGCTCGCGATCGAGGAGCTTGAGGGCGAGCTGGCGCGCGTCCTCGTAGTTGTGGCGGTCGTACAGCTTGTTGGCCTCGAGCATGGCGGTGTCGAAGTCGGGGTTCAGCGCCGGATCGGGGGCCGCCGAGCCCTGATCGAGCGCCACCTTGTCGCGGGTGAAGGCGTCGGCGACCCGGCGGTCGAGGTCGGGGTTCTTTGGGGCGAGGCTGCCGCCCGTCGCGCCCGTCGCACCCGCCCCCAGGTCCTCGATCCGCGGCGGCCGGACCGCGCTCCCGGCCACGCGGGCATGACGATCCGCGGCTTCTTTCAAGGCCTTGTCCGACGGGGCCGCCGCTCCCGACGCCCGGACCTCGATCATCAGATAGACCCCGCCCGCCGCGACCAGCGCGGCAACCGCACCGAGGACGATCGAACGCGGGCTCATCAGGGCTGTTCTGGTTCTAGCACACGTGAGGGCTCCCACATTCATCGTCGGATTTTCGGTTGACTCGACCTCATGGCTCGGAGGAAAACGCCCCCGATGATGAAGAAGAGCCTCCACCTTGTCTCTCTTCTCGGCGTCGCGGCCTCAGCCTACGGGCTGGCTGGCTGCGGCGGCGATGAAGTCACCTGCGGCACCGGCACCGTCCTCATGGGCGATGCGTGCGTGCCGACCTCCACCACCACCTGCGGCACCGGCACCGTGCTCGTCGGGGGACAGTGCGTCCCCGACGGCTCCGTGATCTGCGAGCAGGGCACCGTCTTCGACATGGCCTCGGGCCAGTGCGTCGTCGACCCGTCGGCCTGCGCCGACGGCACGGTCCTGGTCGGCGGGGTCTGCATCCCTGACGACGAGAACCTGATGGCCGACCTCGAGGAGGCCGCCGAGCCCAACGACGCGAACCCCACCGGCGCCGGCACCATCACCGTGCCCGCCCTCAACGCCGACATCACGATCCACGGCTGCATCACGCCCCGCGCTGGCGTCCGCGACGAGGACGTCTGGATCATGAGCGTGACCGCGCCGACGCTGCTCGAGATCACCGCCGACGGCGTCGGTGGCCTCGCCGCCGGCTTCATCGTGCAGGACCTCGGCATCCCCGCCCTGCCCAACTACTTCCGCGCCGGCATCAACCTGACCGGCGACACCAGCCGCCGCCAGGTCTACCTGCCGTCGGCCGGTGACTACGTCCTCGTCATGGACGACTCGCGCGCCATCCTCGTCGACGAGACCGCCGGCGGCGCCGACACCTGCTACTACACCACGATCAAGACCGTCGCCCTGCCGGCGGCGACCACGCTGACGATCCCGCAGACCACGGGCAACGACAGCGGCGACGTCCGCGTCCTCAACTTCACCGCCGACGCCAACGGCGACATCCTGCGCACGCTCCAGACCACCACCAGCGCCTCGCTGTCGCTGGCGTTCGTGGTGATGCGCGGCAACACCCTGCTCGGCTCGGCGGCGCCCAGCACCAACCCGACCACCGGCGCGACCAACCCACCGCAGTGGTGGGAAGGCGGCATGAACACGGGCGACGTGATCTCGGTCATCGTCGACAACCAGTACAACTTCTCGCCCAACCCGCAGCCGTACACGCTCGACATGTTCGACCTGTCGGCCGACGCGCTGCCGACCACCGGCACCCCGCTTACCATCATGGGCAAGCGTGCCGGTTCGGACCCCACGGGTGACCCCACCAAGTTTAACTACCTCTGGTTCGACGTCGCCGGCGCCGGCGCGCTCATCCACTGGAACCTGACCTCGTCGATCGGCGTCGACATGGTGCTCGTCCGCAGCGACGTCATCACCGCCGGCCCCACCGGCATCGCGCTGCAGACGTTCGCCACCCCCAACGGCCTCGGCACGGCCTCGGGAACCCGCACGGCGTTCCAGAACGAGTTCACGCGCTTCCTGGCGCCCGGCCGCTACTACCTGATCGTGCAGAACCCGATCGCGGGCGCGGTGCTGAACGAGTCGATCATCATCACCAGCACCCTCACGCCGGTCACCCCGACCGCGCTGACCTACGGCACGGCCATGACCGCCCAGCCGCTGACCGCCACGGGCGCCGCGTTCCACACCATCGACCTCACCACCCCGACCTGGGTGGAGTTCGCCGCGACCGGTACCCAGTGGGGCACCAACATCGTCGTGTCGGCCTTCGACCTCGCCGGCGAGGGCTGGGTCGGCAACACCGGCTACACCGCGGCCTTCTCGGGCTCGCGCGTCGCCGCCGGCACCGACCCGTTCGGCCGCATCATGATCGGTGACACCCGCGACTTCCTGGTCCGGGTGACGTCGTCGACGACGCCGGGCACGACCCCGACCTACGACCTCAACATCCGCACCCGCCCGCACATCTCGATCGGCCTCATCCAGCCGGGTACGCCGATCAACCGCACCGGCGACGCGATCGCCGCCACCTCGGACGCGGCGGGTGCGCAGAACGCCACCCGCTACCTGGTCACCGGCCTGAGCCTTGGGGGCTACCAGGCGGTCGTGACCCCGGCCGTCGCGCAGAACTCGAACATCAACATCCGCCGCCTCAACGCCGACGAGAGCGTCAGTGGCGCGGTGATCAACGTCGGTGGCGACGGTGCCGCCGAGACCCTTGCCGCGTCGTTCGGCACCTTCCCGACCGGTAACTGGGTCGCGTTCACCGTCGGCAGCAGCGACACCGAAGCGTCCACGATCGACGTGGCGTCAACCTCCACCAATCCGCCGTACACGCCGACCAGCGGCACGCTGGCGTTCGTGGACGCCTGTGGGACCGGCAGCACCGTCATCATGACCGGCCAGGACGACACGCTGAGCGCGACCACCGCCCTGCCGGCGATGTTCGCGACGTGGCCGTTCTTCGGCACGGCGACCAGCGGATCGGTGAAGTTCTCGAGCAACGGCTGGCTGACGTTCAACACCGCCGAGACCAGCAGCGGCGGTGCCAACGCGCCGATTCCCACCGCGGGCACTCCCAACGGGTTGATCGCGCCGTTCTGGGAGGACTTGAACGGCGTGACCATCTGCACCCGCGTGAACACGGCGGGCGATGTGTTCACGGTCCAGTGGACCGGGTTCCTCTACAACACGGCCGCGGAGACCGCGCAGTTCCAGCTCGTCATGCGCGCGAACGGCGGCATGGACTTCATCTACGGGCCGAACCACCTGATCAACGGCTCGGAGATCCCGCAGTTCGGTTCCGACGGCGCGACCGTCGGCGTGGAAAACCTGGCTGGCACCACCGGCTACCAGTTCCACTACAACACCAACTCGGTCAACCCGAGCACCTCGCGCACCCTGACCCCGGGCACCTGATGCCCGGCGCCGGCAGGCGCACCTGACGTTCAACGGCCCGGGCGACACCGCCCGGGCCGTCGTGTTTTCGGTAACGCCTCAGGCCGTCGTCACGACGAGGTACCGCGAGGCGTACCAGTGAGGTACGCGATCGGATCGACGCCGGCGAGGCGGCACGAGCCGAGGATCGAGTACGCGATCGTCGCGCGCTCGCCGCCGAAGTCGGCGCCGGCGAACAGGAAGTTCTTGCGCGTGAGAGCGGTGCGGACGTGCGACACCCGGCCTGGTCGCAACCTCGCGACGAAGGCGCTGGGCTACGCCGTCAACCAAGAGACCGAACTGCGCGGGGTGCTCGACGACGGCGGCCTGCCTCTCGACAACACGCGCTCCGAGCGCGCGCTCCGCGAGATTGTCGTCGGCCGCAAGAACTGGATGTTCTACGGCAGCGACACCCACGCCGAGGCTGCCGCGGCGCTCTTCAGCCTACTCACCTCCTGCCGGCTTCATGGCCTCGACCCGTTCCGCCACCTCGACGAGGTCATGCGCGTCTTGCCCTACTGGCCCGACGAGCGCTACCTTGAGCTGGCGCCGAAGCACTGGAAAGATCGAGGTCAGCCGATTGGATTGGTTCGCGTAGCTGTACGTTCGGTCGACGGCGACGTGTAGGTCTGGCCGCGCAGGAACGCGGTCTCTCGGTGATCGGGAGCCGCAAGCGGCGATTCACCGTCGAAGTACGAGAACAAGCCAAGCGTGTAGGGGGAGCTCTCGTCACACGGGTCGTATCCGCCGTTGTTCGAGACGGTTCGCTCGCAGGTCAGGCGCAGCTGGTTGTCGTAGTCGTAGCGACGCCCCTCCGAGGGCCGCGCCTTGTCGCCCGCCTCGAGGAGCAGTCCGCTGGGGCTGTACGTGTACCGGCGGTCCATCCAGTACGAGCTGTTCACGACGTCGCTCGAAGCCGGGCGGGCCGGTGCACGTGTCGTACGTGTAGATCTCATCGGAGAGCGGCGTGCCGTCGGCGGCAGAATTGCAGTCCACGGGGTGCTCGGTGTCGTGGTCGACCGACGTGACCCGGCCCAGCGAGTCGTACGTGGTGGCCACGGTCCGCTGGGCCGATGACCCGGCAGCGAACCGCTCCTTGACCGTCCGGATTGCGGCGTCGTACTCCCATCGCGTGATCCCGCTGTCGGCGGAGGTCCCGAACCCAACCCGATCCCGAATCCGAACCCGAACCCGAATCCGAAAACCGAACCCGAAAACCGAAAACCGAATCCGATCCCCGATCCCGATCTACGTCACCGGTGCGACTTGAGCCACGGATCGATCTCGACGGCGACGGCCTCGGGATCGCGATCGATCAGCATGGCGCGGGCCGCGAGCAGGTCGGCCTTGCCGGCGGCGGGGTCGCGTTTCCAGATCGCCTTGCCGCGATCGATGCGGGCGTAGGCGAGGTAATTGATGACGCAGCCGGCGTCGGGCGGACAGTCGTCGATCAGCGCGGTCAACGTGGCGATGCCGGCGGCGGGTGAGCGCTCGAGCTGGCACTCGCCGAGGGCCAGGCGCGCCTTCACGGTCCGGCCCTGCACCGGCGACAGCGACTTCGACAGCACGGCGATGGCGTGGACCAGGCGCGGCTCGCCGTCCTTGCACCCGAGCACGGCGGCGTAGATCGACTCGGCGGCCGCGTACTCGTAGTGCTCGGTGCCGAGCCGCTGCTCGAGCAGGCCGAGCGCGCGCTCGATCATGGGACGGCCCTGGGCGTGCCCGGCCGACGCCTTGATCTCGCCCAGCTCCATCAACGCGATCTCCAGCTCGCGGGCGCCGAGCGCCTCGTAGATGGCGATGGCCTTGAGGAAGTGCGGCTCGGCGACCTCGCCCTTGCCGTCGGCGGCCTCGAGGCGGGCCAGGGCCAGCTCGGCCTGTCCGACCTGGGCCGCGCCCGAGCCCAGCGCGGCGGCGAGGGCAGCGGCGGCCTCGACGACGCGGGGGCGCGCCTCGTCGAGCTTGCCGGCCTGGCCGTAGGCCATGCCGAGATCGAGGAGCGCGTCGGCCCACTCGGGGTGACCACGGCCGTAGACCGCCTCGGCGAGCGCCAGCACCTGGTTGCGGTGAGCGACCGACTCGTCGTCGAGGTTGAGCTGCTTCTCGTGCTCGGCCAGCGAGTTGAGCGCGGTGATCCGCGCCCGCGGCGACAGGTGCTCGCGTTCGGCCAGCTCGACCGCGGCCCGCAAGATCTCGAGCGCCTGCTCGGGCTCGCCGGAGACCGCGGCGACGAAACCGCGGGCGGCCAGCAGATCGTGACGCAGCTCGGGCGGATCACCGGCCCGGCGCTCGGCGGTCTCGGCGGCGGTGAGCAGGGCCTTGGCCTGCTCGAGCTGGCGGGCGTCGGCGCGCACGCCGACGAGCTGGATCCACGCCGCCGCCTCGAGCTCGGCGTCACCGGCGTCAGCGGCGGCCCGCGCCGCGGCCTCGAAGGCGAGCGCGGCGTGCACGCGATCCTTCAGATCGGCCTGGGCGGCGCCGGCGAGGAAGTAGGCCCGCGCCGCCAGCCGGGGGGCAGGCAGCGCGTGGGCGTCGGCGGCGATCCGGCTGGCCTCGTCGCGGGTCGTGGGGTACGGGTCGAGATCGGCGCGCGCCTGCACCGCCGCGAGCCGCGCCGCGAGCTGGTCGTAGGCCGTCC
>SXJR01000293.1 GCA_005779305.1 Myxococcales bacterium
CCAGTCGATGGCCGGCAGGATCGATCGCTTCGCGTAGCTCAGCCGCCGGTCTGGTCCCAGGGAGGCGAGGGTGGTCGTGGCAGCGGTCCCGGGAGGCGCTTCACCAGTCGGGGGAGTTCTTGTTCGGTCAATGGCGAGAACGGCCCGGTGCCGGGGCCGAAGCAAACGATCATCTCGCGTTCCAACCCGGCGCAGCCCACCCCATCAGCGCCGAACCGCGCTGCCGCAGACCTCGAACGTCGCCACGTCGCCATCCGCCGGCGCCCGCCGCACCTTCGCCGCGCACAACGCCCGCTGCGCTCGCTCGATCGCCCGCTCGGCCTCGAGCTGCCGCTCCAGCTCGTCAACCGACACGCTGGGCTCGATCTTCACGTACGTCGACTCTTCGAGTCGCACCTCGCGCACCTGCGGCTTCCGCGTCATCACGGCGATGCCGCTCACGATCGTCAGCATCGCCGCCGACACCAGCGCCATCAGCGGCAGCCACACGCTCGCCGACGTGCGCGGCGCCTCGACCTCGCGCTGGAGCATGTCCCGAGGATACCAGCCGCCGCCGGCTCTGCGACCGTGACCCGTCTCCCGTCTCCCGTTCCCCGTCTACCGTCCCCCGTCCCCCGCTCCCCGAACCCCGTCCCCCGTCTCGTCCCCCGGCAACTCCCGACCCGACCACGCGAGTAGCCGCCGAAACCACTCGCCGCCTCGGCCCATCCGCTCGCTCCCCCAACCCTGCGGAACCAGGGTTCATCCTCGTCGGCTTCCGCGCCAACCCCGCGGCACGCTTCCTGCTCTTGCTGGTCGGACCATGGGCATCGCGCTCTCCGCTCCTTCGCTCCGCCGCCTCCGCGGCCTCCCCGGCCTCCGCCACCGCCTCACGCTCCTCGGCGTCCTGCTCGGACTCGGCGGCGGCGCGCTCGCCGGCTGCGCCGACGACGGCACCGACGGTCGCGACATCGACGACGAGTGGGGCATGGAAGGCCCGCTCGAGCCGGTGCCGGCGCCGGGCAAAGAAGACAGCGAGTACCGCAAGGGCCTGCTGGTCGCCACCAACACCACGCGCACGCAGGTGTGGTCGGCCAAGAACGCCTGGGACGACACCGACACCACGAGCGCCAGGCTCGCGGGCCTGGCCTGGGGCGTGAGCTCGGGCCTGACCTGGGATCAGAAGTACGCGGCGTGGCTCGACGCGATGGAGTTCGTCCCCGCCGCCGACGGCTATTCGCAGACCATCAAGCTGACCACGCCGTGGGGCCGCTCGTTCGACTCGCCGTCGCTCGAGTGCGCCGAGATGTCCATCTTCCTGCGCATCACCTTCTCGGCCTGGTACGAGCTGCCGTTCTTCATGGAGTCGATGGACTCGACCGGCAAGCGGGTCTATTTCGGCCACAACGGCGTTCGCACCGCGAACGGCCGCTACGCGTCGAGCCCCGAGTTCGCGATCAAGTACGCCGACCACTCCAGGCTGCCGGCCGCGCAGTGGATGGCGAGCTGGCCCAAGGACACCGCCCTGCGCAGCAAGAAGGTCGCGGGTGGTGACGACATCCAGCCCGCGTTCGGCGGCGCCGCCTTCGGCACCTACCTCGACGAGATCCACCTCAACAAGCGCGCCGCCTACTTCACCGTGATGGCGCTCAACTACCTCGGCTCGATGAACCTGGCCGATTCCGCCAACACGTACAACCTCGTGCCCGAGGCCGTCCGCCCCGGCGACACCCTGGTCGAGCGCTGGCAGCGCAGCGGCATCGGCCACACCCTCGTGGTCAAGGAAGTGCTGCCGCTGGGCGAGGGCAACCTCGACGTGGTCATGATCTCGGGCTCGATGCCGCGCCGCCAGGGCAAGCGCGAGAGCGGCGTGGCCTCCAAGGGCTACTTCACCAACAACTACACCGGCGGCGTCGGCGTCTCCGCCGACGGGATCGACTACGCCAAGCTCGGCGGCGGCCTCAAGCGCTGGCGCGTGACCAAGAACGTCGGCGGCTACTGGACCAACACCTGGATGCGCGGCGACGAGGCCTCGTGGATCAACTCCACCGACTACGCCCGCATCGCCGCCCGCCCGGCCCGCTTCGAGCAGATCCTCGGCCAGGTCTCGCCCGAGCAGCAGAAGACCGAGCTCCTCGCCCAGATCGAGGACTCGCGCCGCCACCTGCGCAACTACCCGGCGTCGTGTTCGGCCCGCGAGCGGCGCGAGGGCGCCTTCGCCGAGCTGTACGCGATCTCGTCGCGCACCTGGGGCACCAGCCAGGCCGAGATCGACCGCCTGTACCGCAAGGACGAGGACTATGTCCTCGCCGAGCTCGACTACACCAAGAGCAAGACCTGCTGCTGGAACTCCAGCACCGCGGCCATGTACGAGATCGTCATGGCCGAGGCCAACGCCGAGATCGCGGCCGCCGAGGCCGCCGGCACCTGCGCCGCGCCGACCGTGTTCATGAGCCAGAGCGACGGCTATGGCCGCTGGGCTGCGCGCGCGACCGCGATGGGCCAGGGCTCGGCGTGGAAGGCGTGGAGCGAGGACGAGGCCTGCCCGCAGCGCGGCGTGGCCCGCGACACGATCGCCGACATCGATCAGACCGCGTTCTGCTCGCTGGGCAGCGGCGGCAGCGGCGCGTGCACCGATCGCTTCGAGCCCAACGACAGCCGCGCCACCGCCACCACCGTCGGCGTCGGCACCCAGGCCGATCTCCGCGTCTGCAGCGGCGACCGCGACTGGTTCAAGAGCACCACCGCCCGCACCGTGCGGATCGCCTTCCGCCACGCCGATGGTGATCTGGATCTCGCCGCCTACGACGCGGCTGGTGCCCGGGTGGGCCAGTCGGCCGGCACCGGCGACACCGAGCAGGTCAACGTCCCCGCCGGCGGCACCGTCGAGGTCCTCGGCTACAACGGCGCGACCGGCGGATACTCGCTGACGGTCCAGTAGTTCACGCCCGGCCTCGCGTGTATTGTCTGGGCCGATGGGCAAGAAGGGCATTCGCGCCGGCAAGTCTGGTTCTCGTTCCACCACGCCGCCGGCCTCGTCGCCGCAGGCCCAGGTTGCGCCGCTGACCGCCCGCCAGGATCCGCGCCGCTGGATCTACGTCGGCGCCGATCTGGTGTTCACCATCGGCTATCTGTGGGCCTTCAGCGATCTGCTCAACAACCGCTTCGGCTGGGCCCGCGGCATCCTCTACATCCTCCCCATCTGCACACTGATGATGGCGATCGGGACCATGGTCTCGCGCCGCCTGGGATGGATCGCCGTGGTGGTCGGCGGCACCGGCATGCTGCTGTGGACGGTGGCCTTCATCATCCTCTTGCTGGTGACGGCGTCGTACCTGTCCGGGGTCTACGGCGCCTTCGGCAAGGCGGCGGCCTCCGGCGTCATCTTGTCGACGGCGTTCGTGGTGCAGTTCGCCGCCACCCTGCCGGCGCTCCAGCTCAAGTGGGTGATGACCCGCGCCGGCCGGCGCTCGTTCGGGCTGCCGCCGATCTGGGGCGGCGCATGACCCGCCGCCGCGCGCTCGCCCTGGCCGCGGTGTGGACGCTGCCGACGCTGGTCTTCCTGGCCATCGTCTGGCACGTCTACGGCACCTGGCGCATCTCGGTGCCGCCCCGGCTCGGCGCCGAGGCCCGCACCGCGGTGATGACGACCCTGCGCGCCGCGCTCGAGAAGCGCCCTTTCACGGCGCCCGAGCACCGCGAGCTCACCCGCCGCCTGCCCAACGACGGCCCGGTCGCGGCCACCGTGCTGCTCGAGGGACGCATGCTCGCGCGACTCGATGGCTACGGCTCCACCGTCGCCGCAGCGACGGCGGCGGCCGCGGCGCTGATGGACAAACACCAGGCCCTCATCCACCTCAGGCCCGAGGAGCGCGCCGCCGCCGACATCAAGGTCGATGTCGTCGTCGGCCGCGGCCCCATCGAGCGCGATCACGCTGTGCTCCAGCTGGTCGCGCTTCATCCCGGCGTCGAGGGCCTGGGCGTCGAGGTCGCGCGTGACCCGGCCGCGAGTCACCTGCTCATGCCCGACGAGATGTTCCTGCTCGGCCTGCTGGCCAAGAAGCCGCTGACCTCGCTCATGCCGGAGATCGGCATGGGCGTGGAGTTCGTCAAGGCCGATCAGATCCTCGCCACCCGTGCCGCCATGACCCCGGCGACGTGGAAGCTGCGCGACCGCCGCTACTACCGCTTCCGCACCGACGCCTTCGTCGAGGCGCCCGATCGCACCAAGCCGCCGCTGCCGCTCTATCGTGGCCTGCCCGACGGGCCGCCGGTCACCCCCGAGATCCTGCGCACCGCCGCGCTCGACGGCGCCCGCTACCTCGTCGACCACCTCGGCCCCAACGGTCGCTACATCTACGAGCAGAACCTCACCACCGGCACGGCGACCGATCCGCTCAAGCCCGGCGCCTACAGCTTGCCCCGCCACTGTGGCACCACCTACTTCCTGGCCGAGACCTATCGCATCACCAAGGAGCCGTGGCTGCGCGAGCCCATCGAGCGCGCCTTCGCCCACATGAACGACCTGGTGCTGGCCGGCGGCTGCGCCCGCACGTTGCCCGATGGCACCGAGCTGAACTGCATCATCGACAAGGGCGCCGAATGGACCAACCTCGGCTCGACCGCGCTCGGCGTGGTCGCGCTCGCCGAGTTCCAGCGCGCTACCGGCGACACTCGCTACCTGCCGCTGGCCACCAAGCTCAGCTCCTGGATGCTGTGGATGCAGCGCTCCGACGGCTCGTTCCGCCATCGCTACAACGTCAAGACCCAGAAGGTCGACGACAAGGCGATGGATCTCTACTTCTCCGGCGAGGCAGCGCTGGCGCTGGCCCGCATGTACGAGGTCACCGGCGACGAGCGCTACGCCAAGGCCAGCGAGAAGGCGCTCGACTGGCTGGTCGGCTGGTACGACTTCTTCGTCGGCGGCTTCTTGTACGGCGAGGAGCACTGGACCTGCATCTCGGCCGAGGCCCTGGCGCCGTATGTCAAGAAGGCGGCCTGGCTCGACTTCTGTAACGGCCTGGCCAGGTTCTGGGGCGACACCCAGCCCCATCCCGGCGAGCGTCCCGACCAGCCTGACCTGGTCGGCTCGCACGTGATGACGCCGTTCGTGATGCCGCACAACACGCCGGCCGGGTCGCACAGCGAGGCGCGCATCTCCACCTACCTGCTCGGCCGTTACCACGGAAAGCCCGATCGGAAGCTGCGACAGGACATCCTGGAGACGCTCCACTATCTCCTGCGCCAGCAGATCCGCGACGAGAACGACTACGCGGTCGTGGCCAAGGCCAGGGGCATCGGCGGTGTCCCGACCAGTCCCGTCGACCGGATGGTGCGGATCGACTACGTCCAGCACGTCTGCTCGGCGATGATCCGGGGGGTGGAGCTCGCCGAGGAGGAGGCCGCCGCGTCGAGGAAACGCTGACGTCCCGCCGGATGGTGGTAGGCTAAGACACCGTGTCGAACGACAAGAAGACCCAGCTCGGCGCGCCCGTGCCCAGCGTGGTGACGCGCGTCGGCACGGGTGCTCATGGCGCGGTGGCTCCCGTCGCCACGCCCGCGCCGGGCATGCCGGGGCCGATCACCACCGGCTCGCCGACCTGGGGCGACTCGACCAAGCCCGGTGACGTCGCCGCCCTCCCGGCGCAACCGCCGCCGAGCTTCGTGCCGGCGGTCGATCCGCTCGTCGGCCAGGTGCTCGCCGGCCGCTACCTGGTGCAGAAGAAGCTGGGCGAGGGCGGCATGGGGGCGGTGTACCTGGCCCAGCACACCGTGCTCGAGAAGGCGGTGGCGCTCAAGGTCCTGCACGGCGAGTTCGCACGCAAGCCCGACCTGGTCGAGCGCTTCATGCAGGAAGCCAAGGCCGCCTCGCGCATCCGCCACGAGAACGTCATCGACATCTCCGATTTCGGCACCGCCGGTGAAGGCCTGGTCTTCTTCGCCATGGAGCTGCTCAACGGCCACGATCTGCACGAGGAGATCGCGCGGGCGCGGCTGGCCAAGACCCGCCTGCCGTGGGAGCGCAGCCGCAAGATCTTCCTCCAGATCTGCGCGGCGCTGTCGGCGGCGCACGGGCAGGGCATCGTCCACCGCGACCTCAAGCCCGAGAACATCTACCTGGTCGAGTGGCTCGGTCACAAGGACTTCGTCAAGCAGCTCGACTTCGGCATCGCCAAGCTGACCGAGGTCAGCGAGGGTGATCGCAAGCTGACCCGCACCGGCATGTTGTTCGGCACACCCGAGTACATGTCACCGGAGCAGGCTCGCGGCGACAACGTCGACCATCGCGTCGACATCTACGCCATGGGCTGCATCCTCTACCAGCTCTGCACCGGCCGCGTGCCCTTCGAAGCCGAGAACTTCATGGGCATCCTCAGCCTGCATCTGACCGAGCCGCCGCCGCCGATCGGCGCACCCATCCTCCAGCAGATCGGCGCGCCCCTCGAGCTCGAGGGCGTGGTCATGAAGGCGCTGGCCAAGAGCCGGACCGAGCGCTGGCAGACCGTCGACGAGATGGCCAACGCCATCCGCTACATCCACGGCGAGGCGGCGCAACCGATCGCCGAGGTGCGCGTGCCCCGCATCGAGTCGCGGCCGCCGACCGGCATGCGCAACAAGACCGAGTGGAAGGGCAACCTCCAGGTCCCGGTCGAGGACTTCCCGGTCCCGGTCGCGGCGAGCAAGCCGATGTGGCCGTGGCTCCTGGCCGGCGCCCTGGTGCTGGGTGGCGGCGTCGCGGTGGCGGCGGTGGCCCTGGGTGGCAAGAAGACGACGCCGACCCCGCAGCCGGCGCTCGTCGCCGACGCCGGTGCGGTGATCGAGAGCGCGCTACCGGCGCAGGTGACGATCAAGCTCGACAGCGTGCCCCAGGGCGCGGACATCACCGACATGACGACCAAGGAGCTGCTCGGCAAGACTCCCTACGACGTGGTGCTGCCGGGCTCGCGCGATCCTCGTCGCTACTCGTTCGCGCTGGCCGGTCACGGCGGCAAGATGATCGAGCTCATCCCCAACGAGGATCTGGCCTACACGGCGGAGCTGCAGAAGCTCGCGGCCGGCGCGGTCGGATCGGAGCCGGCGGTGGTCGAGGTGGTGCCGCAGAAGGGCCGCCCCGGCGGCAAGGTGCCCGGCAAGGGCTCGGGCGCTGGCACCGCGTCGGGTGTGGCCGGCGCGGGCAGCGCGTCGGCGGGATCCGGATCGGCATCCGGCGTGGAGGCCGGATCGGGATCCGGCAGCGGCTCCGAGGACGGGCCGGTGACCATGCCGGATCGGCCCGGCGGCGGCAGCGCCAGCGGTAAACCCGATCGTCCGGGCGGCAAGCCCGATCGTCCCGGCGGCAAGCCCGATCGTCCGGGCAGCGGATCGGGCTCGAGCAGCGGCTCGAGCGCCGGATCCAG
This sequence comes from Myxococcales bacterium, assembly GCA_005779305.1. Lineage (GTDB taxonomy): Bacteria > Myxococcota_A > Polyangia > Haliangiales > Haliangiaceae > UBA2376. The sequence continues at coordinate 7,377 of SXJR01000293.1, forward strand.
CAATGGTTCGAGTGCTGGCTCCAGCACCGGGTCCGACGAGCCGGTCATCAAGATCAAGGATCCGTTTGCGGGTCAGGGTGGCGGCGACGGCAGCGCCAGCGGATCATCGGCGCCGTGACCATCGAGACCGCGACCGCGAGCGCGCCGGCAACGGGTGCGAGCCCCTGGACCAGCGGCACTCTGACCGTCGCGCCCGAGGTGGAGATCGCCTACGACGTGATGGGGCAGGGCGCGCCGCTCCTGCTGGTCATGGGCATCGGCGCCCAGCGCATCTTCTGGGACGATCGGCTGTGTGCACGGCTTGCCGCCCGGGGCCATCAGGTCATCCGCTTCGATCACCGCGACATCGGTCAGTCGTCGCGGCTGAATCACCTGCCGGTGCCGCCGCTGCGCGAGACCATGCTGCGCCGCCTCGCCGGCCTGCGCGTCGACGCGCCATACACGCTGTCGGACATGGCGCGCGACGCCATCGCGCTCCTCGATCACCTGCGCCTCGACAAGGCCCACGTGGTCGGCTGCTCGATGGGCGGCATGATCGTCCAGCACCTGGCCATCGAGCACCCGACTCGGGTCGCGTCGATGACGTCGATCATGTCGAGCCCGGGGTCGCGTCGGTTCCTGATCACCACCCGGCCGCGCGCGCTCAAGACCCTGTTCTCGCCGCCGCCCAAGACCGCCGACGCCGCCGCCGAGCGCGCGGTCGAGGTCTTCACCGCGCTGGGCGGCTCCAGCTATGCCGTCGACGCCGACGCCATGCGCGGTCTCGGCCGCCTGGCCTTCGAGCGCGGCAGCAATCCCCGCGGTTTTCTCCGCCACTTCGCCGCGATCTGCGCGTCCGGCAACCGGACCAAGGCGCTGGGTCGCGTGCGCGCCCCCACGCTGGTCTTCCACGGCGCCGAAGATCCGCTGATCCCGCTCGCCGCCGGCCGCGCCACCGCCAAGGCTATCCCCGGCGCCCGCCTCCACGTCGTGCCCGGCATGGGCCACCACATGCCACCCGGGGTGTGGGACGAGATGGTGAGCGCGATCATGTCGAACATCGCGCGGGCGTGAACGCGGCCGGTCCGCGGTTAGACGATCTGGTACGATCGTCGCCAGGGAGGACAACATGAAGCTCGGGATCTCTGTGCTCGCGCTGGTCGTCGCGCTCGGTTCCGCTGGCTGCGTCGTTCGCACCAGTCCGGCGCACCGCCACGGCGGGCATCCGGCCAGCCATCGGCACGATCACTGTCACGACCGCGGCGGCAAGCACCACAAGCGGGTCTGCCACACGCACCCGCACGGCCCCGGCCACCACTGAGCAACGCCCGCATGGGAATCCTGACCGTCCGCCGGGTGGCACTCGTGCTCGCGGCGCTGGTGTTCATCGGCATCGCGATCGGATCGCTGGTCGCGCCGGACGCGATGGCCGAGGGTCTCGGCTACCGGCTCGACAACGTCGACGCGCGCAACGAGTTCCGGGCGATCTACGTGGGCCTGTGGCTGGCGCACGCTGTGATCCTGCTGGCGGCGGCGTACCTCATCCACGAGCTGATCCTGGGCGACATCGGCGCGCTGCTCATCGCCGGCCAGGTCGTCGGGCGGCTGATCAGCGTGATCGCCGACGGCGCCCTGCCGACCGTCGCGCTGTTGCCGGCGGCCATCGCCGAGGTGGTCGGCGCCGTGGGCATCATGGCCATGCGCCCGCGTCGTGCCTCGACGGCGTGAGCCACCGTCACAGATGGATGGCGTGGCCCTCGGAGTCCTCGGCCGCTTCCTTGATCGCCTCGGCGAAGGTAGGGTGGGCGTGGATGGTGTAGATGAGCGAGTCGACGTTGACCTCGGTGGTCTTGGCCAGGGTTAGCTCGGCGATCAGGTCGGTGACGGCGGGGCCGATGAGGTGGGCTCCGACCAGGGCGCCGGTCTCGGCGTGCCAGATGGTCTTCACGAAGCCGGGGTACTCGCTGGCGGCCATCGTCTTGCCGAGCGGGCGGAACGGGAAGCGGCCGACCTTGATGGGGACGCCGGCGGCCTTGGCCTTCTCCTCGGTCAGACCCACCGATGCGATCTCGGGGTGGCAGTAGGTACAGGCCGGGATGGCGGTGTAGTCGACGGCGCGAGTCGGATGTCCGGCGATCTGCTCGGCGACGAAGACCCCCTCGGCCGATGCGGTGTGGGCCAGGCCGCGGCCGATCACGTCGCCGATGGCCCACAGGCCGTCGCCGCAGGAGAGCCGGTCGTCGACCTTGATGAAGCCGCGATCGAGCGGGACCTGGTGGGCGTCGAGGCCGAGGCCCTCGGTGTTGGGCGAGATGCCGACCGCGCAGAGCAGCACGTCGGCCTCGAGGGTCTTCGCTTCGCCTCCACTCGCCGGCTCGATGGTGACCGTCGCGCGGTCACCGGCGTTCTTCGCCGACGTCACCTTGTGACCCAGGAAGAGCTTCATGCCCTTTCGCTCGAACGCCTTCTTGAGCTCGGCCGAGACCTCGGCGTCCTCGTTGGGCACCATCCTGGGCAGGTACTCGACGATGGTCACCTCGGTGCCGAGCGCGCGGTAGAACGACGCGAACTCGACGCCGATGGCGCCGGCGCCGATGACGATCATCGTCTTCGGCTGGGCCGGTAGGGTCATGGCCTTGCGGTACTCGATGATGCGCTCGCCATCGAGCACCATGCCGGGCAGGGCGCGGGCCCGCGCGCCGGTGGCGAGGATGACGTGTTTGGTCTTGAGCGTGCGGGTGCCGCCGCCGCCCAGCTCGACCTCGACCTGGTGCGGCTGCCAGGCACCGGTGCGCGGGAGCAGCTTGGCCGTGCCGGCGACGTGCTCGATCTTGTTCTTGCGCAGCAGGAACGCGACGCCTTTGGAGATCTTCTGGGACACGTCGCGGCTGCGCTGGATCACCGCCGGGAAATCGGCGCGCGGGTTGTCGACGGCGAGCCCGAACTCCTTGGCGCGGTGGAACAGCTCCAGCACCTCGGCGGTCTTGAGCAAGGCCTTGGTGGGGATGCAGCCC